>JAAUSP010000794.1 GCA_012032575.1 Anaerolineales bacterium | reverse complement strand
CTGCCTCGTCGACGTGCCGATTGACCACCTTCATCGCCTGAGCCGGCAGATTGAAGCCGAAGTGACAACTACCCAAGCGGATGCCCATTACAAAGCCGTAATGGATCGCGGTTGGTTTTGGCTGATGTTGCACAGCGGTCTCAGAACCTGCGAAATCCGCCGTTTACGTTTAAGTGATCTGAACCTGGAAGCCCGGCAAGTGCGGATCGAGCAGAGCAAGGGGCTGCAAGACCGAATTGTATTTTTGAGCCAAACCGGGATAGAGGCGTTGAAAGCTTACCTGGTGCTTCGCAGCCCGGCGGAGACAGATCACATTTTCATCTATCGCCACCAGCCGCTCAAGGTCGGTTATTGTGGCCGGCGGCTGCGGTTCTATGGAGAACGGTGTGGGTTACACGTTACACCACACCAACTCAGATTTTGTTGTGCGACATTGTTACTCAACGCCGGAACGCCGATCCTGACCGTGCAGCGGATTTTAGGCCATCAGCGGGTGGAGACGACGCTGCGGTATGCGAGGTTGTATGATAGCACCATCGCCAGGCATTATGGTCGGGCGATGGCGGAGGTGGAAGGGGGGGATTATTGGTCTTGCATATAATAAAAAAGCGGAGCCAATCAGAGATCGTTCCGCTTGAAAGACTGGATAGTGTTGGGTCGAACCTACGGTGAAACCCAATCTAGGCTCTGTTATCTGCGTTGCTTTTTCAAGATCTCGTACCCGAATACTATTGCACAAGAAACAATATACCATATTAGCATATCCAACAGTAACGCATACAGATAGAATTGCTGAATATTTGTTGCCACGCATATCGTGTTTATCGGGCATCGTTCCATCGGCACATTCTCAAAGATAGTAATAAATGGAAATGGAAAGCCTCGGTTTGCGTGCCATGTCACTTTTGATGTTGCTTCAAATCCAGTGGCTATGATTGATGCGAGCAAAGTACATATCACAAAAAATGTGGCTTTGAGACGGCTAGGCTGCAAGAAATTCCAGAGTATTTTCATAGCTGATTTCTCTCCAAGGGACTTTTTCATATTACCTAACTGCCATTGCCCATCTAACATGACCGCCAGGCGACATTGGATCCATATCATCAACCTGACTTGCCCAGGAAGCATCAAAATCTTCCCAGTCTGCCTCTCTCCCTTCGCCAACATCGCGCCTGATCTCAGGAGACCCGTCTCGAACATCCCAATATGCTTCTCCTGGATATGAATCATTAAATACAACCGTCCATCCTCCGTTAGAAAAGCCTTTGATGACAACAAAATGTCCGAAATACGTTGTGGTTAATTCTGACCTGATTAAGGTTAATACGGGATGACCCTGGCTTACTTTCTGAAAAACTTGTTGATGTGTCCAATTATCGCCAGATACGATATCCAAACCGTAATACTTTCTGGCAACGGAGGCAAGAGCCTCACCAGAAACGCATGCTTCATTGCACCAACCCAGTGGATCTGGAGTTACCGTTGGCAACATGCTGGTCCCATTTGCATCTGATACACTGTTGTTACAACAATAACCATTGTAACCTCCAGGTCTTTCGTTCTGAAGTTGTTGCACTAATGTGTCAAAGTTCACTGAGGACTTTTCGGCTTTAAGGAGCATATACAAAGCAGATGCACCGCATGAATTTGGATATCGATTCCAATTCTGTTGAGACTGTTCATCGACCCAAGGCATATCAATAATTGCTGTATCTGGGCCAAGAGGATCTTTTCTCCACCAAAATGCTCCTGTGCTTCCTTGAGGATAATCACATCCTCGATTTGGGTCAAAGTGAACACCCGATGGTGCCCAAGGATCCAAACAAATGTGTCCACTAGGATCCGTAAAATTAACCGGATTCCCTCGTACGTACAGATACGGTGGTTCACTCTCTACCGCATCCCGGCTGAGAAAAACGCCTTCGCTAGGTGAATACCACCTTGCCCGCAAGTGGAGCAAGTTAATGTAACCCCCTTACCATCTCCCCGTGTAACCGTAAGCACAATTCTATGCCGTCCATGGATAAGATTGGTTATTAAAGTAAAAGGTGATACAATTACCTCAACTCGATTATATTCGGTTCTTGAGGGATTGGCGAATGCGCTTTTTTAATACCGCTGGCCCGGTAAAATGTGACATTCATTATTGTCTCCCCCCCTTAGAGCGGTTCACCCTCTCTGAAATATTAACCCTGATTGATCAACAGAAATACTTTGTTTTACATGCGCCTCGGCAAACCGGGAAGACTTCATCCCTACTGGCGTTAATGGAGTATCTAAACCGAGCGGGAAAGTATCGCTGTTTGTATTTTAATGCCGAAGTAGGACAGTACGCCCGAGAGAATGTTAACCAGGGGATTAAAGCCATCTTAAGTGAAATGGGGTCACGGGCCCGAGATTTTCTGGCTGACCCCTATCCTCACCAAATTTGGCCGGAAATTCTGACCAAATTTGGTGAAGGTGCTGCCTTGAATGAGGTCTTTACGCGATGGGCAGAAGCAAGCCCTAAACCTCTGGTGTTGTTGATAGATGAAATAGATTCCTTAGTAGGCGATACTTTGATTGCAGTGCTGCGTCAATTACGAGCAGGATATGATAAACGTCCAGCCTTATTTCCTCAAAGTATTGTCTTGTGCGGAGTGCGGGATGTGCGAGATTATCGTATCCATTCAGACCAGGAGAAAAGCATTATCACAGGTGGCAGCGCCTTTAATGTCAAAGCTGAATCACTCCGCCTGGGCAATTTTAGTCAAGCTGAAGTCAGACAGCTTTACGAACAGCATACTGCCGAAACCGGACAGGTTTTTGAAGAAGTGGCGCTAGAATTGGCCTGGGAGTTGACCCAAGGGCAGCCCTGGTTAGTCAATGCTCTGGCTTACGAAACCTGCTTTAAGATGCCAGAAGGGCTAGAGCGATTACACCCCGTTACGGCAGAGATGATTAGTGAAGCTCGAGAACATCTGATTATGCGTCGAGAAACTCATCTGGATCAGTTGGTAGATAAGCTGAAAGAACCCAGAGTCCAACGGGTCATCGGCCCTATGTTACAAGGGCAAAAACTAGCCCAGGTCGTAAGCCAGGATGACATTCAATATGTGATTGATTTGGGACTGGTCTCGCGGACACCAGATGGATTACAAATTACCAACCCCATCTATCGAGAGATTATCCCCCGTGAATTAAATTTTATCACCCAGTTAAACTTCGAGAGTACAGTTCAGCCAACCTGGTATGTCGGTTCAGAGGGTCGGTTAGAGATGGAAAAACTGCTGGCGGCGTTTCAGCAATTTTTTCCGAGAACACTCGGAGAGTTGGATAGAACGATTCGAATATGCCGAGGCCGGACCGCAGTTGTTGATGCAGGCATTTTTGCAGCGC
>JAAUSP010000058.1 GCA_012032575.1 Anaerolineales bacterium | reverse complement strand
GTCGCTTTGACCACGTCTTCCAGCGAGACGCTGTCTTCGGTGGTGTGGGCGGTGACTTCGTCGCCGGGCCGAAGCCGATGGAGGGAATGCCAGCTTTGCCGGCCCAGTAGATGCCGTTGGTGCTGAAGTTCCATTTGCTGCTGGGCGTTTCGGGCAGGCCGATGGCCTGGCGGGTTTTCTGCCCGGCCACCACCAGCGGATGGGTTTCTTCATAGGCCCAGGCCGGGAAGTATTTGTCTACCGGGAAAACGAAGCCGGTGTAGCTAGGTTCGTCGTAGAACAGCTCTTCCAGCTGGATTTTGTCTTTCTGGTCGGCGGGAATGAGGGCTTCCAACTGGGCTTTGACCGCCTCTTTGCTCTCGCCGAAGGTCATGCGCCGGTCAATGAAGATGGTGCATTCGTCGGGCACGGCGTTGATCGAGGGGGTGCTGACCTTCATATCGCTGACGGTGATTTTGCCGTGCCCCAGAAATTCGTGGTCGCCCAATTCAGGTTCCAGCTTGCTGATGGCTTCGATGATCGGCAGCATTTTGTAGACGGCGTTATCGCCCAGGTGGTTGGAGGCGGCGTGGGCGCTTTTGCCTTTGGCGGTGATTTTCATCTCCAGTCGGCCTTTGTGACCGCGATAGACCTGCATTTTGGTCGGCTCGCCGATGACCACGAAATCGGGCCGCACTTGGGGGTCGGCCTCGACAAAGCTGTGAGGGGCGATGCCGTCGCACCACTCTTCCATGTTGCCGAAGTAGTACAGGGTGTATTCGTCGGGCGAGAACAGGCCCAAATCGCGGGCCAGGGCGATGCCGTAAATCATGCCCGGCGTCGAGCCTTTTTCGTCGCAAGCGCCGCGAGCGTAGAAAATCCCGTCTTCAATTTTGCCCTGGAACGGGTCCCACTGCCAGGCCGCCGGGTCGCCGACGCCGACAGTATCAATGTGGCTGTCGTAGACAATTACGGTGGGGCCGTGTCCCACCCGGCCAAAAATGTTGCCCATCTTGTCGAAGCGAACTTCGTCGAAACCGAGTTGGCGCATTTCTGCGGCCACACGCTCGCCCACCGGACCAATCTGGCTGTCCATGCTGGGGATGGCGCAAATATCGCGCAAGAACCCGATAATCGTCTCGCGCCGCTGTTCCACCTCCTGGTGTAGTTTTTGGGTCAGTTGTGAGTCAATCATAATTTTTTCCTTTCAATAAGTAGTAGGTAGTAGGTAGTAGGTAGTAGGTAGTAGGGGAAATACTTTCCCTTACTACTTACTACTTACTACCTATTCTCGCCGGATCAGGCGCAGGCGGAGTAAATCGTCTCTGAAATAAGAGTAGGCTTTGATAATGGGCAGGTTATCCTGGTTGTAGCCGATTTCATCAAAACAAATCAGGGCGCGGTCAGGCGGGATGCACAGGGTTTCGGCCAGTTCAACCGAGGCGTTCAGCGGCACAATTTCGCTGAGATAATAGGTTAGATGCTGTTGGCAAAACTGCGACAGAAATTGGTACATCGGCGAATTAAAATCGGCTCGGCTGTAGGGCAAGGTGATAAGGCCGAGCGGCAGGTGATTGATGGTCATAATCACCGGCTGCTCGTCGGCCAGAAAAAGCTTCTGGATGGTCACAACAGGTGCATCGGCGGACAGATTGAGGTCCCGGGCTATCGAAGCCGGAGCCGACTGCTGCTCGATGCTGATGATGCGGGTGGACGGGGTGTAGCCGTGCGCTTCGAGCATGGCTTCGTAGGCCCAAATTTCCTCCAGCCGGGTTTTGAGCTGCAAGCCGGCCTCATTGACAAACGTGCCCGCCCCCTGCTTGCGATAGATGACGCCTTCCAGCTCCAGCCGGCTGAGGGCATCACGGATGGTGGTCCGGCTGACGCCCAACTCGTTGGCCAGGTCTGTTTCGGAGGGAATCCGGCCATCTTCAAACCCTTCGTTAAGAATCCGTCGTTTGATATGAGATTTGACTTGTTCGGTCAGAGAAGGGCTGCGTTTCAACATCTAAATAGGTAGTGTTGTATGGTTGTATGACAACTTTATCTTACGACCAAAAAGGCTTTTTGTCAATACCTTGCAGCCGTTTTGTTTGAGCAAATCAGGGGCTAAAAAGCAGAAGCACTGCGGGCCGGGAAACCCGCAGTGCTCTGGCTAAGGAGGAGACAGAAGAGACTATCTGTAGTATAGGTTATTTGTATTAATGGCCTGTTATCGCCTTGTTAAACTTGTTTAACCTGAGTTTGATGGTTTGGTATAAAATGGACATGGTATAGAATTATGTGCTTAAACTTATGTTTATATCGGTTAAGAACACGGATACGCGGAATTAAACGGATTAGCAAACAATAAATCCGTTAATTCTACGCATCCGGGTTCTTAACCTGACCCAAGTACATAATTTGTGGACTATCTCGATTTTTGGACCTTTTCATCCTGTAAATCTTGTTAATCCTGTCAGGAAATAAAAAACTCCGAACTGAGGTTATTTAATATTTTGACGATACGACCAAAAAGCAACGATCCCCACAACCACCATCATCCCCGCTGCCAGCCCCAGACCCGCTCGAAATGACCAGGGCCGGTACTCAAACCGAACTGTATGCTGACCGGCGGGCACAAAAACAGCCCGGCCCAGGTAATCGGCCCGATAGATGGGGGTGGACTGACCGTCAACCGCAGCGACCCAGCCGGGGTAGAAGGTATCCAGCAGGACCACATAGCCGGCGGCGGAAAGATTGGCTGTAATCTCAACCGTCTGGGGATTTTCAGAGGTGATTTCAGTCGTGCTGGCAGAAGTCGTGGGTATTTCCGGCGGCGGAAAGGGCATCTCGGTTTCCAAAACAACCGTCTGGCGCGGGTCAACCTGGCGGGTTTGAAAATGAGCCAGCGCTTCCTCCGGATTGCTCGCCCTTAATGCCTGATGGACGACAAAAGCACGCGGTAGCCAGTTTTCATTTTCGTAGACAAACGAGTCGCCATCATTGAAAACCAGGGGATAGGTAGCGGCCACATCCGCGCCCATTTGCCCCCGCGTGAGCAGGTAGCGGACGCCCAGGATTTGCAGCGCCTGCACCGGGTCGGCTTCATCCAGAAAAGTTTCGTAGCGGGCCAGCTTCAGCGGTGAACTGTACCCGCTGGCGCTGAACACCCGATAGGCCGAGGGGAAATATTGGCCCAGATTGTGAACCGCCGCATCTTCGCCGCTGACGCCCAACGGTAAAACCCTGGCCTGGCCGACCCGCTCCAGCACATATTTGGCCCCACCCGACAATTCCTGCCAGCGCCCCTCCGGCCTGACCGGGTTGATGGCCGTTCCGCCCGTGAGCAGCAAATCGAGCGTGACCGTCAGCAGGACCAGCCGGGCCAAAACCGGGCCGCTGACGCGCCGGGTCGAGTAGAGAACCGCTAAAAGCGCGGCCACGCCCAGGTTGGCTACTAACAAAAAGGCGGGAGTATTTAATCCGAAAATCCACCGCAGCAGCATACGTTGTTGATAAATAGGATCGGGGACGAAGCCTTTGCTGAACAGCGCCGCGGCCAGTTTGCGATAAGGCCCGTTCAGGGAGTCGCTCCAGGCTGATAGATCATTTCTAAAAACCCAACTCAGGATCAGACTCGCCGCCAGCAGCAGCCCGACGGTCAGGAAACCCGCCAGCACCCGTCGGGACAGCCCCTTTTCCAGCAGCGCATCCAGACCCAGGCCGGCCAGCACTGCCAGGGCCAGGTTGACCGCCATCAGCCAGCGGGCCGGGATGCGAAAAATATCAAAACCGGGCAGGTATTGGATGACATAGTCATAAAGCGGGGTATTGCCTCCCAGGGCCAGCAGCACGGCGGCCACCAGCAGCCCCACAAAAAAGCGTTGATCGCGCCGGGAATTCAGCAGGCCAACCCCTGCCAGCAGCAGCGGCAGAAAGCCCACGTAAATAAACACCTCCTGAAAAGGGTCGCCCCCTTTGAAGCCGACCACATTGTTGCCAAACGCGCCGGGCAAAAGCAGGTTGAGCCACATCGCCGGGGGCAGCGAGTTTTCCACCAGCAGGTCCAACCCCTGGTTTTGCGAGCGCAGGGTAAATTGAACCAACTCGATGGAGGGCAGCAGTTGCGGGGCTGCCAGCAGCAGACCGGCGACAATGGCGGCGGTTACGAGCAACCCGGTGCGCCAGGCATAGCCCCAGTTTCGCCGCTGCTCCGCCTCGCCCGCAAAGAAGTCGGTGCTGAGCCGGTACAGTCCATACGCAGCGACAATGACCAGCGTGTAAAACACAATCTGCGAGTGGGCCGTGTAAATTTGCAGCGCCAGGGGGATGCCGGCCAGCAGCATCGCCAGCCAGCTTCGCTGCCGGAGGGCCGCCATCAACGCCCACAGCACCAAAGGCAGCCAGGCGGCGGCGCTCATGATGTTGAGATTGGAGACCTGGGCCATTAAAAAGCCGCCGAAGCCAAACACCAACCCGGCCAGGGTCGCCGCGATTTGGCTCTGGCCCAGCGAGCGGGCCAGGATAAAGGTGAACAGCGCGGCCAGGCTGAGATGCAGCATAATAAACAGCGATAATTCCAACGAGGGGGGCAGGCTGCTCAAAAAGAGGGCGCGCAGGGGATACAACACCCCAATCTGCGGCTCGGCCAGCATGGGGACGCCGCCCTGGCGGTAGGGGTCCCACAGCGGCACTCGCCCGGCCAGCCACTCGGCGGCCATGAAGATGTGGCCGGGATAATGAATCCAGGTAATGTCGGTGCGGTAGAGGGTCTGTCCGCCGAAAATGATTTCGGGCAAGGCTAAAAAGGGCAAGACCAGATACAGCGCCACAGTCCAAAGCGGCGGGCGCAGGGAGATAGCATGGGCAGGGTTATTCAAAGCGGCTCTCAAGGTGATAATTAATATGACCTCGATTGTAACACGGCGGCGCGGGAATTGTAAAAAGCAAAGTGATGCGTGATACGTGATACGTGAAAATATCTCACACATCACGCATCACGTATCAGTAAAAGAAGTAGGAACAAAAAATTGTTGCAGATTGACCCGGAGTGAGGTAGAATATAAAAAGGTAACAGGGTAGCAAGGTCGCATCAAGCTCTGTCTACTGGGTCTACTGTTTATTTCCAGGAGTAAATTCTGATTACACGCCACACCTCCCAAAATCGTTTTGCCCTGCCGGCCATTCTGGGCATCGCCGCTATCGTTTTCGCCCTGGACCAGGCGACCAAGTATTGGGTGGTCCAAAACATCCCCCAGCAAAGCTCGTGGACCTTTTGCCGGCTTTCGCCAAAATCTTTCAATTTACCTTTGTCACCAAATTACCGGCGCGGCCTTTGGGATGTTTCCCCAGTTGGGCGGGATTTTTATGGTCATTGCGGTGGTGGTGGTCGTCGCTATTGTCATTTTCTATCACCACTTGCCCACTTACAATCTGTGGGTGCGGGTGAGTTTGGGTTTGCAGCTTGGCGGCGCGCTGGGCAACCTGGTTGACCGGATCACCCGCGGCTATGTGGTTGATTTTGTGGATATTGGCTTTTGGCCTATTTTTAACATTGCTGATATGTCTATTGTGCTGGGGGTAACGATTTTGGCCTATTTTCTGTGGAGCGAAGAAGATGTGTTGAGCCAGGTTGAAAAAGCGCCTAACCTGTCCGAAGGAGGAAATGTATGAGCCAATCGGATGTACGCCGGACTATTCTGAATAAGCTAACCCTTTACGGTCAAAAAGCAGCGGAATTGGGCCTGCAAGCGCGCCAGTTGGTTTTTGGGTTTCGGCTGCGTTCAACCGCCCATATTGACCGCTGGGCCTTGCCGGTCAAACTGCTGCACGATCATCATGTTTTGCAGCGCCGCCGCGCTTTTAAGCAGGCCGGTGGTTCTGATTCCAGCATGGCCGCTCACGCCCTCGAAAAGGCCCGCCAGCATAAGTAGCACGTTGTAAGGTTGCAGGTTGCACGTTAAAACCTGTAACCTGCAACGTGCTACCTGCAACCGTCTTATGTCTTCACCCCAACCCCTGCAACTCCAGGTTGACCAATCCGCTGCCCGGCTGGACCAATGGCTGGCGCAAGCCTTGCCCCAACTTTCCCGCTCGCAGCTTCAAAAGTTGATTCGCCAGGGCCAGATATTGGTCGCCGGACAATCTGTCCGGCCCAGCAGCGCCGTTCAAACGGGCGAGGTGGTCACCGTTTATCTGCCCGCCGTCGAACCCGACGCGCCACAGCCGGAAACCACGCCCCTGGCGGTGGTTTATGAAGACGACGATCTGGTGGTCATCAACAAACCGGCGGGTATGGTCGTCCACCCGGCCCACGGCCACGCGAGCGGCACGCTGGTCAACGCGCTGCTGTCCCGCTACCCCGATCTGGCCGCGCTCAGCCTGAGCGACGCCGAAGCCACCGACCGCCCCGGCATTGTCCACCGGCTCGACCGCGATACGTCGGGCTTGATTATGGTCGCCCGCACGCCGCAAGCGCTGCGTCATTTGCAGCAGCAGTTCAAAGCCAGAACCGTCGAAAAAACCTACCTGGCCCTGGTCTTTGGCCGGCCCGAAGCCCCCGAAGGCATTATCGAAGTCCCCCTGGGCCGCGACTCCCGCTTCCGCCAGAAGATGGCCCCCCGCGCCGACGGCAAACCGTCCCGCACTCATTACCGGGTGCTTGAGGATTTTGAGCCGTACAGTTTGCTCGAAGTCGGCCTGGAAACCGGGCGGACCCACCAGATTCGGGTCCACCTGGCCTGGCTCAAATGCCCCGTGGTCGGCGATACGGTCTATGGCCGCAAAAAGAATGTCCTCGGCCTCAAGCGCCAATTCCTCCACGCCTGGCGGCTGCGCTTCCAGCACCCCCGCACCGGCGAGACTATCGAATTGGAAGCGCCGCTCGATGCTCATTTGCAGGCGGTGTTGGGGCAGTTGAGACGGTAGGTTGGGCGAAGGCTCGCTTTGCCACAGCAAAACTCTGTTTCTACCTTAATTTTCCCCTCACCCCCTGTTCAACCGACCTCATTTCGGTTATAATGGAGCTAATGGGCCCAAGCTGGACTGACCAAAACCGCAGTCTGGACGCCCCTTCCTTAAGCCAGACTGTACCCAAAACTTCGTTCATCTGGGTTTAGGCAACGGTTCCCCTACCTTGAGAATACTTTATCTCTCTATTCATAACAATTCTATTTGAACATCACTGGAGGAAAGATGTCTAACTTAAAGCAGGTACAAATCATTAAAGATCGGTTTGATTGTCTGTTTATTGAAACAAAGAGGTTTCGTGAACGGATAAAAAATAAAAGTGACTCGAGATTTAGCGTGCGGAATGAAATTCAGGAAGAAATAAAGAAATTCCAGAGTTTCTTTACCGCCTATCGCAACTATTTTCTCCAAAATGAGGTCATTGAACAATATAGCGATCAAGCCACACAATCATTTGTGTTATCAAAAGTGATGGAGAAAACTGTTGAAAATTGGTCTATCCTGAGTAAAGCTATTGACCAACGTTATAACACCTCATTGAATCCCCATTTAGAGCAATTGGACCAAAAAGCCTACGAATTTTATAAGCGGTTTGAAGTTGCTGGTAATGGCAATAAACCTATTACCTATTTTGGAAAAGTATTCAATCTTACGCGCTTTCCCTATGATGCTGCTCCCTTACTCGGAGTGCCTTTTGACCGGATTGGACAACCCGATTTGTATGAGGCTGTAGCCCACGAATTAGGCCATTTTGTGTTTTGGAACAGCGGTGATCTTGAGGAGTATCGTCAGCGTTTCATCATCCTTCGTCAACAAATTGCCACGATATTTAACTGGAGTGGCCCAATTGATTTGGATACGCCGCTTGGCGATGATCCAGACACAGCCAGAGTATCAACCTGGTTAAATTGGGCAGAGGAGATATTTGCCGATGTGTTTGGCACTTTGATGAGCGGCCCTGCCTACGCTAAAAACGCTCAAGATTTGCAAGTGTGTGAGCAAATAGGAGAGTTGGCAGATTTGGTAGGGGATGATGGTCGGCACCCGATGCCTTTTTTGCGCCCGTTAATTTCACTGGCTACGTTGCGCATTATGGCAAAAACCTGGCTGACCGGCAAACATTTATTGATGATTTGAACAAGCTGATTCAAAAGTTGGATGAGCGCTGGCGTTGCTATAAAGAGGCTTACTCAAGCGCGGTGACTACTCGCAGTGAAAGGCATCACCAATATCATAATCACGAAGATGCCGAACATCCTCATGAACACGAGGTGTTCAGAGTCGCGCCAAAAGTGTTACTTGACGATGTGGAAAAGGTGGTTGAAGCAGTAGTTAAAGTGAAACTGTTTATAATAAAGGATGCCCAACCTAAATCTTTGTTGGAATGTGTGCAATATTGGGGGCGTGAGGATACAGTATCAGCTTCAAAGGATATCAAAGACGTATTGAGTGAATTAGAGGATGATGATTTACTTAAGCTGCCTCCGGCTCGGGCTGTGTCTCAACCAAAAATCCCGATGGTCAATCTGTCTGCTGCTCCCAATGACTCATTTCAAAAACTGTTGGACTATATTCGTACCCAACGAGAGAAACGGGGCAAACAGTTAGAATCAGAGGGAAAAGGAGGGAGGGTAGCCGATGGGGTAACAGAAGAACAACGAAAGCATCAGGACGATCAGTTAGAATCAGAGGAGTGGGAGGATATTCTCAATCTGGAACTTTCTTCAGAGGTTGGACATAAGCAGGGGGAAACGGGCTGTCTCAAACATTATGCTTGGGTTGAGGTTTATCACATTCATGGATTTGATGGTAATGCTAGGCTTTGTTCTTCTTGTTAAGGAAATCCAGATACTTTAGCTATCTTCCTGATTTTTAACAGCCTGAAGTACATAATTCATCAATATCGAATGAAACATCATTAAACTCAAGCTTGGCCGGTTCAAGCATAACGGTTTGCATTGCGACTTCCAGGTATTCTAATAATTTTGACTTAGCAACTTCTTTCATAGTATCATCGCCGGTCTTCTTCCAAAAATAGTATGTAATAATACCCTGCAACCACAGTGGATGGGCCCAATATTCATTAGGGCTAATTTCAAGTTCAAAACTCGGTAGATCCCGTTTCGACTCAGGAAATAAATAACCAAGAACTTGGACTTTTCTTAAACAAGCTTGAGTTAAGGAATACAACAACGTATCAGGATGGGCAATATTTTCTGCTTGTTCACAATCATTTGGGTGTGACCAAAATGAGTTTTACTTCGATCAAACAGCAAGCGGGAGTTGGTGATAGAGAGTTTGATTGTCAGGAGCAGAGGAAGGTTCGAGCTCTTGTTGAGTGGAAGTAGCGGGTCGTTTTTCGAACAAAGAACAATTGTCTATGGCCTGCATTTCCACAGGTAACAGTTCGGGATAAGGTTGGTGGTATAAGCGAATATGGCGCTGACGTTTGCGGAAACGGTGATAGTCATCCCAGTCTCCATTTTCAGCGACAGCTCGTAAATGGAATAGATTTTCAACCCCGGTCCGGGTCCAGCGCATGCCGGACAATTCGCAGCGATCTTTAACAAAATGACGACAGGCACCTTCAATGACGCCGGAAGCGATGGGCCAACCTTGTTTCAGGTAGGTGTCATAGGCCATATAGGGCAAGTTACGTTGGAAATAAGTGGCTGTTTTTTCCAATTGGGCACGTTGAGTGGCGGTATATTGCTTATCTTGAGCCATGGATTGAAACGAGGCAATGACTTGTTGGGTCTGACCGGATAGGATTTTCAGGGTGTAGTCGGCCATCCATTCCAGCCGGTGGGGATGTTGTTCCCCCAGCAGAGAGGTGGCCACATCCCATAAATACTCATCGGCGTGAATAAAATCCAGGATCAGGGTGAAATCAGGAAATTGTTTGGTGACGCGAGTTTGTAAGGGTTCATAGCCGTCACACAGAGCCACTCGAGCCAGGATATGGGTTCCTTCGCGGGCCGCCACTTGTTGAGCCAAGCGGGCTAAAGCGGCATCTTTCCCGTCTAAGGTGGCCCAAATATGCTTATGGTGAGGCCGGCAACGGTTAGGAGCGGTATCGGCAGGGGTGTGCCGGAAAAAACTATCAACCACTGCCTGGGGGGTCCGACGATGGGCGGCAATCGTGTAAATGCTGGTGACCATCGCCTCCTTCTTGCGACCTCGTTTTTGGCCTTTGCCTAACCGTACCTGTGGCTCCGGTATCTCTTCCAGAACCATCGGCACTCCTTTGCCATCGGCTTGGATCACCAGGATTTCTGCTTCCTCAGCCGGTGGGGGGGCTGGCTTCTGCGCATAATAGCTTTCGACAGCGGCGGCATCATCGGCCAGGTTGCTCTCGATGGCTCCGGTCGATAACTTCAATCCCAGTAACCGGAACAAAATATCACCGCTTTTGTGATAGACGTTATAGACCCCCAGATAATCCGCTACCTCCCGCACCAGATCCGAGTAACTGTCTTCACCCAAGCCTAAGACCGCATCCAACGGGGTTTCCCCGCCGACGCCTTTTTTGTAGAAGTAGGGCCGATATAGCCACAGCTTACCAAAGATAGAATAGTAGGTTCGCTTCGTGTCTCGTTCATACCCTAAGGTTGCCCCGCTGGCGGTCTGGAGGGTTTCACGAGAACAAGCCTCAGAACGCATGACGAAAAACAACCTTAACAATTTGGCTCCCATCGCCAACAATAGTTTGAATAAGCCTCGTTCGATGTGATCGGCGCTGGCCTGTTGGGCTGCTTCGCCGCTCACAAAATCAAGTAACATTTCAAACTCTTGGCGAATATCCTGTATAATCGTTTGTGAGTTGGAAGTCATGGCATCTCTCCTAAACAAGTGGTTTTGGCGAACTCACTTTACCAGAGAGATTTCTTTCTTCCAACTCATTTTAGTCACACCCAAATCACTTTAATAACCGAACAAAGCCCGCTTGTTCAAAATGTTGATCGTAGGTAAAAGCTCGCTGTATACCATAATCTTCCATCACCACAAAACTGATGCAGTCGGTTAGTCCCCAACTTTTATCAGAACGAGCTCGATATAACTGCCAACCGCGTTGCCAAAGGTCAGTATCTACAGGCACTATGGTTGCTGCTTTTAGGGCTACGGATACTTGCATTGCTTCAACCAGTTGCCAAGCGATTGACCGCAGCGCAACTTTGCTGAAAGCATTGGCCACCTCAATGAGTACTGCGTCGGTTGTGAGTACATGGGCTTGGGCTTTAGCTAATTCCTGACTAACACGGGTAGCCGCTTGGTGAAGGTCATCCCGTGCATTACCCAGCGCAAGAAAGGCGGCGGTATCCCAAAAAACTACTTCAGGCATTATCCTTGCTCACGCCGTAGAGATAATGGTCGTGTTGAGCCGCTAAATCGGGAATACCTGTATCAATGGCATGCTGGTGTATTTGATAAATAGGGGGAGGCGTAGGCGGGGGGCTAGATTTGAGGGGTTGCATCGAATATTTCAAAAAGCGCAGCAAGTCAGGGAGTCGCTCGACCGGCAAAGACTCGATGATTTGATAAATTTGCTGCTTTATTTTTGTGTCAGTGGTCATGGGATAGTTCCTTATTTTGGCTAAACAATCCACAAGCTACTGTCATCTTACCACAAACTCATAAAATACGGAATTTTGCTTAAATTATGATCGCCTTACCTGACTTATTATCCCGTCCTCAATGCTTCTATCATAGCTTTAGACTTTCCACCAGATTGGCAAAGTTTTTTCATTCATTCCAACCATTCCTTTATCATTGGATGAGTTTGGTAAAAAGCGGTGTTTCAATGAAGAGCATACTGTATACATCATGACGCACAAAAGGCAAGGTTGTGATGTATCGCTTCAATTCTTTCATTAAATATTCACATAGCAAATAGAATCTTTGGTATCCCTATCCAGAAAATATTTTCGCGCTGATTTGTTAATATATTTATCCCAAATTTCTGGAGCCGCACGATCCCCGATAAATTCCCTTAGAATTATCTCCTGTATCGTCCCATCAGTCCGTCTTTTGAATGTTGAAGGCCCTGGCAACCAAGTCCTAATTTCATATACTGCCTTTACTATTCCTTCATTTATGCTAAACACATACTTGGCTTTTCTACCTTCTTCATCAATCCTCAACCTCTCTCGTGTTGCATTATACAGCCCTTTGGATGATCGAAATATCTTGTCAATTGGAACGAGAATAGCCGGTTCTTCAATTTCTACTTCCTGACAATACAGAGAAGTTATTTCGTCTATATTCATCCGTCCATAGATACCCGCCTGCCAACCACGAACCTTATTGGTCAGATTTTCACTTTTTATTCCAATCAAATCTATAACAATTGCCTCGGTTTTTCTTGCCTCATCATCATCCAGTCCATGAACCAAAATTTCGATTTTCGGCTCCTGACCTCGACCACGAATTTCGTTTATCCTGGCTATCTTATCAGAACCCGTCTCATCATTTAAATGAGCAAAAACTCGATTTCCACGACCTTTACCTACGTAAAATATTTCATTGGTGTCTGGGTCAAGATACAAATATACATAACATTTTAGATTTTCAATTACCGCTGGGGAAAACTTGGTTATCATATTTAAAATTACTCCTTTTTCCGCCACCCACCACCACTCACCCCCCCTGCTTCTCTCTTAACTCCGCCAACAACTGCTTGGCCAGCCGCACGCACGAGCTGGCATCGGGGGCGTAACCGTCCGCGCCGACAACCTCGCAGTATTCCTGCGTCACCGGCGCGCCGCCGACCATGATCCTGACTTTGTCGCGCAGGCCGGCTTCTTTGAAGGCTTCGATGTTCTTTTTGAACATGGGCATCGTCGTGGTCAAAAAGGCGCTCATGCCCACCAGTTCGGCCTTGTGCTCGATCACCGCGGCGATATATTTTTCCGGCGGGCAGTTGACCCCCAGATCAACCACCTTGAAACCGGCCCCTTCGAGCATGATATTGCACAGGTTCTTGCCAATATCGTGAATATCCCCCTTAACCGTCGCCATGATAAACGTGCCGATTTGGATATTAGCGTTTGACATCAGCAGCGGCTTGAGAATATCCATCGCTCCCTGCATGGCGCGGGCGGCAATCAACATTTCCGGCACAAAATATTCGCCCTGTTCAAACAGGCGACCCACTTCTTCCAGCGCGGGAATCAAGGCATCGAAGAGCATGCTCATCGGCTCGATACCCAGCTCCAATCCCTCCTTGACGAGGGCCTTGACCGGCTCAGCGTTGCCGTCGAGAGTATTTTCGTACAGTCCATCTAAAATTTCTTCCTGGCGACTCATTGGATGTTTTCTCGCTCCTTTAAGAATAGGTAACTGCTTGGCAGTAGCAATATCAAAGGCTAAGGCTAAGATTCATTTTGCCCGCTTAGCCTCAGCCTTAGCCTTGAGCGGGAATGGTAGACAAAATCGCAGAGGCGCAAGGTCACAAAAAAAACTGCTACCCTGCTACCCTACTACCCTGCTAGTGTACCATATTTCCTTCGCGAATGGCAGTTGAAGAGATATCCATACGAAAATCGGGGATTTCTTCAAACAATTCGCGGTAGCCATTGGGCAGTTCCAAATCCTGCAAGGTTAAAAAGTGATGGCCGCGCAGCCGCCCGGCGACCAGAAAGCGGCAGCCGGCGGTGCGCAACTGCCTGAACGAAGCCTGCATTTCAGCCGGGTCATTGTGGTAAAAGCGCGGGTCAATCAGCCGCTCGACCGTATCTACGCCCAGGACAAAAACGCTGTGCGGAAAAACCTGGGCCTTCTGGCTAAACAGTGGAGCGCGAGAAAGCACAATCGTACCCAGGCCGGCAAACTGGGCCACCCGTGACCGCGCTTCTTCCAGACTGATGGGGGCTTTATCGGCATTGGTCAACGACAATTCAAAATAGACTTCCTGGCCCAGAATCTGGGCGCGACAGCCGCCATCCTCTGGTGAGCCTGGTGCAGCGGATTGAACGAGCCGGGCAGCAGGGCCACATACGGCAAAACATCGCCGGTGGTCATCCGGCCATCCGGGGCCACAGCCACCCACTCAACCTCGTTCGCCAGCAGCCGGGCCACCAGGTCAATCGGTTCAAAATATTCCACAAAGGCTTCGTCACCCAGGAGAGTCGGTGCGGGCAGGCCGGTCACGCCGCAAACACCGGCCACCGCCCGCAGAATGAGCAGGCTGACCAGGTTTTCCTCCTGCTGGCGCGTCCGCCGGCCCTTGCTCAGGGTCAAGGCATAAGAAGTGACGCCGTGAGCGTCACAGACCGCCACGCAGCAGCGATGGTCGCCGCGTTTGGTCCGGTCGGTGGCGATGGTGGCGGTCGAACCAATGCCGGCCACCGGCGTATCCGGCGGGACCAATTGGCGCGCCCGGATGTAGGCTTTGGTCGCCATGGCCCGCGCCACCGGCGGTGAGGTGAATTGATCCGGCTCAAAGCCAATCAGGTTGATTAACGAGGGCACAACATAACGGTCAGTCGCTTCCAGCACTGTGCGCGACGAGCCGGGCACCCCGTGCAGCCAGGCCAGCGCCTGCGCCCCGGCCCCGGCAAATTCAACCACCACCCTTTCCGGCGCGGCATGGATGGCCTTAATCGCTTGCTCCAGGTCGGTAAGAGTAAGGTCCATTTACTTTTTTTCAGCTTTGGCCTTTTCCCTGTTTTTAGCCTGCTGCTCGGCCTTAGCCTTGGCCAGGTTTTCCTCGTGCTCGGCCAGCATAGTTTTAACCTCTTCCGTCACGCCGTCCAGATCAGCCTGCATCTGGGTGATTGAAACCTTGTTGATGGCCCGGCAAGCCGGACAGATGGCCTGATAATAGTTAGGGTTCTGCTTTTTCAATTTGCCTAACTCAAAGCCCACAAAAACCGGGTCCAGTTCAAAGCGACGCTTGCATTTGAAACAGGTATGGTTAATCAAAGGTACCTCCAAAAATAATGCGTGTTGCGTCTTCCGTAATAAAACGGAAGACGCAACACGCAGCACGTTTTCTTGAAACTGCATTGTACCGCACCCGTTCCAACTCGTCAATTGATTTTAAGGCGCAATTTTGACAAGCCCCCAGGCGGTGTCTATAATAGCAATTCCTTAACCCCTGACAATTATTAGGGGTTCTCAAGATAAAGCCTTCGGGCGCTCCGGTCAGTCGTCTAAATCTATACCTCAATTGCGTTAGTTCTGATTTAAAAACATTTTTATTATCATAAGGAGAGTTTTAGCTATGGCTTTTGAATTACCTGCCCTGCCCTATGCTCATAATGTCCTGGAACCGCACATTGATGCTCGGACGATGGAGATCCATCACGGCAAGCATCATCAGGCTTATGTCAACAATTTAAATGCGGCCCTGGAAGGCCAGGCCGACCTGCAAAGCAAAAGCATCGAAGATTTGATCAAAGATTTGAGCGCCGTACCCGAAAACATTCGTCCGGCGGTCCGCAATAACGGCGGTGGGCACCTCAATCACTCGATGTTCTGGCAGCTCATGAGCGCCAGCGGCGGCGGTGAGCCGGGCGGCGATTTGGGCGCGGCCATCAGTTCCACCTTTGGCTCTTTTACCAGCTTCAAAGAGCAGTTTGCTAAAGCCGGGGTGGGCCGCTTTGGCAGCGGTTGGGCCTGGCTGGTGGTCAACGGCGGCAAACTCGAAATCGTCTCGACGGCTAATCAAGATAATCCGCTGATGGGTAAGGCCATCGCCGGCTGCGAAGGCACGCCGATTCTGGGCATTGATGTGTGGGAACACGCCTACTATCTCAATTATCAAAACCGCCGGCCCGATTATATCGCCGCCTGGTGGAGTGTGGTCAACTGGGATCAAGTGGCCCAGAACTACGCTGCGGCTAAATAGTCTGTTCGCAAAATAAAAAATAGCCGGGTCAAATTGACCCGGCTATATTTTTTAGAATTATAACCCCGGTTAAAAATAGACTTACATGCTGTTGACAATTTTTGGCGACAGGACTAAAATGGCCTTGTGAAATCTGTACTCAACAACAATGAGCGAGTACGTTAAAGTTGCCCACACCAACCAACTACCTCCGGGTAAGGGTATGTTGGTTAAAGTCAAAGGGCTTGAGATTGCGCTGTTCAATGTAGATGGCGTATTTTATGCCATCAGCAACCGCTGTCCTCATAGTGCCGGCCCTTTGGCAGAAGGACGTTTTTTTGGTCGCATTGTCATTTGTCCCTGGCACGGCGCCCAGTTTGATGTAACAACGGGACAATATTGTGGAGGCCAGGCGGTTAAGGCGGTTACCACTTACCCAATTCACGTCGAAGGTCACTCCATTTTTATCCAAATAAATTAGCTCCACCACAATCAAAAAATCTTAGGAGGATTTTAATGACACACGTAATCACTGCACTTTGCACCCGCGAGGCGACTGCGTTGAAGTATGCCCCGTAGATTGCATCATCCCTGGTCCCAAAGAAGACCCGGTTTGGGGGGTGCTGTTCTGGATTGACCCCGATACTTGCATTGACTGTGGCGCCTGCGTTCCAGTGTGCCCCCCGGAAGCAATTTTCCCCGAAGAAGATGTTCCAGCCGAATATGAGGCTGATACAGCCCGCAATGCCGCCTACTTTACCGAAGGTCCCGGCTACTGGGATTATGATTTGGAAGAACAACGCCGCCAGCGTTAACCCTTACCCCGGCCTAGCCTAATACTAAACAAAAAGCGGACTACGCTAACTCAGCGGGCCGCTTTTTATTTCTGCTGAATTGAGGTGACTCTGTGTCAGATTTTATGCCCAGCCGAGCCATGGTCATCATGGCCCACCCCGATGACCCCGAATTTTTTAGCGGGGGCTTGATTGCTTTATGGTGCGCCGCCGGAGTCAAAGTTATCTATCTTATTTTGACCAATGGCAACAAAGGCAGCGATGACCCAACCTTCACCCCGGAAAAATTGGTATCTGTCCGCCAGCAAGAGCAGCAGGCCGCAGCCACTGTTTTGGGGGTGAAAGAGGTTATCTTTTTTGACGAGCCGGACGGTGAACTCCAACCTACCCTGAATTTACGCAAACGAATTGTGGCCGAAATTCGCCGTTTTCAACCCGAAGCCATTATCACCCTCGACCCCACCCGCTACTTTTATCAGGGCATGTATATCAACCACGCCGACCACCGTGCTGCCGGCGAAGTAACCATTGATGCTGTTTTCCCGGCTGCCCGCAACCGCATGTACCACCCCGAACTGTTGTTTGATGGTCTGGAGCCGCACGCCGTCAAAGAAGTCTACCTGGCCGGCTCCTTGCAGCCCAATCGCTGGGTAGATATTACCGCTTTCCTTGATACCAAGCTCAAGGCCATTCTGTGCCATGCCAGCCAGATCAAAGATAAAGAAGCAGTGATAAAACGGGTCACAGAACGGAGCCAGACCGTAGACGCCTATGGCCGCCCGGTTAACCGTGAAGAGTTTTATTTGATTGCGTTAGCCTAAAACGTCTTGCGTCTTGCGTCAGATTTCTCTTACGAAACACGCAAGACGCAACACGAATCTTAAATGATCGTTTCCCTGGTACTACCCCCTCCCCCAGAATATGACAATTGACCACAGATAAAGTGACACATAGCACTACTAGCCTGGAATACCTCAGTGTATCTTTACTTACGATAAATGTGTTTATAGGGTAACAGAGCGTAGCAGAACTTATCTGACTACAGTCATCTGATTACCGATTACTTTCTTTATAAGGAGGACCAATGGAATACCGAATTGAAACCGATACGATGGGCAAAATTGAAGTGCCTACCCATAAATATTATGGCGCTCAAACCGCCCGCTCGCTGATCCACTTTAAAATTGGGCACGACCGCTTCCCCCGCGAAATGATCCGGGCGCTGGGCATTCTCAAAAAAGCGGCCGCCCTGACCAATAAAGAGCTGTACCCGGCCTTTGCCGAAAAAGCCGACCTGATCGTTCGCGCCGCCGACGAAGTCATCGAAGGCAAGCTGGATGAGCATTTTCCGCTCTCCATCTGGCAGACCGGCAGCGGCACCCAAACCAATATGAACTCCAACGAAGTCATCTCCAACCGGGCCATCGAGATGGCCGGCGGGGAGATGGGCAGCAAAAAACCGATCCACCCCAACGACGATGTTAACAAAGCGCAGTCTTCCAACGACACCTTCCCGACCGCCATGCATATCGCTGCCGCCGAAGAGATCAACCGCCGCCTGCTGCCGATGGTCAAACATCTACGCGACACCCTGGCCACCAAAGCGGATGAGTTCAAAGATGTCATCAAAATTGGCCGAACTCACCTGATGGATGCCGTGCCCCTGACCCTGGGCCAGGAATTTTCCGGCTACGTCCAGCAGCTTGATAACGACCTCAAAAGGATCGAGTTTGCCCTGGATGGGCTGTATGAACTGGCCCTGGGCGGCACCGCCGTTGGTACGGGCCTCAACACCCACCCGGAATTTGCCGTCAAAAGCGGCAGCCCACATTGCCCCAAACTGACCGGCCTGCCCTTCCGCACCGCCCCCAACAAATTCGAGTCCCTGGCCGGCCACGATGCGGTTGTCTTTGCCAGCGGAGCCATGAAAACTCTGGCCGCCTCGCTGAACAAAATCGCCAACGATGTCCGCTGGCTGGCCTCCGGCCCCCGCTGCGGCATTGGCGAATTGATTATCCCCGAAAACGAACCCGGCAGTTCGATCATGCCGGGCAAGGTCAACCCGACCCAATCCGAAGCCATGACGATGGTCTGCGCCCAGGTGATGGGCAACGACGCCGCCGTTAATATTGGTGGGATGTCGGGCAACTTTGAATTGAACGTCTTCAAGCCGGTGATGATCTTCAACCTGCTCAATTCCGTTCGCCTGCTGGCCGACGCCTGCGAGTCGTTCAACGAGCACTGCGCCATCGGTATCGAAGCCAATAACACCGTCATTCAAGGCTACCTCAACACCTCGCTTATGCTGGTTACGGCGCTCAACCCCCACATCGGCTACGACAACGCGGCCAAAGTAGCCAAAAAAGCCCACGCCGAAAACAAAACCCTGCGCGAAGTAGTGGTTGAACTCGGCCTGCTGACCGCCGAAAAATTTGATGAGGTCGTCCGCCCTGAAAAAATGATCGGGCCGGAATAAATTTCAAAATCCAATTTAAAGCTCATAGCGGGTCCGCGACCCGCGTGGGTTAGACTGCACTATCTACAAAAGGAGCCAGCATCCCCCGATGCGGCTCCTTTTAATATTGCCTGAAAAATTGACGGCTTTTCAGCACAGAGGTATATTGCCTGAAAAAATGGGGGACTTCAGGAGTTCGTAGGGTTTGAGCGTGATGCGTGATGCGTGATTAGATCATCACGCATCACGCATCACGTTACCTCTGACTCCTTGAATTCCAAAAGTGCCAAAATGGGGAGGGTGATTGGAACTATGCACGATGTTGTTATTGTCGGAGCGGGGCCGGGGGGTGCAGCGGCGGGATATTATCTGGCCAAACAAGGGCTGGATGTGCTGCTGCTCGACAAGGCCGACTTTCCCCGTGACAAAACCTGTGGTGATGGCCTGACTCCCCGCGCCCTCACTATATTGGAAGATATGGGGCTGCTGAGCGAACTGCTGCCGCTCGGCAGCCGTCTCAACCGGGTGGAGATTGCTTCGGCCACCGGCCAAACCGTCGAAGCCCCTTTCCCCGGCAAAAACGGCCGGCCCGGTTACACCCTTGTTGTGCCCCGCCTCACCCTGGATGATACCCTCCGCAGCCACGCCATCGCGCATGGGGCGCAATTTCAGAGCCAGGTCCGCGTCAACGAGGTGGCGGCTAACGGCAAAGAAGTGCTCATCAGCGGCAAACGTCCCGGCGGCGAATTTTCGGCCCGGGCAAAGGCGGCCATTGTAGCAACCGGAGCCGGCGTACCGCTGTTGCAGCAAATGGGCCTGCTTAAAAAAATGCCAAGCGTGGCCCTGGCAGCCAGGGCCTATTTTGAGGAAGTCCAAGGCTTAACCGACACTATGCAGTTGAGTTTTGCCGGAGTGCCGCTGCCCGGCTACGGCTGGGTTTTTCCACTGCCCCATGGCGCGGCCAATATCGGCGCGGGTATCTTCCCCTGGGGCTGGGCCGGACGCTGGATGTCGCGCAACACCCGCCAGGCTTTTGACAGCTTCATCCAGACTCCGCGATTACAAGAGCTGTTAGCCGGAGCGCGCCGGGTAGGGCCGGTCAAAGGGTATCCGCTGCGGATGGATTTTCTGACCGCGCCGACATACGCCGAGCGGACCTTGCTGGTAGGCGAGGCGCCGGGCTGGTCAATCCCCTCACCGGCGAGGGCATAGATTATGCCCTTGAGTCCGGCAAGGTGGCTGCCGAACATTTACTGCGCCTCTTCGCCAGTGGTGATCTGTCGCTGCCGCACCTGGCTGAATATGACCGCCTGCTGCGGCGTCGTTTTCAACGCCTGTTCCGGGTGTGCAGTTTGACCCGCAATCTGTTTGTCAATCCCCTACTCATCAACCTCATGGTCCGCCTGGCCGCCCGCCGCCCCGACCTCAAAATGACCCTCATCCGCATTGCTTTTGGCGAACAAAACACCCTGGAAAATATTACCGTCCAGCGGGTGCTGCGCCGGGTCTTTGCCGGGTGAATTAGCTAACCCTATTGTTTAAAAAGCCAGTCCGTGTTAAAATGTGAGTAGCGCTTCAAAATTTATTGGTCGAGCGGGTGATGCCGGCGGAGATTGACATGTCTACCTCGATCGAAACCCTCAAGAGTTATGTTCCGGCCCTGATCACCCGGCGGCTGACCAGTACCCCTGCGCCCGTTATTAGCCCCTTCTCCGAACGTTTTGCTGCTACCGTCCTTTTGCCGACATTTCCGGCTTCACCGCCCTGACCGAACGGTTAGCCCAGAAAGGTCCGGCGGGAGCGGAAACTCTGACCCGCGCTCTGAATACCTACTTTGGCCAATTGATTGATCTGATAACTGCCTACGGCGGTGATGTAGCCAAATTTGCCGGCGATGGTCTCACCGCGGTCTGGCCGGTAGAAAATGGGGTTGATAACCCGGAAATCAAAGACAACCCCGTTGTCATGTTGCCCATGGTCACCCTGCGAGCCGCCGCCTGCGCTTTGGCCATTCAGACCGCTCTCCAAAACTACCAGGCTGATGACGAGGCCCGTTTAACCCTCCGCATTGGGATAAGCGCAGGCGATATGGCCCTGATTCAGGTCGGGGGAGTTTATGGCCGCTGGGATTTTGTCGTCACCGGGCCGTCTCTTTACCAGGCCAGTGAAGCCCAGGCCCGTGCTCAGCCCGGGCAAATCGTCGTCGCGCCAGCCGCCTGGGATTTAATCGGGGATTGTGCGACCGGACAGGATTTGAGCGAAGGCTATGTCCGCCTGGAAACCGTGCAAGGGGGCTTTAACCTGACGCCGCAGCCTGCCCCCATTTTGCCGGCTGAGTTGGAAACTCCGCTGCGGGCTTACATACCCGGCGCGATCCTGGCCCGTCTGGCCGCCGGGCAAAGCGGCTGGCTGGCCGAACTGCGTCGCATTACCATCCTGTTTGTTAATTTACCGCATCTTAACGACACCACCCCCCTGGAGCAGAGCCAGGCCGCCATGCAAGCGATGCAAACGGCCCTGTATCGTTACGAAGGCAGCGTTAACAAAATTAGTGTGGATGATAAAGGGGCCACCTGATCGCCGTGCTGGGTTTA
>JAAUSP010000793.1 GCA_012032575.1 Anaerolineales bacterium | reverse complement strand
GGCCCTGTTTCCCCCCCGGCCAGGGGGCGGAAGAAAACAACGTTCCCCCAGAAGTTGGTGGTTCGCGGGCCGTATCGCTACGTGCGCAATCCTTTGTACGACACGGATATGACCCTCATTTTGGGCGCCGCGCTGTTAACCCAGAATTGGGGTCTGGTCGTCCTGCTGGCCGCCTACATCGCTCAGTTGGCGCTGCAACTGCCGCTGGAAGAACGCGAACTCCGCGCCCGCTTCGGCGAGCCGTACCGTCGCTACTGCCGGCTTGTACCCCGTTTTGTGCCCCGGTTAACGCCGGTGGAACCACGTCAAGTGTACGAGAAAGAGGTTTTTGAATAAGGATGACTACCGAGGAATTTCTGAGGCACTTACAAGAACATACAGCGTCCTTTGCCCAAGCGATAGCCACTGCTGAGGGTGAATGGATCATCAAGGGATTTATTGACATCTACCAACGCATCTATACCATTTCGGTAGATACAAAGATTGTCTCAAAAGTGCTGGAGTTATTACTCTTTCCGATGTTTGTCGAGTTTGCCGAGAATCATGATTGTGCCATTCAGCTCTCGCCTCAACAGAACTTTTATCCTGATCTCACTTTCATCCACCATGGTACGTCGGCTAAATTTGCCGTTGACATCAAAAGTACCTATCGCCTCTCACCCAATGATGTAAATGGAATGACTTTGGGAGCTTTCACTGGATATTTCCGCAATCGAGACAGTGCCAAAAATACCACATACCCGTATAGTCAATATGCTGGACATTTTGTTCTTGGTGTAATCTACTCTAAAAACTTGGATGCGGCTGATGAACGCAAGCATTTTTCGCTGGCTGAGCTTGAAAAAATCCCCTCGGTTATTCACAATTTTCAGTTCTTCGCCCAACCTAAATATAGGATCGCCTCGGCCAGACCCGGAAGCGGCAACACCAAGAATATTGGCTCAGTGACAAAGATTGACCAATTACTTAATGGAACCGCCCCTTTTGCCCAACTTGGCGAAGAAGTTTACGACGACTACTGGATGTATTACTTGACTGCCGATATGGCCCGCTCCCTCGAAGTGGCTCGGCCTTATGCGGACCTCAAATCATACTTTGCCTACAAACAGCGCGGCAGCGAAATTTTACAGAAATTCCAGGATCAGATTGAGCAATTGCCCGATGAGACATCCTTTACGGACGAAGAAAGCACAGAATGAGCAGTCGTTTGTTAGTTCCCCCCATAAAATGTCAAGGAATCAAAACAAAACTCGTTCCAGAGATCAAAAACCTCATAAGTGACCTGGATTTTGACCGCTGGATTGAACCGTTTTGTGGCTCTTGTGTGGTGGCTTTAAATATTCAGCCCAAAAGAGCCTTGCTGGCAGATACAAATATTCACATTATTCAATTTTACAAAGACATTCAAAGTCATTCGATAACCCCCGGCGGAGTCAAGGAGTTTCTGACCGAACAGGGGCATCACCTAAAAATTAAAGGAGAAAGTCACTATTACGAAATCCGGGAGCGATTTAACCTCTCCCCGAACTCTTACGATTTTTTGTTTCTCAATCGCGCCTGTTTTAACGGGGTGATGCGTTTTAATCGCAAAGGCTATTTTAATGTGCCCTTCTGCCGTAAACCCGACCGTTTCGCGCCGGCTTATATCACCAAAATTGTCAATCAAATCAGAACCATCGCGACGGTTATTCATGCCAGCGATTGGGTATTTGAAGCGATGGACTTTCAGCAAAGTTTGAGCCAGGTTAAATCAAATGATATGGTTTATGCTGATCCCCCCTATATGGGCCGGCATGTTGACTATTTCAACAGTTGGTCAGAGAGCCATGAAGATGGTCTGGTTAACTCTTTACAAAACCTGGACTGTAAATTTATCTTTTCCACCTGGCATAGCAACGAATTTCGCCGCAATCCTCTCATTGACAAAAACTGGTATAGCAATGGCTTTCACCTGTTCACCAAAGAACATTTCTACCATGTTGGTTCGCACGAAGACCTCCGCCATGCCATGCTCGAAGCTTTGATTACAAATTTTGCTTTGGGAATTCCTCAACCGGCTCAACCCGAGTATGCCCAATTAAAACTCCTTGAACTGCCATTCAAAGAGTACAAAGTCCGATCCATAAGTTGACGTGATGTGACCTGATGGCCCACTGGCAACCCGAAACTGAGCATGAAAAATTAACCCGCCTCCGCGCTGCCGTCGAACAGGCCAAAACGGAGCTGATTGAAAAAGAAGCTGAACTGGCTGACCGGCTGGCCGAGGTCAACGCCTTTGAGTTTCAATTCGAGGCCAGGGTTGGCTACCTGTACGATAAGCTGGAGGCGCTGGAAGCGGACATCGAGCGCTATATGGAGCGGCTGCACCTGCTGCGCCAGAAACAGCGCGGCCAGGATTACGCCTCGGTGGATTTCCAGTATCGTCGCGCCTGGCAAGCGCCGCCACCCGCTGCCCCTACCCCGCCACCCCAGCCACCTGCTCCCACCGACGAGGCCGAAATCCGGCGGCTGTACCGCCAACTGGCCCGCAGTTTCCACCCCGACCTGGCCGCCGACGAGCTTGACCGCGCCCGCCGCACCGAACAAATGGCCGCCATCAACAATGCCTACGCCGCCCGCAGTTTAACCGAACTGACCGCTCTGGCCCAAACGTTCAACGTTCAACGTTCAACGTTTAACGTTTCACTGGAGGCGCTGCAAGCGGAACTGGAACGCTGCCGGCAGCGGGTGCGGGAAATCGAACGGGAATTGAGCCAACTGCCGCAGCGGCCCAGCGTGCAGTTGAGCCTTGAAGTCAAGCTGGCCCGCCGCCGGGGCCGCGATTTACTGGGCGAATTGGCCGCTGAGGTCGAGAAAAAAGTGGCCCGTAAAACCGTCGAGCGGGATATGCTCAAGGCCCAATTTGATCAACTGGGGCCGGAGCAGGGCTTTATTCCTTTGAAGAGATAAGTTTATGAGTGAATTGAGACATATTCTGGCTGAACGCCGCACCTATCCCGAAATAGCCTGTACCCATGCTCACGCGCACGCGCAGCTACTTTTTCCGCTGCAAGGGACTATTTCCATTAATACCGATCAACCTCACCAACTCAACGAACAGTATCTGCTTTTTTTGCCGCCCCACTGTCCGCACACTTACTACGGTCATGAGCGCAATCAAACCCTGGTGCTGGATGTACCGGGCTATTTGTGCCGGGATGACGAGATGCGCCAGTTAGAAGGTGGGCTGTGCCGCAGCGTGGATGAACGCTGGCTGGCGCTGCGCTTTTTGCTGCAAACGAAGTCAACGACAAACCAGCCACCCACCAGGCCGTGACCGATCTGTTTCACTATGCCTATCATCTTTTGCGGCAAGCCTCCCTGCCCCGGTCTATCCAATATC
>JAAUSP010000792.1 GCA_012032575.1 Anaerolineales bacterium | reverse complement strand
CGCTTTCTTCTGGCTGCCCGCTTTCACCGAGCGGGTTTTCACCCGCGCCCAGGCCGACATCTATCTGGAAAAAAGCCCCTTTTACGTGCGTTATCCCAACTGGCCCGAATTGATTGCCTGGGTCGCCCCTCTCGACGCCCGCGCCGCGAATCCTTATGTTCCCCTTACATTAGGTATTGTCACCATCATTCTGGCCGCCATCGGTTTCCTGGCTGGAATCAGAACTTGGAGGGCGGGGGTCAGAGGTCAGTTCCACCCCCTGTCTACTGTCTATCGTCTACCGTCTACCGTCTTCTTCGCTGTTCTTGCTCTGACCGCCACTTTTCTCACCCTGCCCATTTCCCGCCCGGTTTGGGAAATTGTCAGCATTTTGCAGGTGGCCGAATTTCCCTGGCGCATGCTCGGTCTGGCGAATTTGGGACTGGCGGTTTTGGCCGGCGGTGCGGTGATGTGGCTGCCGACAAAACTCCGTTGGCCGCTGACGGCGGTGTGCCTGTTAATCCAAATCGGGGCGGTTGCGCCGCTGCTCTACCCGGTAACTGGCTTCACTCGATATGACCCCGTGACTATCGCCAAACAGGTTGATTACGAACGCCGCTCGCAGTCCATCGGCACCACTACCCTGGGTGAATACCTGCCCCAATCCGTCACCCGCCCGCCGACCGGCTCGCCCATGCTCGACACTTTTCTGGCCAATCAATACCCGGAACGGTTGGACCGCACCAGCCTGCCCGCCGACGCTGCCGCCACACTGCTGCAACAAAACGCCGTAACCCACAGCTACAACCTCGACAGCCCGACCGCCTTCACCCTCCGTTTCTGGCAGTTTGATTACCCCGGCTGGCAAGCCCAGCTCGACGGCGCGCCCACTCCCATCCGGCCCGAACCGGAAACCGGACTGATTCTGATAGACATTCCCGCCGGCCAACACGCCCTGACCCTCCACTTCGGCGAAACACCGGGCCGGCTCGTGGCTCTGTCACTCACCGGGCTAACGCTGCTGGGTCTGCTCGGCGCAGCCTTCATTAAAGCTATCCGCCCCCACGTCTATACCCCCAACACGAAATCTCCCCTGCACCCCTGCACCCCTGCACCCCTGCGCTCCTCCTCACCGCCGCACTCCTCATCCCCGCCGCCCTCTGGCTCAAGCCACTGTTTCGGCCCATCTTCACCCTCGACTCGCCGCCCGGTCAGGCAATTTCGGCCCAGCAGCAAACTCACATCAACTTTGCCGGGGGTATTCAACTGATTGGCTATGATTTGGAAAAACAGGCAGTACCAGCCGGGGAGCGAATCCAAGTGGTGCTCTACTGGCAAACCGACGCCGCCCCGCTCAAAAACAATCTCCAGCCCTTTGTCCACTTCGACCGGCTGGACACCCTGACCACCACCGCCGGCTCAACCAATTACACCCCCGGCGATACCACCACCGAAACCGTCCTGCCCACCTTTCACTGGGATAATGGCCGCTACGTCCGCGACGAACACGAGGTGATAATACCGCCCGACACGCCGCCCCTGGCCTATGCGGTGCGGGTCGGCCTGATTGACCCCGACCGGGATGACCGGTTGGTTCCCCTGGCCGACAGCGCCGAAGATACCGCCCTCCTCACCACAATTAATGTGCTTCCCACCCAGGAACCGCCTCAACTCGCCGAAAAGGTGCAGGCATCTTTCCAGACGGGCAGCGTTACTATCCAGTTGATTGGCTTTGAACTCGACTCGGTTTCGCCAACGCAACTCGACTTTAAACTGGCCTGGCAAAGCAACCAGCCTCCCGCAGCGGATTACACCGTGTTTGCCCAACTGCTCGACCGGGAGAATAATCTAGCCGCCAGTTTCGACCGCCCGCCCCTGCATGGCGCTTATCCAACCTCGACCTGGTGGCCGGGCCAAACCATCATTGACCCGCGCTCTATTCCGTTGCAGGGCGCATCGCCCGGCGAATACCGCCTGATTGTGGGTCTGTACGATCCGGCCACCGGGCAGCGCCTGCTCACTCCCTCCGGCGCTGATTTTGTCGAACTGACCCCTGTAACCATTGGTGATAAGTGATGAGGCGCTGGTTCACCCCGGACTACGGTTTGCTGCTGGCTTTGTTGTTGCCATTGTTTGCGGTTATGCCCCTGCTCACCCACGCCGGCCTGCCCAACACCGCCGATGGTCCGGCCCACCTCATGCGCCAGGTCGAGCTAAACCAGGCCTGGCAGGAGGGCAATTTCTATCCCCGCTGGGGCCGGGATTTGGCTTATGGGCATGGCATGCCTATTTCAGCTACGCCCCGCCCGCCCTGTACCAATTGACCCAACTTTTCCACCTGTCCGGCCTGCCCCTCGACACCGCCATGAAAGCCGTCCTGGTTTTTGATTTTCTGCTTTACAGCCTGGGCATGTTCCTGTTCGCCCGGCGACTCTTTGGACCCTATCCGGCCCTCGTTGCCGCAACCCTTTACGTTTACGCTCCCTATCGGTTACGCGAAGCTTATATTCAGGGCAATTACGGCCAGTTCACCGGCCTGGCCTTTTATCCCCTTATTTTTTGGGCCTTTCACGGCCTGCTCACCACCCGCCGCCCCGGTTATCTGGTCGCCGCAGCCGCATCCCTGGCCGGACTGCTATTCAGCCACAACATCAGCTTCATGCTCTTTGCGCCTATGTTCGGCGCGTACCTGTTGTTTCTGCTCATTTTTCCGCCCGAAGAGGCGAAGAGGCGAGGAGATGAGGACACGAAGACGCGAAGACGCGAGGAGACGAAGACATGCACCACGCACCACGCATCACACATCACGCATCACGCATCACGCATCACGCATCACGCATCACGTCTCGGCCTCACCCTCGCCGCTCTCCTCCTCGGCTTGGGGTTGGCGGCTATCTTCTGGCTGCCCGCTTTTGGCGAACGCCACGAAATTCAACTGGCCGGGATCACTCGCGGCTTTTTCGACTTCCGCGAAAATTTCATCTCGCTGAACGAGTTTTTCTCCCCACCCCTGCCCCTCGACCTGGCCGCCATCAACCCCAAATTACCCCTCAGCCTCGGCCTACCCCAAATCATTGGTGCGACAATTGGATTAGTTTCTTTGCTGCTGGTTGGTTTCCTTCTATTAATAATAAAACCAAAAACCAACCGCCCAACACCACCTCTCCAGAATAACCAACCCTCTTCCCCCTACTCCATACTCCCTACTCCCGCTTCGCGTCCCTACTTCCTTCTTCGCCTTCTTCCTCCTCCTCTACGCCTTTCTGGCCCTGCCCCAATCCCAACCTCTTTGGGAAGCAGTCCCGCTGCTGGAGCTGGCCGAGTTCCCCCTGGCGTATGCTCGGCCCGGCCATTTTCTGCGCCAGTCTGGTAGCCGCTGGTGGATTTTACGATTTTGGATTTCG
>JAAUSP010000791.1 GCA_012032575.1 Anaerolineales bacterium | reverse complement strand
CTGGCCTGGTAGTCGGGGGTCAGGGGTCAGGGTCAGGGGTCAGGGGTCGGAAGCCATCATTCACAATTCACAATTCACAATTCACAATTCACAATTTCCTTCCCTTCCTCGCCATCCTCCTCATCTGCTTCGAATTCCTCGCTATCCCCTACCCCATTTCTAAAATTGACACGCCGCAGTTTTATTTTGATCTGGCCCAACAACCCGGCGATTTCACCATCGCCGAGCTGCCGATGAATTGGGACCGGCCCACACCCATGCTGTACCAGACCGTTCACGGCAAACGCCTGCTGACCGCCTACACCTCACGCGACAATCCGCTGGAATTGGCCTGGCGCACGCCGGTGTTGCAGCACTGGCGCTATCTCGGCCCGGACATCATTGACCAGCCGCTCGACCTGATTGCCCCGACGATCTTTTACGATTTCAACCTGCGCTACATCGTGCTCGACTACTACCAAATGCCGCCCGGCCCTGAACGCGAAGCCACCGAGCGCTGGGTCGCCGCTGCCTTGCCCGACACCTTGCCCATTTACGATGATGGCCGCCTGAAAGTTTATCCAACCCCGCTCCGGCGCGAGCCTCAACCCTATCTGAGTTTGGGCCAGGGCTGGAGCAAACGCCAGGAAACGGCCAGCGGCATCGCTCGCGCCATTTCCGCCGCTACACCCGCCGAACTTTTTCTGCATCACCCCTCAAGCAGACCGCTCCGGCTGGAAATTACCGCAGTCAGCGCCGAAAATCCGCCCCCGGCTTTGACCATACTTGCCGATGGCGAACCCCTGAGTAGAATAGAAGTAACCCAAACACCCGCTAGTAGCGCTATTAACTTGCCCGCGCTCTCGCCCGAATGGGTCAAACTCAGCTTTCAGGCCGACCCGCCCACCCATCCGATAACTGTCTGGCGCTTGTCGTTACATGAGGAATAAATTTTGAGGCATTTTTCCTTCTCCAGCCTGCGCAGCAGGATCATCTTGTTGATCCTGCTGGCGGTTATCCCGGCCCTGGCGTTGATCATTTTCACCGATCTGCGAATTCGCCAATCCAGCCTGGATCAGGCTCACGCCAATACCCTACGGGTGGCCCAGCTTGCCTCACAACAGCACCAACTGCTCATCGAAGGAACACGGCAGCTTCTGCTGGGCCTGGCCCAAATTCTCCAGTTGCACCAGGATGACCCCGCCGCCTGCACCACTATTCTCAGTAATTTACTAACCAAAGACTCACGCTATACCAATTTGGGTCTGGCTGATCCCAGCGGCGGCCTGCTGTGTAACGCCGTTCCTATCTCCCAACCCGTCACCGTTGCAGACCAGGCCTGGTTTCAACAAGCCATCCAAAGTCGTGATTTTGCCGTTGGCGAATACAACCAGGACCCTGACACCGGCAAATTTGCTTTGGGCTTTGGTTATCCCGTGCTCGACGATGCCGGCCAGCCTGCGGCAGTCCTTTTTGCCACGCTCGACTTGGCCTGGTTTGACCACCTGGTTATCACCGCTGGTTTGCCAAACGGCTCAACCATCATCGTCATTAACCGGCACGGAACAATTTTAGCCCGCTATCCTGATGCCACCGAGTGGGTTGGCAAAACTGAATCCGAAGAACCATTGCTGCACGCCATTCTGGCTCACATGGGTGAGGGAACAACGGAAGTACCCGGATTTGATGGCCTTGTCCGCCTGTATGCCTTTACCCCTCTCTTTGGCACTGCCGAACAAAACCGGGTTTATATAGCCGTAGGCATCCCCCCGGATGTAGCCCTGGCCGAGGTTAACCGGCTGGCCCTGCTTAATCTGACTGCGTTGGGCTTTGTGGCCCTGCTGGCGGTGCTGGCGGCCTGGCTGGGCAGCGACCTCTTTATTCTGCGCCAGCTTCGCACCCTGGTTGAGGCAACCCGGCGCGTAGCCGGTGGTGACTTGAGCGCACGCAGCGGTCTGGCCCACAGCCGCGATGAACTGGGCCAACTTGGCCGCGCCTTTGATGAAATGGCCCGCACGCTGCAAACCCAGGAAACGGAAATGAACCTTGCCACCACTACCCTTCAGCAGTACCAGGACCACCTGGCCGAAATGGTGGCCGCCCGCACCGCCGATTTAGTCGAGGTGGTAGAGCAGCTTGAGCAGGAAATAAAGGAACGCAAACGGGTTGAGGCCGAATTGCAGCAGGCCAAACAAGCCGCCGAGGTGGCCAACCGGGCCAAAAGCGAGTTTATGGCCCATATGAGCCACGAACTCCGCACCCCGCTGAACGGTATTCTGGGCTATGCCGAAATTTTGCAGCGCGAGGCTAACCAGTTTGGCCCACCCGTAACCGGCTGGCAGGAAGGGTTAAGCACCATTCAGCGCAGCGGCGAGCACTTGCTGACCCTGATCAACGATATTCTGGACCTGTCCAAAATTGAAGCCGGGCGGCTGGAGTTGTATCCGGCCAATTTTTACCTGAATGAATTTTTGCAGATGCTCGCCGACATCGCCCGCATTCAGGCTGAACAAAAAGGGCTGGCGTTCAAATACGAAATCCTCTCGCCTCTGCCCAAAGTGATCCAGGGCGACCCGCGCCGCCTGCGCCAGATTCTGCTCAACCTGCTGGGCAACGCAGTCAAGTTTACCGAGCATGGGCAAATCACCTTTACCGTCAGCGTGGTTGACTCGCGCCCGGTAGCCGGCCAGGGAACCGGCAGCGTCTATCTGATCCGCTTTCAGGTGGCCGATACCGGCATCGGCATTGCCTCCGACAAGTTGGAAGAGATTTTTCAACCGTTCCGGCAGCTTGACCAGCCCTACCATTTTGAAGGCGCCGGCCTGGGCCTGCCGATCAGCCGTAAATTGACCGAGCTAATGAACAGCCGGCTTCAGGTGCAGAGCCAACCGGGGCAGGGCAGTATCTTTTGGCTGGAGGTCAGCCTGACCGACCGGCCCGATTGGGCTGAGCCGGTGACCTCCGGCGATATTACCGGCTATCAGGGCCAGCGCCGCAAAATTCTGGTGATTGATGATAACCGCGATAATCGGGCCGTGCTGGTAGCTTTGCTTGCTCCGCTGGGCTTTGAGGTAAGCGAAGCCGGCGATGGCGAAGAAGGTCTGCGTCAGGCCATCGAATTTCAGCCGGACCTGATTTTGCTCGATCTGGTCATGCCCCGCCTGAGCGGCATTGATGTGGCCCGGCAGCTTCGCCAGTCGGCCAGCATGAGCGAGGTGATTATTGTTGCCGTTTCCGCCAGCGCCTTTGGCATTACCCGCGAACAAAGCCTGGCCGCCGGCTGCACCTATTTTCTGCCCAAGCCGGTCGAAGTGAATGTTTTACTCGATACCATCCAGCGTTACTTAAATCTGACCTGGGTGTATAATGGCGACCGAGAGCCAGCCACAGAAGAAACCGCCAAATTCAGCGAAGCA
>JAAUSP010000790.1 GCA_012032575.1 Anaerolineales bacterium | reverse complement strand
TGAGCGTGCCGCCCAATGCCACGTTGAGCACCTGCGCCCCCCGGCAGATGTTCAGCGTGGGCAGGCCGGTCTCGACCGCCATGCGAATCAGGGCAATTTCGCTCCTGTCCCGTTCGGCATCAACATATTCCAGCGCCTCATGGTCGTTTCCCTGATACAGCGCTGGGTCCACATCGCCCCCACCGGTAAAGATAACCCCATCCAGCAGGCGCAGCAAATCATCCTGATAGGGTTCGCCGTGGGGTAATAGGCACTGGTATCCCAACCGGCGCGGCGAACTGCTTCGATGTACTCCGCCGGTAAGCCGTAAGTGTGTTCTTTGTTCCGTTCGTAGGTGGTCAGGCCGATGATGGGTCGTCGTTGGGTCATTCTGTTACATCAAAAGCGGCGATGCAATCTCGTCAACGTTGACGACACTGCACCGCCGGAAATCCAAGTCTGAAGTCGGCTCCAATTAGTGAGCCAGTTCCTTTTGGGCTTCGGACATTAAAGCGACTTCTTCTTCGGGGGCCTGGGCGACCAGATGCCGGCTGCTATGGACAAAGTAGAAGACAATGGCGATTGCCAGGAAAACCGCTACGCCCCACACGCCGGGTCGGTAGCCCTCGATGGAGAAGCAGGCAAAAAGCGCTATAATCGCCAGGGCAGCGCCCACGACCGCGCCGGGAATACCCAGCGGACTGACATAAGGCCGGGGCAGGTCGGGCCGGTCCACTTTTAGCTTGATGTAGCTAATCATTACCAGGGCATAAGAGATGACCGCGCCGAAGACCGCCATATTCAGCAGGGCCGCGCCGACAATACCTGAGCCGAAGGCGTCAATGGCCAGGGCGCAGAGAAAGCCGACCACACCGCCCAAAATCAAGGCGATAGCCGGCGTGTGGGTGGACTGGTTAACCACCGAAATCCAGCGCGGGTAATAACCGGCGCGCGACAGGGCAAAGAGCACCCGTCCGTAAGCATAGATAATGGTGTGAAAACTGGCAATGAGGCCGGTCAGGGCGATAAGCGTAAGTGCTGCTGTAGCCATGCCCTCGCCAAAGACTGCCTTGAAACCATCTTCAAGCGGGGCCAGAGACTCGCCGATTACGGCCGCTCCACCGCCGACACCGGCATTGAGGACCAGGGTGAAGAGCGACAGCGCCAACAGGGTAATGATGCCCAGGATCAGGGCCTTGGGCATATCGTTGACTACATCGTGGGTTTCTTCGGCGGCCAGGGGTAACTGCTCGATGGCCAGGTAGAACCAGATAGCAAAGGGCAGGGCCGCAAAGACACCATACCAGCCTTTGGGCAGCCAAGTAGCCGATTGACCGGGATCAGGCTCGACGTTGAACAACAAATCCCAACTAAAAGCGCCGCTAAAGATAGACGCCAAATAAAACACAAGCAGGACGGCAATGGCCAACAGGGTGACGACCATCCCCACCTTTAAAGTTAGCTCGACCCCTTTGATGTTGATGGCGATAAAAATAGCATAGGAGATAAGCCACCAGGCCCAGAGCGGTAAAAAGTCGGGGAGCAGCGCGTTCATGTAGCCGCCAATGCCGACAACAATGACCGCCGGGGTGATAACATACTCAATGGTATCGGTTACACCGCAGACAAAGCCGCCAAATGGTCCCAGGGGCATTACGAGTGAAGGAATAGAAGCCGCCGGCGTGCGGCAGCGCGGTTGATAACTCGGCGATGCTGTAAACCATACAAACGTACATAATAGCCATGAGGAAGGTGGCAATGGTCAAGCCCCAAAATCCTCCGGCCGTCAAACCAAAGTTCCAGCCAAAAAAGTCGCCGGAAATGACCGCCCCCACCCCGAGCGCCCACAGCAGCACCCAGCCAGCACTTTTGCGCAATTTGCGCTGTTCCAGATAAGCGCTGTCAACGTTTTCATAGGTAGCACCCCCAACAGATATTTTCTTTTTCTGCCATACGAAAACCCTCCTTAGGTTGATAAATAAAACCATTAACTTAAGCAAACTATAAAACCACACCTTCGGATTGAAGGTCGCGATTACTGCTTGAGTTTTACCTGTGGCAGACTATTGTCGGAAACAAGTCGTTGCTCTCACCATCGAGGCTCTATTGATTTGTAGTGAAAGTTGAGTTGCAGGAGTCGGTAGTGATGAACGTCAGCGTTTTGTGGCCCCTCGCTGACAATACCTGGATAGGGCCAAGACTATAACACAATCAAAAAGATGTGTCAAATCAATTTTGAACATAAACGAACAGGCTTAAGCAAAAACCTTCAATTTTAATAAAGCCGGCCAACTTTGAGGTGATACGCTTGATGGAGAACTGCCTGAGCCTGGCCAATCGCCTTAAAGACTTGTCGTAACGAAGCTTGATCCAGGCTGGATAAATTTTTTGGATTGATATAATTGGAGAGAGGCTGACCCGTTTGAATTTGCTCCCACTGATGCTGCAGGCGGAGATTGAGGATGAACTCGAATGATTGAGCCAGTTCGTGGAGTAAATCATCAGGCAGGTCATTTTCATCTTTGATCTGTTCCAGGCGGGCCACAGTGTTGGTTTCGGTTAAGTGATACCTTAAGGCAAAAAAGCGGGCCAGATCAATCAGCGGGACAGTGCCGCGCTGCTTTAAATCGAATTGATCTTTATGCTCACCGTTGTGTTCGACAATAAAATGGCCTAAAAAGCCCAGGGGCGGCGGCAAACTGGCCGAAAGATGGGCCAACCGATTGATGAAACGGGGCTGTTGATCTAACAAATCGGCGATAAAGCGGCGCAAATCTTTCGCCAGCGAAAAATCGCCGTAAATCCCGCGAAAATCAAAAAAGATCAGAAAATTGGGTTCCTCTTCCGGTTCCCAGCGAGTGGCCCACTGCTGAAAGTAATTGTGCCAGCCACTCACCGGCTGAACCCACTGGGGATTGTCGGCGGTCAGCCGCCCGGCGCAAGGGGGAAACCCCGCTTCAACCAGCCCGGCTACCGCTTGCCGGCCAAACTCCAAAAAGTAAGCCTGCGTGGCTTCGGCTGTTTCCGGCAGCGGGTCGGCATAGATCAAAGCATTGTCCTGGTCGGTTTTAAAGGTTTGCTCTCGCCGGGCTTCACTGCCCAAAACCAGCCAGCAGTATGGGACCGGGGGCAGCCCCAGGTTCGCTTCGGTCCACGCCAAAACTCGGCTCACCAGCCGGTCATTAATATCGGCCATCAACCAGCCAATCTGACTGGCCTTCACCCCCTGATGCAGTAATAAAGGAATAGTCTGTTGGGCCTGATCCAGCACCTGGCCCAAACCGGCGGGGTCAGCCTGCCGCTCGATCTCGCGGGTAATGAAAAAAAACGAGGCACTGTGCAAAACCATCAAATCGTTGCTGGTAATCAGACCGAGCGGCTGGTCTTCGCTGGTGATGAGGAGATGATGGATGTGAT
>JAAUSP010000789.1 GCA_012032575.1 Anaerolineales bacterium | reverse complement strand
GACAAGTATACAGTAGTTATGTTATAATCCATAGCATAAGCTATTATATAACATCTTTTAGCTATGGAGGTTAATCAATGCAAAAATCAGACCAGTTGACCCGCTGCTATGTCATCACAGAACGTTTGGACAATTTGCTCAAACTCTGGGCAGAGCAGAACGACAGGACTGCCAGCGCTGAGTTACGCCAGATTTTAGAGCGTGAAGCGCAGCGCAGACAACCCCAACCGGAATCGAAGCCGGTCACAATCCACTAAGCGCCGCCGTCGCATACGGGCCAAAAAACAAGACGCCGCCCGGCTGGAACCCGGACAGCGCCTCTACCACAAGAAAGGAAGTGTCTTTCAAATGGCTCCTAACAATTTACCCCAAAAACCCGCTTTAAGCAACAGCAATCAGGAATGGCGCGACCGGCTGATTGCCTTAACCACCCCCATTTCTCAATATTGCGCCGCGCTTCGCACTCCGGAACAACTGACCGCCTCCGAGCTAATCACGCTGGAAGGTCAAGTCCAAAATGCTTTAACCGAGTTTAACCGTGCTATCGTTTCACCCAAAACTGAAGATCTATGGTTCGAAGTTTTTGGACGTGAAGCCTATCATGCCGCCGCTACCGCGATTTGGGGGGAGGTTTACCAACTATGAGCGCCCCCCCACTTTCCCAAGACTTCGCTGAAGCGTTCCGCCCAGCCTGTTCCGATGGCAGCGACCCGGGAGCCTGGCTCAAAGACAGAATCCGGCACTACACAAACGAGGCCAGCCGGCTGGAACGCGAATTAACCCACGTCAAGATTTTGCTCAAAGGTCATCAAACTTGGTTGGCTGATGTCGAGCGCCGGAAGGGGGGCCAGCGATGAAAATGAAAATTGAGTATCTTCTCTGGCTATCCCTTGCCCTGGCCCTGGCAGGCAGCTTAAAGCACTTGGCTGGCATTTTTGCCAGTGTTGACGGTAGCACGGTTATGGGCTGGCTCCAAGCCATTGCCATTGACGCCGGCCTGTTTGCCCTGGCTTATTCGATCCGTGTGCGTAAAGTGGCAAAGCGCAGCGTCAAGCCGTTATGGTTTGGCGTGACTGTGTTCACTGGCATTAGTGTATATGGCAACCTGAGTTATGGCCTACTGGCAACTGATGGTAACTTGCCGGGCTGGATAGTGGTAAGTAAACCTTACGTGTTAGCCGCGTCCTTGCCAATTTTGGTTCTGTTCTTAAGCGAGTTGCTATCTGATGACCGGCAACACGCCAGTGAACAAGCCGAGAGGGAAGCAAAAAAGGTGTCAAAGGTGACTGGCAACACGGCGAATTTACCAGAAACTATAGGCAATCTTGCCACCGTCAACGCTGAAAAATCAGCCGAGAAGGAAACCAAGAAAGCGCAACTTGCCGGAATCCTTGCCACTAATCCAGAGGCCACAAATAGCGAACTGGCAAGCCTGCTAGACGTTTCACGGGCAACTGTCAGAAACTATAAAGCCGAGCTTGCCACAAATGGAAATGGTAAGGGGGTGCTATGATTGAAAATACCTCAAAAGCCAGTGTTGACCAAAGCGTGAATCTGCCTGATTACTTCTCTTGCCAGAATTGCATAGCCTGGAAGGGGAAGCACGTGAACATACCTACCCACGAATTTGCAGACCGTAACGGCTGGGTTGACATGTGCTATATCCTGAGAGAACAAAACCGATGCGCTAAAGATGCGCTGGTATCGGCGCTCAATTCCGGGGCGATTCAGATCACATTGTACCTACCGGGGGCGAAATGAGACTCTTTAAATGTTCAACTCAAATGACCTTAACCATTGTAGACATACCCCGCCAAAATTGGCGAGTAGTGGGGCCGTCGAAATTGGAAATAGCTATCACCCTTGCGGGGGTGATAGCGACGGCGATTCTATGGGCCATACTGTAACCTGGCGAAAAACCCTGGCGGAAAATTATTTCCGCCCTTAATCCGCAGAATGGAGTAAAAAACGATGCAAACTAATAAAGTGCCAACATTTCCAGCCAACCCCCTACAGGCCCGAGCCCGGCATTATGCGACGGTGATTCAACTATTGTACGCTCGCCAGAGGTTGACCGGCAAACTTTCAAAGGTCAATCGGGGGGCGCGTCACCTGTCTTTCGGCATCAGGCTATCGGACCCGCTGCAACTCGATTCGGCGCTAAAACTCGCTGAACCGCTGGCCCTGGCAGCCGGGGTCAACGCCGTACTATCAACCCGGCTGGCCGGTCTTGCCAATTATCAGATTGAACTTAACCCCGGCTTTTGGGAATATTACCACCGGGCGGATCTCCCAACCCAACAGGCCATAGGGTTAGCAGAACAGCGCAAGCCTATCTTGTTTGAACTTGACCCGCCACATGCCCTTGTCGCTGGTACTTCTGGCAGCGGCAAAAGTGAAGCCCTCAAAAGTATCTTGCTGGCCCTGTTGTCAACCTACAGCCCTTTGCAATTGGGTTTGATCTTGATTGACCCTCATAACGATTATGCCGACTTCGATAACTCGGCTTATCTGGTCATGCCCAGAGCAACCGAGGCCATAGATATAGCCAATGCAATGGCCTGGGTTAATCAAGAGCTGGCCTATCGTAAAGCTGAGGACATCAGAGACGGGAAGGTTATCGTTGTCGCCATTGGAGAGGCCAGCGAGGCCCTAAAAGGTGATAACATCTTGACCGCTCAAAACGTCGCACGGCAAGCCCGCAAATACAGAATCCATCTTATCTGTGAGACACAAAAGCCAACCGAGAAAGACTTACCCGGCCTGCTGGACAACCTGCTCAATAGATGGGTTGGGCAATTGTCTGATGCAAAGGTGAGCGCCAATGTGACCGGCCATGCCGGATTATCGGCCCATAAGCTCACCGGCAAGGGTGACTTTCTGCATATCACTGGCCCGGAAGTCGAGCGCCTTCAAGTCGCCCAAGCTGCACCGGCTGACTTTGCCCGGCTAGAACGATGTGAGATAAAGCCGGTTGTCGCAATTCCGGCTGATGTAGTAGAGCTGCCCGGCGAATTACCCCAGAAGTCACCGGGCCGGCCCGCGCTGATGGCAACCCCTGAATGGCTGGCCTACTATGCTTTCAACGATCCGCAGGCTATCAGCCGGGGCATGGCGAGTGAGTTAAATCTTTCCAGAGACTTTCACGAGCTACACAAAGACATAGTAACCCGCTTTGTGGGGGCCTACTTGAAGCTGATTGAACAGAATCAAAACCTGGGTTATTTGGTCAAGGCCCTGACCGGGGGCCAGGAAGGAACGCAAGCATGAACACTCAAAAAATGATCTTCGCTTTAGCGGTTATGGGGCTGGCGATTCTATCCGGCCTGTTCTATCTGGCAACCGAGGGCAACACCCTGGCCGCCGCTGTCCTGTTCTCCCCTTTGGACTATCTTCTGTGTGGT
>JAAUSP010000788.1 GCA_012032575.1 Anaerolineales bacterium | reverse complement strand
TCCCGCCAGCACCACCGAAGCCGCCCCGGCGACAGAAGAAGCGGCTGCCAGCAGCGGCGCGACCGGCGGGACCGTGCGCTTTGGCTGGAACGGCAGCCCGGACACCCTGAACCCCGGCACCTTCATTTTGTACGAAGCGTATGTTATCGCCGATCTGGTTTACGACACCATGTTTGACCTCCAGCTTGATGGCACGTTCAAACCGTCACTGGCCGAAAGTTATGATGTTTCCGAAGACGGCAAAACCTGGACCTTCAAGATAAAATCCGGGGTCAAATTCCACGATGGTCAGCCGCTGACGGCCAAAGATGTGGCCTTTACTTACAATTATTATCGCAGCCATCCCGACTTTCCTTACGCGAGCACCTATGGCGAGAAGTTCGAGAGCGTCGAGGCGACCGACGATACGACCGTCGTCATCAAACTCACCGACGCCATCCCCAATATTGAAGCCCAGTTGTATGCCCAGTATGTTTTACCCGAACATATCTGGTCGAAATATGAAGACGCCGCCGCCGCTGTGGAATTTGAAAATACGGAAATGATTGGCAGTGGGGCCTTCAAAATGGTCGAATACAAGCAAAACGAATTTGTGCATCTGGCTGCCAACAAGGATTATTTTGATGGAGCGCCCAAGGTAGACGAGGTCATTTTCCAGACCTTTGCCAACCCCGATGCCCTGGTGCAGGCCCTGGTTACCGGACAGGTGGACGTGGTCCGCGACATTCCTTCGACGGCGGTGCCGGTGCTGCGCAACAACGCCGAAATTGGCCTGGTGATTGGCGCGCCCCGCGACCCCAGTGTGCGCGACATTATCATCAATCAGGTTGCCCCCGAAAATTGCCCGCCTGAAGACGGCAAATGCACCGGTCACCCGGCCCTGCTCGACCGCAACGTGCGGGTAGCCCTGGCCCATGCTACCGACAAGCAAAATATTATTGACGTGGCTATGCTCGGCCTGGCCACGCCGGGTCTGACTCTCATCCCTGACAGCATGGGTGATTGGTACAACAACACCATCGAAGATTATGCCTTTGATCCGGCCAAGGCCAACCAGATTCTCGACGACGCCGGCTACAAAGATACCGATGGCGACGGCGTGCGCGATATGCCCGATGGCAGCAAACCGTTGAGTTTTCGGCTCTATTGGCCCAACGACGTGGCCGAAGCGCCGCGTATCGGGGACCTGTTGGCCGATACCTGGCAGCAGATTGGGGTGAAGGTTGAGCCGCAAGCCTTCGATCCCGATGCTCTGACCACCGCCTGCTGCCCCGCTTTTGACTACGATATTATGATCTGGGGCTGGGCCTGGGGTCCCGACCCTGATGGGGCGCTCCAGATTTATCGGACATCTGACATTTCTACCGGTAGTAATGAAACAGGTTATGCCAGCCCTAAATTTGATGAACTGTACCAGCAGCAATCTATTGAACTCGATCCGCAAAAACGGCGTGATATTGTCTGGGAGATGCAAAAAATGACCTTTGATGATGTGGTTTACATCATCCCCTATTATCAGCAAGATGTCCAGGCGTATCGCAAAGATCGCTTTCAGGGCTGGATGACCGACGTACCCAAGGTGGCCCTGGAAGATTTCAGCCAACTAATGATTGTACAGCCAGTCCAGTAACAGGGAGTAAGGAGTAAGGAGTAGGGAGTAAAAGAGTTTTTATCTTTTCCCCTACTCCTTACTACCTATTCCCTACTACCAATTCTTATGAATAAATACGTTCTCAAAAAAGTCGGCTGGGCCTTGCTGACGGTGCTGTTTGTCGTGCTGCTCAACTTTTTCCTGTTTCGCATCCTGCCCGGTGACCCGGCTCGTATGGTCAGAGACCCGCGTTTGAAACAGGATGCCATTGCCGCCCTGCGTGAGCGCTTTGGGCTGGATAAACCGGTCATCAACTGTGTCGAAGCCATCTCGCCGCTCAAACTGGGCAGTTGCGCCGCCAATCCGCTGGAGACTCAGTTTGGGCGCTACATCATCAACCTGCTGCAAGGAGAAATGGGGACCAGCTTTCACACGCAGCGACCCGTTGCCACCATTCTGACCGAAAACCTGTGGAACACGATTCTGCTCATTGGTCCCGGCGTCTTCCTCTCGATTATTTTTGGCGTGCTGCTGGGGTTGATCGCCGCCTGGAAATCCCGCACCGTCCTCGATTACAGCGCCCTCATCGGCGCATTGGTCGCCTGGGCCTGCCCGACCTTCTGGTTTGGCATGATCCTGCTGTTCTGGGGCAGCAGCCAATTCGGGCTGCCCATCGGCGGTAAAATGACCGCCGGGGCAACTTTAGCAATGTCTGGGAAGAGTGGCTCGATATTGGCCGCCACATGATCCTGCCCACCCTGACCTATTCGATTATTTACGCCGGGCAGTACACCCTTTTTATGCGCAGTGCCGTGCTCGAAATCTTTTCCGAGGATTACGTCCTGACCGCCAAAGCCAAAGGTTTGAATTCCTTCCAGATTTTGCGCGACCACGCCCTGCCCAACGCCCTTTTGCCGACCGTCACCGTGGTTGCGCTGAACCTGGGTTTTTTGGTTTCCGGGGCCATCGAGGTCGAGACCGTTTATTCCTGGCCCGGTTTGGGGCAGGCCGTGGTCGAAGCAGTCGGGCGGCAGGATTACCCTGTGCTGCAAGGCGCATTCCTGATGTTGGCTATCAGCGTTATTTTTGCCAACCTGGCCGCGGATTTGTTGTACTCATATTTGGACCCACGAATTCAGACCGGATGATGCGTGATGCGTGATACGTGACTCTTCACGCATCACGTATCACGCTTGTGGAGTTAAGCTTATGGACATTCTCACCGACTTCTGGCACAGTTTCAAACAGCAGCGCATGGGTATGCTTGGTCTCATCATGCTCATTGCCACCGTACTGACAGCAATTTTTGCGCCGGTGCTGGCTCCTTACGACCCGGAAGCGCCGGTAAAGGTGACGATTGAGAATATCTACACGCCGCCTAATGCCGAACACCCCCTGGGCACCGATGACGCCGGCAAGGATGTGTTGACCAATTTGATTTATGGGGCGCGGGTGTCCCTCACTATCGGTTTTTTCACCGCCTTTATTGCCCTGTTCATTGGCGGCCTCGTGGGGATTATCGCCGGGTTTTACGGCGGGCAGGTTGAAAACGGGCTGATGCGTGTGACCGATATTTTGCTGGTGCTGCCCGATCTGCCGCTGATGATTATTCTCATTGCCCTGTTGGGGCGCAGCATGTGGATTATCATCATTGTGCTCGGTATTCTGAGCTGGACCAGCACCGCCCGCGTGGTCCGCTCCCAAACCCTGGCCGTCAAAGAGCGTAAATTTGTCCACCGCGCCCGCGCGGTAGGGGCCGGGAATCTGTATATCATCCGCCGCCACATCTTCCCGATGGTTTTTCCGTTGATGTG
>JAAUSP010000787.1 GCA_012032575.1 Anaerolineales bacterium | reverse complement strand
TCCATGGCTCTGACCCTCATCTATGGAATAGGGAGAGTTTACTCACAATTCGCCCTCGTGCAATTTCAGTTATGCGCTTTTTAAGGTGCAGTCAAGGGTAATGCTATTAAACCGAAAGTAAAGAAGAAGCACGATTTGCAAAATATTAATCCACGCCCTGTATCACAATTTGGAACCATAAAAACGCTAATCACGGATATTTTTCGGGTAAACAAGATTAAGGCTGAATTAGAACAGGCGCAAAAAGAAAGCGAAACATTGAAAAGTACGCTTGCTGATACAGAGCGCATGAATTTTTATGAATTGAAGCAGGCTATTGCCGATTTAAGTAAGAAAAAAGTAAAGCGATCGCGGAAATCAATGAACTTGAAGCCGATTTGTTCGGGAGAAAAAAAGCTTTTGACCAACAAATATCTGAACTGGACCAGCAAATTGAAGTTAAGAAGGGGGAGATTGTCATATTAGATGACGAAATTTTGCTTCAGTCATTTGGTTTTTATAAATTCAGATATGAGTTGCAGAATTCGGAGATGTATAAAACTAAATTGGAGCAAATTCAAAATCAACAAGCAGCAATGGTCAAAACAGGAAAAGCTGCTTATTGTTCTCAAACCTGGACGGTTAATAACAGCCAAAGAGAAGGGGAACGTATGATAAAAGATTACGTAAAACTTATCTTGCGTTCGTTTAACAATGAGTGTGATGCCAGTATTATCAAGGTCAAGTTCAATAATATCACCTCTATCGAAAAGAAAATAAACAAGGCTTTTGAAACTCTGAATAATTTGGGACGACGAATGAACATCTCTATTTCGTCAGATTATCTGAATCTTAAGTTGGAGGAGCTTTATCTTTTTTACGAGTATCAGGCTAAGAAGCAAGAGGAGAAAGAAGAACAAAAACGCCTTCGAGAACAGATGCGAGAAGAGGCTAAACTTCTAAAGGAAATTGAAGAGATGAAGTTAAAGCTTGAAAAAGAAGAAACACACTTTGCCAAAGCTCTCGCTGCTATTGATGCTCAATTTCTAAAAGCCAGTAGTGAGGCTGAACGAGAAATGATCGAGCGAGAAAAGGTTAATCTTCAATTGAAGCTGGCTGAAATCGAACAGAATAAGCAAGATATATTAAATCGTGAACAAAATACCCGCGCCGGATATGTTTATATTATTTCAAATGTTGGCTCATTTGGTGAGAATATTTACAAGATTGGTGTCACCCGCCGTTTAGACCCCCAGGATCGCATAGACGAGTTAGGAGATGCATCCGTACCATTCAAATTTGATATTCATGCCACGATTTTTAGCGATGATGCCCCCGCTCTTGAATATGCTTTGCATCAGGCATTTGAACATAGGAGATTAAATGCAATTAACCGGCGTCGAGAATTTTTTAATGTAACCTTGAAAGAGGTTGAAAAAGTAGTTAAAACTAACTTTAATAAGCCGGTAGAATTTATAGAATTAGCTGATGCAGTAGAATATCGAGAGTCTTTAGCTCTTAAGCAGGAACGAGTTTAATAGATTTTTGGCTAAGTTTACCTATTACTGCTTGATAAAAAAGATTCAGGATTGAGCACCAAAGCCAGCCAGTTAAGACTAGCTCCTTCTCTTATCCACCTCGTCTCCCCACAATCACCGCCTCCCACAGGCTAAAATACAGCGTCCCCTCCGCCCAGCGAGGCGCAAACAGCGGTTCGAGCGCCGGGGGAAGCTGGCGCATCATCTCCAGCAGTTTGTCCTTGTTGGCGGCGGAGACGTGCTGGCGGTCGGCCCAGTCGTGGAACTCCAGTTCCTTGCTCAACTCGCGGCTGGCTGCCACCGTCAAGTCGGCGTCTGCAAACATCGCCTGCAAACGCACCAGCGGATAAACCCAGTGGTGCGACGGGTCGCGCAGCTTTTCGTAGGCGTTGTAATAACCGGCGGCCTGTTTGTCCGGCACGGTCACATTGTCGGTGAAACCCAGCACCCCACCCGGCTTGAGCACGCGGGCGAACTCGCTCAACGCCTGGCGCGGGTTGGGAAAGTGGTGCAAGGCCAGGCGGCAGGTGACGAGATCAAACGAAGCGGCGTCAAACGGCAGCGTCTCGGCATCGGCGGGCCGGTTTCGACATTGCTCAAGCCGCGTTGGGCGGCCAGTTCGGCAGTTTTGGCCAGCATCTCCGCCGTTAAATCGGTGGCGATCACCTTCGCCACGCGGGGGGCAAAGGCCAAGGCGGTGTGGCCCGCGCCGGTGGCAACATCGAGGGTCAGCCAATCGGGCTGCGGCTGGATCAGTTCCAGCAGGACTTCCAGGCTTTCCCCCTTCGCGTGGATGTCGCTGCTGGCGTAAGCGTCGCTCGACGCGCCGAATTGGCTCTGGACTTTGGCTTTTAGTTCATCGGACATGGTTATTCTCCTAACCCGGACGAGCCGGAACCAAAATGGGTTCTCTCGCAAAGGCGCAAAGACGCAAAGGTTTTTTAATAATTTTTCTTGGCGTTCCTGGCGACTTTGCGTGAGATTTTCTTGCCCAATGGGCAAGGACTCAATTGCTAAGTTACCAAGAAAATAGTAGACGGTAGACAGGGAACAATCCTGCGACCCTGCTACCTTGCGACCTTTTCATTATCGGTGGCGTGCTCAGGTTCGTGAACACTCCTCTTTCTTACATTTTTACCCGGATGGGCCGGCGGGAAAAGATATCTTCCCGCTGGCCGGTGTTCACCGCTTGGGCCGATTTGGGCCACATGCCGGGAACTCCATAGCCACACTTCGGACACTTACCCTCATCCGTCAGGTGATAGCCCAGGATGACATAACCATAACGCTCAATCAGCAAGGTTTGGCAGCCAGGGCAGTAGGTATTCTCCCACTGGCCGACTTCGCCGGGGCGGTTGCCGGCGTAGACAAAATGCAGACCGGCCTCGGCTCCAATCTCGGCGGCGCGGATGAGGGTGGCCGCGCTGGTGTTGGCGGGGTCGGTCATTTTGTAATCCTTGTGAAAGGCGGTCACGTGCCAGGGAATATCGGGCGACACCCCGGCGATGAAACGGGCCGCCTCCCACAACTCTTCGGTCGAGTCGTTGAAGCCGGGAATGACCAGGGTCAGCACTTCCAGCCAGAAGCCACGCCGGTGCAGCTCCTCAATGGTCCACAACACGTGTTTGACCTGTCCGCCCAACTCGCGGTAATTCTGCTGCCGCATGGATTTCAAATCCACTTTGTAGCAGTCGGTGTAAGGCTTGACGAAGTCCAGGGCCTCCGGGGTGGCGTTGCCGTTGGAGACAAAGCCGGTCAGCAGCCCGGCGGCTTTGGCCTGCTTGAAAATCTCCATAGACCACTCGGCGGTGATAAGCGGTTCGTTGTAGCTGCTGACGACCAGCCGCACGCCGGTCTTTTTGGCCGCGCCACCAAATCGGCGGGGTAAAGG
>JAAUSP010000786.1 GCA_012032575.1 Anaerolineales bacterium | reverse complement strand
TGTGAAGAGGATCGGGGCGGCGTCGACAGCAGGCAGGCCAGCAGCAGGCCCGGCCATAAGCTGCCGGTCAGCGGCGCAGTTCGAGCAGCAGCCAGGTAAGCGGCAGCGCGGTGAACAGCCAGGTCAGCTTGGCCCAGTCACCGTGGGGGACAATCAGGCTGGGGGTGAAGGCGAGGTAAGTGAACAAAGCCAAAGGCCAAAAGCGAACGTTGAACGTTGAACGTTGAACGTTGAACGTGAGGAGGAGAGCGAGAAGTGCGCCGCGAAAGAAGAGTTCTTCGGGCAGGGTTTGGGCCAGGGTTTGGATGAGGAGGAGTTGGGTGGTCCAGCTATCGCCCAGTGCGCCGGTGAGGGGCCAGCCGAGGGTGAGTATGGCAATAGCGGCCAGGGACAGCAGCAGTCCCAGTGGGCCGGGCAGGTTCAGGCCCAGGGCGTGGCGCAGTTCACCCCGCGAGCGCAGCCCACCGCTCCACCACACGCCGATGCCGCCGAGCAGCAGCGCCGCCGGGGTGAGTAAGATCAGGCGAAGGGTGGTTCCTGATAACGGCAGCAGATACGTACCTTCGGCCTGGGGCGGCCCGGCGATGGCCCGGATGACGGCGTCAATAGTGATATAAACACCCACCCCGACCAAAATCAGGGCCAGCGGGCAGGCGGCGGTCCAGCCGGGCCGGCGGGTTAATAGCGCAAATCCGCCAAACGGGATGAGTAATAAAGCCGCCAGCAGCGCGACGACCAGCGAGCTTCGGGCCGCTTCCGGCCAGGTTGAAGGCAGGAAAGCAGCGGCCATTCCGGCGACAATCGCAGCAGCGGCCAGCCAGATGAGCAGAACGAAAAAGAGCAGGAGTTGGGGTGGGGAGGGCGGGTTTGTTGAGGATGATTCCATAGTAAGCTTCTTGGTTACGCAGAGGAGCACAGAGAAATCACAGAGGTTCTCAAAGGATGTTTAGTCTCTCTCTGCGTATCTCCGCGGAGTCTCTGTGTAACTCTGTGTTCTTTTTTGGGCAGCATCCGCTCGACCAACCAGGGGAAACTGAAGTGGGCATGGTCGAGTTCCGTTAATTCAGCTTCCAACCCCTCTAATAGTCTGGCCTCACCCGCCCATTCGACATATTCCAGGTCGCCGCCGTCTAAATCCTCGGCGGCCATTGTTTGTAAAAAATGGCCTGTATCTACCCCATAATGCTGTTCAAATTTGGCTAACTGGCGCTTACTTCGTTCGATGCCGGCTTTGAGGCGCACCTTGTAAGCTTCAATAGCCTGAAGCACCGGCTGAGCGCCGCCTTTTTCTCGAAGTTCGATTACCATTGTACGGTCATAGGTTTATCCTCATTCGGTATCTACACAATCATCGCTTCGGCTTGATGTGATGCCGGTGACAAAAAGTAGCTATTTCGTTGGTAGGAATTTCAATTTGGTACAACATTCAGTGAATAAGTGAGACTTTCCGCCTTATTGTTTTAGAATTATGCAACAAGTTTTAGTTCTTTAGGCGAAGGCATCTGATCCCAAATTTTTCCCTGTAATATCCTTCCTGTTTTCTTCTTATTTGTACCTCCCCACTGTTTGAAGAAAAACGGAACATTTGCAGCTAAGCACTGGTCTCGAATATCAACAATCCATTCCTCTTTTATAGGTCTTGCTTTAGGACCGGACTCACCCCCTACAATAACCCAATTAATGTTTTCCAAGTTAAGATTAGGTAATGGACCTAATAATGGTTCAAGTGATAAGAATTTAATGCAAGCTTGTGTTTTCCTCAAATGTTCAATACGGAATGTGTAATCGTTATTCTCGACACTAACCCCCATCCAAATATTATCTGACCACTCTATTTGTGAACTTAGTTCAGCGAGACGTTCGGAACGCTTTGTGAGAACTTGAAACTGATGCCACCAAGCTCGTCGCATGACATCAAATACCTCGTGGATGAATTCAACAGGTACATCTTTATGAAAAAGATCGCTCATAGAATTCACGAAGATTACTTGTGGTGTTTTCCATTGCAGGGGACGTTCTAAGACATGATCATGCATGGTTAAATTAAACCATTAGCATAGTTCGGCTGCCCCATAGCTTGGAGACGCATCGCCATTCGTTCAGCGTAACAATGTTTACATCCAGGACTGATTTTATCGCAACCAGTAAGCGGGTTCCAAGTAGACTCTGTCCACTCTATTTGTGATTGAGCCATTACTTCACCGCCTTAAAATATCTTGAGCAATATTAATAGCAGTTTTTGCCCCTTTAGAATTACCTGCTGCAAAGCAAAGCAAATACAAAGGATTCCCTCGTGAATTGTAAAGGGGTAAAGGATTTATTTGCTACACCTGCAAATATTGTCTTTAGCCGATCTACGAAGTATTGGCTAATTGAACCAAAATCACCAACTTTTTCAGTGCGGATTTGTTCACCAAAAAGATCCATTGATGTCCTGGTTTGATAGAAGACATCAAACCAATCCTGAGTTCCAAATATTTGATCCAATCTTTCCCGCCAGGTTTGGTTGATTATACCGTCTCGGCGTAACATTCTGTTCACCGCTACACCTAGTGGAAAAAGCAACCATAGATCAATCGCCTGTGTTTCAGCAATGGCGACTATCGTATCCCACTTAACTTGCATTCCAAAAGGATCGAGAAATAGGACGGCTCTTCGGTTAGACTCAATCCATTTTTTCGAACACAAGTCCCGTAGATAGATATTTGCTTCTGCTTCCTCAATCTTGATACCATCTTTTAATTCTGGGAACTCTTCCTTTAGTTTTTGTAACTCAGCAACTCGTTCGTTGTCCTTCTCAATGAAAATGTAAGTAGAAAACCTTGGTCTTACACGAAGAGCAATACGAGCAGAACCATCCAAAAATCGAGTTGTATCTTTATCTGTAAAACCGGGCAACATTAGTTCATCCCGATCTTCTTCTTTCAGCGATCGATAACCTGTACCAGCAAACGCATCAATATACGCAAAACGAAATTTCTGTTTACTCATAATTGTTGCATAAGCAACCAAGTATTTACGTACACGCTCTAATTTTTCTTCAGTCCAATCACCACCAAACTGTTGTCGAGGTAGATTCATCATATTACCTATAACTCAAGTGCCAAGTATCCTATTGGTGACAAGAATATTCTATCATACAGCCCACAAAAATACGAACAAATGTTTTTATACTTTTGATCTATTTGCGCCTATCTCCATTATATCATCACTCCTCTTGCCCTTCAACCTACTTGGGCGACTGCCAATAAAGCCCCTCACCCCAACCCTCTCCCTCCACACTCTCCGCATTCGCCGCAGCTGGCCCAAATCCGCATAAATCCCCATTCCCAAACAACGTAGAAGTAAAACAAACAACTGCGCCCCCGGCGAAATGACCGCTTCGTCGGCGTAATCCACCGTTACGGCCGCCAGGCCCAG
>JAAUSP010000785.1 GCA_012032575.1 Anaerolineales bacterium | reverse complement strand
CCATCCACATTCAACTGATCGTCAACCACCCAGCCCGCCCCTCCTCTCCCCACCGATTTGCCGGAGCGGTTGAGTTACAACGGCGTGGGCGACTGGATCCAGCGTCTCGGCCGGGGAATGGGGCCACGCCTTTGCCCACCTGCCGAGCCGTACCGCCGTGGCTTTTCTGTCACCTGCCCTGGCCGCCGAAACGCGATTGGTCAGCCGCTATATTATTGACCATTACCTGCTCAACTTCATTCTGACCGATTGGGCCATGCTCCACGCCTCCTGTGTGCTCGATCCGAGCGGGCAGCGTTTGATTTTGATGGTTGCGCCGCACAATACCGGCAAATCCACCACCGCGCTGCACTTGCTGCGAGCTGGCTACATTTTTCTGGCCGACGGTATGGTCCTGCTGCGCCGGAATGGACCGGGTTTTGTGGTCGGCGGCTACCCTATCGGCGAAGTCAAGCTGCGGGACGATGTCCTGGCTCTCTTTCCCAACTACACCGGCGAGGCTGTCCGGGTGCGCGAACAGCGCAAAACGGTGGTCAATCTGCGGGCTGTCCATGGGGATCGTCTGGCCGAAACACTTTTCACCCCGCAGCAGATTCAACTCTGCCTGGTCGAGCGGGGCGGAAACTCGCAGACAGAAATTGCCCCCCTGTCACCCGCCGAAGCAGAGCCGGTTCTGGCCGCCAACAGCGTCTTTTGGGATGAGCCTTCTCGCCTGGCTCACAACACCGCCGCCTTGCATGCTCTCCTTGAAAGCGCCGCTTTGTATCGGCTGCGAATTGGAACAGAACCGGATGGTATTGTTCAAACAATAGCGAAATTGACATGAGTTAAGGCAGAATAGTATTAACCTGAATTCGGAATTAGCTCGAAAATCACCCTTCGATACGGGCTAACGCCCCGCTGTGCGTCAGGATGATTTTTGGCTTAAATATCGCATCCTGAGTAGCGCGGAACTCGTCCTGAACTTGTCGAAGGGCGAGTGGAGCGCGTATCGAAGGGTGCGATTTAGAAAGCTTCAAATTCAGATTGTTACGTTTTTCGCATTACGGATTACCTTATGCTGCTTATCGAACACCGGGTCAATACCCTTGAACATCTCCAGCGGGTGCCGCCGGAACGCGGCATCGAGGTGGATGTGCGCGACTACGACGGCGACCTGCGGCTGGTCCACGACCCGTTCCAGAGCGGGGAACGGCTGGAAGATTTGCTGGCTGCTTACCGCCACGCGCTGGTGATTTTTAACGTCAAATGTGATGGCCTGGAAAGCCGGATCATGGACCTGGCCGCCAAATACAACATCGCCAATTACTTTTTTCTCGACCTGGCCAACCCGACCCTGGTCAATCTGGTCCGGCGCGGTGTCCGCCAGGTGGCGGTGCGCTACTCCGAATTTGAGCCGCTGGAATTCGCCCTGGCCTTCGCCGGTCAGGCCGAGTGGGTCTGGGTGGACTGCTTCACCTATCTGCCCCTGAACCGGGAAATCTACCGGCGGCTGCATCAGCATTTCAAAATTTGCCTGGTTTCGCCGGAACTGCAAAAACACCCACGCGACTGGATTCAAGCCTTCCGCCGGCAGTTGCATGATATGCCGATTGATGCTGTTTGTACGGATTATTGTGAGGAATGGAGTGATGCGTGATACGTGATGCGTGAGATTCTTCACGCATCACGCATCACGCATCAGGTCAAATGAATGCTACAACTCGCTAAAAACTCTCACTGGCTGCAAACCCTCGTGGTCAAATGGGTGTCGGCGCTGCACCCGGCCATCGAGCATAATGTGCAAAAAACGCAGGCTATCAAAAAAGCCTTTTATTACGCCTTTTTGGAACAGCTTCCCGGCGACTACCTGGAATTTGGCGTTTTTGAGGGCACTTCGCTGATTGCCGCTTTTGAAAACGACCGGCAGTTCCGCACCGTCGAAACGCCCCGGCGGACTTTCTGGGGGTTCGACTCTTTTGAAGGGTTCAAGTATTTCGATCAGCGTGACCGTCACCCTTTTTTCAAAGAGGGCGAGTTTGCCAGCAGCTACGAGCAGACCCGCCGCCGCATCGAGCGCCACTTTAAAGGTCACGCCGATTGGCGGTTGGTGAAAGGCTATTTTGAAGAGACGATAGGCGGCAAAACCGCCCCCGATCTGGGAATTAGCAAAATCAGCGTCGCCCTGATAGATTGTGATTTGGGCACGCCGGCCCTGGTGGCCCTCAATTTTATGGCTCCGGCCCTGCAAAACGGCACCGTCCTCATTCTGGACGATTATTTTGCCTATCGCGGCAGCCAACGGGAAGGCGTGGCCGGGGCCTTTGACCAATTCCAGGCCGAGCGCCCGCGCCTGCTGTTCCGGCGTCTGTTTGATTACGGACACGGCGGCCAGGGCTTTGTGCTGGCCGGCGGGGCTGGGGAGGAGAGTTAGCGATGCAAATTATCATTCCGATGGCCGGGCTGGGGACCCGCTTCGTCCGGGCCGGCTACCAAACCATCAAGCCGCTCATCGAGGTGGATGACCGCCCCATGATCGAGCACGTCGTCCGCATGTTTCCCGGCGAGCACGATTTTCTATTCATCTGCGCCCGGCCTCACCTGGAAGAAACCCCGCTGCGGGCGGTGCTGGAGGCGCTGGTCCCCGGTGCGACCATCGTCGCTATCGAACCGCACAAAGACGGGCCGGTCTGTACGGCACTGGCTGCCCAGGCTTACATCAAGGATGATGAACCGGTCATCCTCAACTACTGCGACGCTGCCGCCCTGTGGGATTACGGTGACTTCAAACAGTGCATGGCCCAACTCGACTGCGCTGGCTCGCTGGTGGCCTTTCGCGGCTTCCACCCCCACAGCCTGGGGCCGACCCTCTATGCCTACATTCGGGAGCAAGATAATACGCTGCTGGAAATCCGGGAAAAACGGGCCTTCACCGCGCAGCGTATGAACGAATACGCCTCGACCGGCACCTACTATTTTCGCCGGGGCGAGCTGCTGAAACATTATTTCCGCCGGGCGGTCGAGCGCGACTGCCAGACCCAGGGCGAATATTTTGCCAGCGTGCCCTACAACCTGCTGGTCGAAGACGGCCTGCCGGTCCACGTTTACGAGGTCCGGCAATTTACCCATTGGGGCACCCCCGACGACCTGGCCGAATATCAAGCCTGGTCGGACTATTTTGCCGCTATCCCCATTGGAAGCCGACCCTGCCGGAACTGCCCGGCATCAATCTCATTCCAATGGCCGGGGCCGGGGCGCGTTTTAGCCGCGAGGGGTATGCCCAGCCCAAGCCGATGGTCCCCGTGGCCGGCGCGCCGATGGTCCAGCGCTCGCTGACACCTTTCCCCCGGCCCACACCTGGATTGCTGCCTGCCGCACCGAACACCTGCAAAGCTCGCCGCTCGCCCCGGTGCTGACCGGCAACGGCCATCACGTCGAAATT
>JAAUSP010000784.1 GCA_012032575.1 Anaerolineales bacterium | reverse complement strand
ATTTAACTTGAGTTCTGTAGCTATTGACAACCTACAGAACTTGTGTTAAGTATACTCCTGACAACAAACATCTATAGACGTTTTGTTGATTATCAAAACAGGCGGCTCGTATCAGGAGACGGCAACGTGACCAAGCAAGACACCCGACCCCACGTTAATCTCAACAGTCAACCGGCTATTTCGGCTCAACGTCTGTCCAGCTCCCTAAAAATCAATGACCCGGCCACCACTCCGGTGGATCGGGTCATTTTGCTTTAAACAAAAAACCGGCGAGTTGCGACCTCGCCGGAATGGGGACGGCGAACCGACGAAAGTCAACCGTCCTGACAAATATTATACCACATTTCTTTCAGTCACGAAAGGAACCGACGATGGAACGAGTCAACGCAAACCCTGATCAATTGGTTTTCATTCAGAGCCGGGCGGAAACCAACTACACCTTGGTAGATGAGTACGCCGAAATGATGAGAGCAGGCGTAGAATTTGACCCGGCTCAGGGCATCCGCGATGAGAGCGGCCAGATATTCGTATGGGACGGTCTGCATCGGGGCGAGGCGGCTCGGCAAGCAGGAATATGGCTGTGGGTTGAAGTGCAGCCCGGCGGGAAACAAAAGGCCGAGTGGCTGGCCCTGACCGCAAACCAAAAACACGGGCTGCGGCGCAGCCGGGCTGACCTGCAACGGGTTGTTCGGCTGGCGCTGCTGTATCCCCAGGGAGCGGGATTGAGTGACCGGGAAATCGCCCGGCATTGTGGGGTGGACAACAAAACGATCGGACGAATACGAGCCGAACTCCAGGCCACTGAGGAAATTCCTCAGTCAACCAGCCGCACCGGAGCCGACGGCCGCACCATCAACACAACCAACATCGGCAAGCGTCCTATCTTGACCCTCCGTACCGACTTTCCGGCTGCTATCCTCGTTTCAAGCCAAAGAGAGAGCCAGAACAATGGTGCAGCGGGAACGGATGACACTTCGCTGAACGCAGGCCAACTGCTGACCACCCTCAAGATGGGGGGGTCAGAGCGATCCAATAACGGTCAGGATCCGACCTGCCAGGGTGAAGACCTGCTGGTGACAGTGCGCCAGGCATTGGATATTCCAACTCCTCATCGTAGCACCCAGGTGCCGGAGGCGGCTCATTATGTCCAGCACGAGGTGTTGTGTCCCCGCTGCGGCGAACGAACGGTCAAATTGAACGGCCGGGCGCTGTGTCTCAACGACCAATGTGGCACTCAGTGGGAGACAGCGGCGGCTTTTCGGCAGGAACTCTTTCAGCAAGAAGCGGCCAATGGGTTATCGCCGCTGGAACAAGCGCTGTTTGGTCGCATCTGCGCCACCATTGATCGGGTGCTGGATGAGGGACTGGCCGGGGAACTAAAGCTCAGGATCATAGAAGATTTAAAACAGGTGTAATGATGGCGACTAAAACAGCAAGACCGCAGCGCAGCCATATTCGTCCCAGCTATCGCCAGACCGGAGACGACCCGGAGTGGCGGATATTGGGGGCCGTGCTCAAACGAGCCATTTTTGATGCCCGCTCGCGGCATGTTCGGGCGGCAGACCGGGAAGAAGCTCTGACCTTCTTGATTGAAGAGGGGTCGGAGTGGCTGCAATATCTGGCCGGGGTTTCGCCCAAGACGAGCCGTGAGTTTATCCGGGAGATGCGGTGATGGCTGACCCAAAAATCATCCGGGATTGGCTGTTGGTTACCCAGGACACCATCTTCATTTTACAGGAATGGTCGGGCCGGCTGGAGCAGTGGCAAGCCCGGGGCCAGATTGAGCCGGGGGATTTTGCGGAGGCCTGCCGGCAGTTGCGCGAGGCCGGGCTGTGGGGTTGGGCGGCTGAAGCGGGCGGGCACGGCATCGCCGCGCTGGCCCGCGTGGCCAGAACTGAGGGGGACGAATGAAACGCAACCATCCAAAAAGAATGTTGAGCACACAACGGATTGCTCTTTACCTGTCGCTGAATGTCCAGGTGCAGCGGGATAACCAGGCAGCCGAGATGCTGACCATCCCTTTGCTGCCGTTGACCGTCTTACTGTTATGGGGCTGGCAGATGGAGACAGCAGTCTATCGCTGGGCCAGACAGGGGGCTGATCTGGTCAATGGGGTGGAACAGTCGCTGCGGACAGGCGCCCTGGTAAGCATCATTGGGCTGAAATCGGTTTTGTATGGTTTGGGAGTGGCCGGATGAACGAGAGCCAGAGCCGGGGTGAGGGCCAGGTTGGCCTGCCTCTCTCCGTCCCGACCCTCATCTCCGCCCTCCTGGTCCTGGCAGTCGCGGGTATTTACCTGGCTGCCGGCGAGGTCCTGGTTGACTCTGTCAGCCTGGTCCTGCGGGTTGGCGGGATCAGCCTGGCCGCCAGTGTGGCCTTCCTATGCCTGATTGGGGTGCTGTATGCCGGCTGGCTGGCCTACCAACGCGGCCAGACGGCCCGGGAAGCGCGTTGGGCCGCCGCGGCCCAACGGCGGCTGCTGGAAGCCCAGGCCCTGCGGGAGGAACGGGATGCCCAAGTGCTGGTCATCACTGCCAAAGCCGGTGAGCAGATTTTGATCCGGGATACCGGCCACGGGCAGTGGCGGCAGGCCCACCTGGATATGCGGCTTTATGCGAATGGCGCTGCCACCGATCCCTCACCGCTGGAGATTGCCGTCTGGCGGGAATTCAATCGGCCTGCCACTCCCCTGCCAGCCCCAGCCCTTCCGATCGGCCAGCCATCGTTTGAACTGCCGACCCTGGTCCGCTGGTCTGAGGTGGTGACTGGCCAAAGAGGTGATCTGAACCAGTTGGTGTTGGGGCTGCGGTTGAATGAACAAGGGCAGCTTGCTCCCCTGACCATCTCGCTGTACGAGCTGTTTCACACCATTGCCGCCGCTTCCTCCGGTTGGGGCAAATCGGCCTTTCTGTCGGCGATCCTGGCCCAACTGGCTACCTGTCCAGACCCGGTCGAACTGGTCCTGATTGACCAACAGCTCCACGGTCTGGCCGCCTTCAAAGATTGTGACCGGCTGCGCTACCCCATCCTCCAGCAGCCCGGCGAAATCCTCAGCGCCCTGCACGAGGTCTACGCCGAAGCCATCCAGTACCGGGCCGGCCTCCTGCGCCGCTACGATGCCGACAACCTGGCCGAGTACAACCAGAAAGCCAACCATTTCCTGCCGCCAGTCATTGTGGCTGTAGACGAAGCCTCGGCCTGCTGGCCGACCTCGTCGCTGGCGGCTCGGACGCCATGCGCTCGCTGTTCCTGAACCGCGACGGGACCGTGAAGCGTTCCGTCGACGTGGCGGAAGGACAGGGCGGCTTCACCGACGCGGGGACGCTGGGGGTCTCGATTGCACTGCGCCGGGACGGGGACCGGCGGCGGCTCGCGGTCGGGGGCGCAGTCGAGAAGGAACGCGTGCTCTGGATGCTGGAGCTACA
>JAAUSP010000057.1 GCA_012032575.1 Anaerolineales bacterium | reverse complement strand
TTCGAGGCCATAACGCTGGCTGATGACAATCAAATGGCGCTCATGGCCCCGTGGCTGGCCGGATGATTGATAGGCGCGCCGACAGCCCGCCGATAATCACCCCGCTCAGAATGGCCGTCACCAGCCCGGCGGCGGCGTTGGCCCCCGAAGCCACGCCGAAAGCCAGCGCCAGCGGCAGTCCCACGGCGGCTACGGTTAACCCGGCCAGCAAGTCCTGACGAAACTTACTGCTATCATAATGGGTAAATTCACGCCGCCACAGTTGAACTAAGGTTAAGCGATTCATAGGGTCATCTTTCTGTTGATTTTTAAGTTATTCAATAAGAAGGAGGAACTTGAAGCGGCTTCGCTTTTGAAAAGGACTCACCCATTAAATACCCGAGATTGGCTTTAGTCAATTTAGAGCCTCGTATTATTTTTCTGAACAAATTCACTCTTGACAACATCCTTAAATTATAGTAAAATAGAGATATTACGCACACGTGTGCATAAATTGAATTAATAGCTGGAGGGGCAGCGTGCCGGTTACGATCAAGGATATTGCCAAAATTGCCGGCGTATCACACACCACCGTCTCACGGGCGCTCAACGGTAATCCAGCTATTAGCTTTGAAACAACCGAACGCATCCAGCAATTGGCCCGGCAAATGGGCTATATCCCCAGCGCGGTGGCCCAAAGTTTGCTCTCCCGGCGTACCCAAACCATCGGTATGGTTGTTACGACTATCGCTGACCCTTTTATTGCCCAGGTGGTTGAGGGGGCCGAACAAATTGCTCAGGTAGCCGGTTACAGCATCTTCCTGAACACCTCGCACAACAATCCTGAGCAAGAAATGGCGGTGGTTGAAACTTTTCAGCGCCGCCGGGTAGATGCCATCATCGTCACCTCTTCGCGGGTGGGGAGTTTATACAGCTCGCAACTGGACCAGATAAAAGTACCGATTGTGCTGATTAATAACCAGGAAGAGGGCGAATTCCTGTATTCGGTAGCGGTAGACAATTTTCAGGGGGCGCAGTTGGCGGCGGAACATCTGTTGCGGCTGGGTCACCGCCGGATTGGCTACATTGGCGCATCCGACCGCCCCAAGTCGAATGGCCAGCGTCTGGCCGGTTACAGTGTCGCCTTGACTCAAGCCGGCCTTACTTCCGATCCGATGCTGATTGTCTCGCCGGAAGCCGGTAGTGATTTGGAACGGGGCCGGGCCGGTCTGGAAACAATGCTGGCTGCCCAGGCTACGGCTGTTTTCTGTTACAATGATTTGATCGCTATTGGGCTGCTCCTGGCGTGTCATCAACAGGGCCTCGCCGTACCCCAGGAGTTGAGTATCATTGGTTTTGACGATATTGAACCAGCCTTGTATACTACTCCTTCCCTCACCACGATCCATCAACCTCGCTTCAAACTTGGACAACTGGCGATGACCATGACTCTGGAACTGCTTGAAGGACAAGATGTGCAGGACCAAATTCTGCCGTGTGACTTGATGGTACGTGAGTCGACCCAACAAAACGTAAACCCATAAAACGCGCCTGTAAATTTCCCAAAGGAGGGTTTGTCAGAGATGACTGCGAAGATCAACGTTGGTATTATTGGCGCCGGTCGAATTGGCCGTGTCCACGCCGAAAACCTGGCGTATCGTATTCCTGAAGTGCAGGTTTTGGCTGTTTCGGATGTTTTTTTAGAAGCTGCCCAAAAATGCGCCGCCGATTTTAATATCCCCACCGCCGGCAAAGATCATCGAGCTATTTTGGATAACCCGGATATCGAAGCGGTTATCATCTGCTCCAGCACCGATACCCACGCCCAATTCATCAGCGAAGCCGCCGCCGCCGGCAAACACATCTTTTGTGAAAAACCTATTGCGCTTGACCTGAAGGTTATTGATGCGGCGCTGGCCGCGGTTGAACAGTCTGGGGTGAAATTGCAAATCGGTTTCAATCGCCGCTTTGACCCCAACTTCAAACAGGCACGCGATATGGTCGCTGCGGGCAAAATCGGCGCACCTCACCTGGTCCGCATTAGCAGCCGCGACCCCGCCCCGCCACCGCTTGAGTACGTCAAAGTTTCCGGCGGCATCTTCCTCGATATGACCATCCACGATTTTGATATGGCCCGTTACCTGATCGGCAGCGAGGTGACTGAAATTTTTGCTGCCGGGGCCGTGCTGGTTGACCCGGCCATTGGGCAAGCCGGTGATATTGATACCGCTATGGTGACGCTGCGCTACGCTAACGGCGCGATTGGAACCATTGATAACAGCCGCCGGGCCGTCTATGGATACGACCAGCGGGTGGAGGTGTTTGGTTCGGACGGGGTGATTGTGGTAGCCAACAATACCCCTCATAATGCCGTTTACAGCAATGCCGAGGGTGTTCAGTCAGCCTTGCCGCTCTATTTCTTCCTGGAACGCTACACCGAAGCTTATGTGGCCGAGATGAAAGCTTTTGTCTCAGCCATCGCGCAAGATACTGCGCCGCCGGTTACCGGCCTGGATGGCCGGATTCCGGTGGTGATGGGCCTGGCTGCCGGAAAATCGTATCGGGAAAACCGGCCGGTAAAATTGAGCGAAATTTGAGAACAAACAGTAGGTTATAGTTAGTCGAAAACTTGCTGTTTTTCAATTCGATGACAAAGAGAGGAGGAACGGCACAAAAACTGCCAACTTGATTGAGAAAGTAAACTCTTGGTAGCGGGGATTTCCTGGCTTCAGCGGAAATCTCAAAGTTCATCAAAAAACAAACTTTGTTCAATGTGGAGGAGATTACAGTGAAAAACAGGTTATTTGTCATTTTGGCGACCTTGTGTGTTCTGGCGCTGATCAGCGTCTCCTGGGGGGCTATTGCCCAAAGTGTGTCTGCGGCTTCCGGCCAGCCGGCAGGACAGGAAGTAGTGGCCTTGTATCAGGATGCTACCGAAGAAGCCACGGAAGAAGCGATGGAAGAAGCTACAGACGAAGCTGAGGCCGGCACAGAGATGATGGAAATGGCAATGCGTCCGCTCCGCTTTGTGGTGGTCAGCCACGGCCAGGCTTCTGACCCGTTCTGGTCCGTAGTTAAGAACGGCGTTGACGCTGCGGCCAATGATATGCGCGTAACGGTCGAATATCAAGCGCCGGGCACCTTCGATATGGTAGCCATGTCCCAGTTGATTGATGCGGCCGTAGCCTCTGAGCCGGATGGCCTGGTAGTTTCTATCCCCGATGCCGACGCTCTGAGCGATTCCATTATGGCGGCGGTTGATGCCGGTATTCCGGTTGTCTCAATGAACTCCGGCAGTGATGTGGCCAAGGATTTGGGCATCGTTACCCACGTCGGCCAGACTGAGTATGAGGCCGGTTTTGGCGGCGGCCAGCGCATGGCCGAAGCGGGCGCGACCACCTCGCTGTGTGTCAACCAGGAAGTCGGTAATGCGGCCCTTGACCTGCGCTGCGAAGGCTTTACCGATGCTATGACTGAAGCCGGCGGCACCGTGGAAGTGCTGGCGGTTGATCTGGCCGACCCCACCAGCTCTCAGGAAGCAATTGCCGCGGCCCTGACTGCCAATCCTGATGTTGACAGCATCCTGACCCTCGGCCCCACCGGCGCTGCCCCGGCACTGGCCGCTTTGGAAGACGAAGGTTTGGTGGGTGAGATTCTCCTGGCCACTTTTGACCTCTCGCCCGAAGTGCTGGAAGCGGTGCGCGACGGTAACATGCTGTTTGCCATTGACCAGCAGCAGTATCTGCAAGGTTATCTGCCCATCGTTCTGTTAACTCTCTACAAAGAGAACCTCAACACCGTCGGCAGCGATGTGCTGCTGACCGGGCCTGGCTTTGTGACCGCCGACAATGCGGCCCAGGTTATTGACCTGAGCGCTGCGGGAACCCGCTAATTGATCGAAAAGGCCGGGGTGTTGCATAATACCCCGGCCTTTGTAAAAAATTGAGAAACTGAGGGAACTTGGAAATTCCTTTCGTTCCCTCAGTTCCTTCAGTTCCCTGCTTTTAAGGAGAGTTACATGGCATCAACAAGTGTCGCAACAGAAAGGCAAGACGAGCGTCTGGTCCACGCGAGCCTCACGAAACGCCTGTTCAGCCGGCCTGAATTTGGTGCGCTGGCCGGAGCTATTGTAGTTTGGCTCTTCTTTGCCATCGCCGCTTCCAGAGGGTTCTTAAGCATAAGGGGTACAGCCAGCTATTTGGAGGTTTCATCGCACCTGGGGATTCTATCGGTAGCGGTGGCCCTACTGATGATAGGGGGTGAGTTCGATCTGTCCATCGGCTCAATCATCGGCATGGCCGGGGTAACAATTGCCATCCTCGGTACGGAATTGGGACTGTCTTTGCCGGTAGCCGCGCTGATAGCCCTGGTGCTGTCTCTGGCAGTTGGTTTCTTCAATGGCTACATGGTTGTCAAAACCAAGCTGCCCTCTTTTATCATTACTTTGGGCAGTTTATTCATTGTGCGCGGGGCGACCATCGGTTTCACCCGCATGATTACCGGCCGCACCCAGGTGGGGGGCCTGGATGACCTGGCCGGCTACGAAATTCTGAGAGCCATTTTTGCTTATGATATTCGGATTGCCGGGGCTAATTTCTCAGTTTCCATCTTGTGGTGGTTTGGCATCATTGCTGTGGGGACGTGGCTTTTGCTGCGGACGCAGGTAGGCAACTGGATTTTTGGGGCCGGCGGCGCGGCCGAGGCTGCCCGCAATGTGGGCGTGCCGGTTGACCGGCTAAAAATCGGCCTGTTTATGACTACCGCCTTTGCCGCCTGGCTGGTGGCAACCATCCAGGTTTCCAGCGTCAAATCGGCCGACGTGCTGCGCGGCGAGCAGCAGGAGTTTCTGGCCATTATTGGCGCGGTCATCGGCGGCAATTTGTTGACCGGCGGTTACGGCTCGGTCATTGGGGCGGCTCTGGGCGCGCTCATCTTTGGCATGGTCCGCCAGGGCATTGTTTTTGCCGGGGTTGATGCCGACTGGTTCCAGGTTTTTATGGGGGCGATGCTGGTCATCGCGGTGTTGGTTAACAATTACATCAGACGACGAGCGGAGGCATCACGCAGATGAGTCAAAATGAAACGCCTCTCATTGAGATCAGAAATATTTCCAAATATTTTGGCAGCGTCATCGCCCTCAGCGATGTTTCGATGGCGGTGCGGGCCGGCGAAGTGATGTGTTTGTTGGGTGATAACGGCGCGGGCAAGTCTACGCTTATCAAGACCCTCTCCGGGGTTCATCGGCCCGACGAAGGCCAATATCTGGTTGAAGGTCGGGAAGTTCATTTCAATTCTCCCCGCGACGCACTGGATCGGGGTATTGCCACCGTGTATCAAGACCTGGCGATGATCCCGCTGATGAGTATCTCGCGCAACTTCTTCCTCGGTTCGGAGCCGGTCAGAGAAGGCTGGGGGCCGTTCAAACGCTATGATGTCAAATTTTCTGACCGCGTGGCGCGGGAAGAGATGCTCAAAATGGGGATTGATGTGCGCGACCCCTCCCAACCCGTCGGCACCCTTTCCGGCGGTGAGCGTCAATGTGTGGCTATTGCCCGTGCTGTTTATTTTGGGGCGAAGGTGTTAATTTTGGATGAGCCAACGGCGGCACTGGGAGTCAAGCAGGCCGGGACCGTACTCCGTTATGTCGCCCAGGCGAAGTCTCGAAATTTGGGGGTCATTCTGATTACGCACAATCCGCACCACGCTTATGCTGTAGGCGATAGATTTACCATCCTGAAGCGGGGCCGCACTTTTGGCACCTTTACCAAAGCCGAGTTAGCCCGTGACGAGATGGTGAGAATGATGTCTGGCGCTGATGAGTTAGACGCTTTGAGCCATGAGCTGGCCGAGTTTGCTCGCACCGACTCAGAGGTCGGGGCGGGGGCAGGCCAAGCTGAACGGCATCTGGCCCAGGCATTGGAGGAAAGCGAAGAAGTATTCTCGCATGGTCTGGAAGAATAGGGGGAAAACGGCATGGCCGAGTTAACATCCGCGCAAATCTATGATTTGCTGAACCGGCCCAGACCGCTCTGGCTGGCCGGTTGTGACCTGAGCGGCGCTTATTTGAAAGGTGCCAACCTGAGCGGCGCTGATTTGAGTGAAGCTAATCTGAGCCAGGCCAATCTGGCCGGTGCCAACCTGGCCGGTGCCAACCTGGCCGGCGCCAATTTGACCGGTGCCTTGCTGACCGAGGCCAATCTCAGCGAGGCCAACTTGAGTTACGCTAATTTGAGCCAGGCTAACCTGACCAAAGCCAATTTGCGCCAGGGACAGCTTAATTATGCCAATTTGGAACAGGCCAATCTGCTTGAGGTTAACTTACGGGAAGCGCATCTAACCGAAGCCAACCTGAGCCAGGCTAATCTCACCGAAGTCATACTGCTCAAAGCGGTGCTCAAGGGGGCTAACCTGGCTAATGTGACCCTGGAAGGAGCGCACCTGCGCGGGGCCAACCTGTTCGAGGCCAACCTGGAAGGGGCCGATTTGAGCAACGTCCATCTGCGCGGGGCGATGAAGCCCAACGGGGATATTTATGAATAGGGAACTAAAGGGATTGAGGGCACTGAATGACTCTTTAATTCCCTCAGTTCCCTCAGTTCCAACTTGGTCTTAATTTGGAGAATAGTAGGAATGAACGCTAAACTGCCGGTGGGCATCATTGGGTTGGGTCGAATGGGGCAGGTGTATGCCCGGCATTTGGCCGGACGGATTCCCCAGGCCAGGATTGTGGCGGTGGCCGATGCTATGGCTGAACGGGCGCGGGCTTTTGCGGCGGAGTTAACAGGCGTTTTCTGGTCAACCGATTATCGGGATGTTTTGGCTAACCCGGAGATCAAGGCAGTTTTTGTTATTTCGCCCACCAGCACCCACCGTGAAGTGGTCATCGCGGCGGCGGAGGCGGGCAAAGCTATCTTCTGCGAAAAGCCGGTGGCTTTGACCCTTGAAGATACCGACGCCATGCTGGCGGCAATTGCCGAAAATGGGGTGATGTTTCAGGCCGGTTTTATGCGCCGCTTTGATGCCGGCTACGTGGCCGCCCAAAAACAGATCGAGGTCGGAGCTATCGGTCAGCCAGTCACATTCAAATCCATTGGGCGGGATCCCTTCTGCCCCGACCTGGAATACGCCCGGCCCAGCGTCAGCGGCGGCCTGATCCTGGATATGGCCATCCACGATTTTGATCTGGGACGCTGGCTGATGGGCGATGAGGTCAAGCGGGTTTACACCGAGGGCGGCACGCTGGCCTTTCCCCAACTCAACACGGTGGGCGATATTGACAATGCGGTGGTCAATATGCTGTTCAAAAACGGCACCCTGGGCAATGTCGAGGTTAGCCGCAATGCCTTGTATGGTTACGACATCAGGACGGAAGTGCTGGGCACAACCGGCGGGGTGCAGATTGGCTATTACCGGCAAACACCGGTGCTGGTGCTGACCCGCCAGGGCATCAGCCACGATATGGTTCCCTATCTGATGGAGCGTTTTGGCGAGGCCTATCTGGCCCAGGCCCAGGATTTTGTCGAGCGGGTTCGGGCCGATCAAGCGCCGGTGGTCAGTGGTCAGGATGCCCGTGCTGCCCTGGAAATTGCGCTGGCCGCCACCCAATCTTACCACGAAGCCCGTCCGGTCGAATTGCCCCTGGCCGGTTGAATGGTTCATCAAAAAAATCATTACCAAAATTCATTTAATTCGATAAACCTGTCACTGAGGATAGTAGACCCGGCTTAAGTTGAAATGTCTAAATTTGCGCTGTTATCAATTCGTGTTATACTTATGCACACGTGTGCATAATTTGTTTTTTTGAAAAATTTCGGTTCAGGACTAACCCTCTTGAAATCTAATTAACCCTAAATTCACTTTATTAACCATGGAGGTTCAAAAATGAAAGGCTTAGTTTTAAATGCAAAGTGGGAACCCCGACACGATTACCATGTGTCTGACTGGGAAGAGGAGACCGGCAAGGCTATCACCGGCAGCAGTATCTGGCGCTATCCCAAATTGGAAGTGACCGAACGGCCCGACCCCAAAATCAACCCCGACCAAATTCTGCTGCAAGTTCAGGCCTGCGGCGTGTGCGGGTCTGACCTGCACTTTTATGAAACCGATTCCGACGGCTACATGCTTTATCCCGGCCTGACCAAATTCCCTTCCATCACCGGCCACGAACTATCCGGCAAAGTGGTTGAAGTGGGCAAAGATGTGAAAGATTTGAAAGTGGGCGACATGGTCACCGTCGAAGAGATGATCTGGTGCGGCCACTGCACCCCCTGCCGCAACGGCTTCCCCAACCATTGCTCCAACCTGGAAGAGATTGGCTTCACCACTGACGGCGGCTTTGCCAACTATCTCGCCATTGGCGCGAAGTTTGCCTGGAAGATCAACGCCATTGCCGAGCGCTTTGGCGATGAAAAGAAAGCCTACGATGTGGCTGCCTTGACCGAGCCGACCTGTGTATCTTACAACGCTATGTTCTCGCGGGCGGGCGGCTTTAAGCCCGGTCACTTTGTGTGCATTTTTGGCGCTGGCCCCATTGGCCTGGCCGCAGTGGGTCTGGCCGAAGCTGCCGGCGCGGGCAAGATTGTCAGCTTTGACGTCTCGAAAGAGCGACTTGAGTTAGCCAAGAAAATTGGCGCTGATTATGTCTATGATCCGCGCGACGTGCGCGCTGCCGAAGTGCTGATGGACCTGAGCAAGGGCGAAGGCTTCAACTTCTACGTCGAAGCTGCCGGCGCGCCGCACCTGACTGTCCCTGAGATGGTCAAGAGCATCGCCATCAACGGCAAGATTGTGCAAATTGGCCGGGCCGCCAAAGAAGTACCCATGTACCTGGAAACCTTGCAAGTACGCCGGGCGCAGGTATACGGGGCACAGGGTCACTCCGGCGACGAGAACTTCCCCAATGTCATTCGCATGGTTGCTTCCGGCCGGCTGGACCTCAGCCCGATCATTACGGCCCGCTATCAATTAGACAAAGCCGTAGACGCCATCATCAAAGGCACCGAGCGGGTGGATGGCAAAGTGATGGTGTATCCGAACTGAATGTAAGTAGTGCTGCATAATAAATAGCGTGTTGCGTGTTACGTGTTGCGTATAGTTTCACGGAACATGTAACACGCAACACGAACCATAAAATTTAGCTTAGTCTTAAGGAGAGATCCAATGTCAAACCCAAATGGCAAAATGCCGGTCCCGGAAGGATTGTTGGAAACCAACGTCCCCGATCTGTTTTTTGAGGACAACGGCGTTGGCCGCATGAAAAAAGAGATTTGGGATGCCAGCGACGAGCAGATTGACGCGATCCTGGCCGAATACGGCATGCCGTCGCCGGTCGAGTGGGGCAAAGCCGGTTCTTATATTCAAACCACCGTGCGCTGGAAAGTGGTCGAAGAGCGCCGCAAAAATGACATCCTGTTCCTGCCCATCGGCTGCACCGAAAATCACGGTCTGCACCTGCCCACCGCCACCGACACCCTGTTTGTCAGCCAGATTATCGAAGGTGTGCGCCGCTTCACCGGCAAGCGTGGCACGCCCTGCTCCCTATCGCTGCCGCCGCTCAATTTTGGGGCGCACCCCTTCCACCACATGGGGATGGCTGCTACCTCTATCGTTCGCGAAGACATTGCCCGTGAAATGTTGGTTGATGTGATGTTGGGCCTGTGGAACGATGGCTGGCGCAAACAAATCTTGATCAACAACCACGGCCACCTGTGGATGCTGGAGTCGGCCATTCAGGAACTCCAGAAGCGCTACCAACTGCCCGGCATCTTCCGGGTGATTGACTGGCACCGGGCCGTGCGCGAATTCTTCCGCGAGAAAAAGTTCGGCGGCGAGTACGGGACCACCTTTGTCCACGCCTGCGAAGCCGAAACCTCGCTGGGGCTGTACCTCTTCCCCGACATGGTGGATATGGATTATGCTGTCAACACCCAGGGCAAATCCTACCTGCCCGAAGGCCACTTCGACAAGTCGGTGGATCCCTATCGTCGCCAGCCGCTGGTCCGAAGGCGAAGGTCACTTTGCCATCGAAATCGCCGCCACGCCCGAAGGGGTGGTCGGCAACGCCGCCGATGCGACCGTCCAGAAAGCCAAGCGCCCTCTGGCGGCCATCCTGCGCTACCTGACCCTGCTCCACGACGACATCCTGGAAGCCTTCCCCGCCGGCAAAGTTCCGCCGGTTGAGGAAATCACCCTCCGCACCGCCGAGGAAATGGAACCCTTCCTGCGCGAGCCGCAAAGCCCCGGCTGGAAGTCTGTCTACGCCCTGCCGATGATTGGGCAGCGCTCGACGTTTTAATTGATACTGGAACCAAAACCGGGGAGTCTATCAAGACTCCCCGGTTTTCATGACAATGAAAATGCGGACTTCAGCTTTGTTTCGGCCCCTGTTGCCCCCGAATGAATTCGGGGTCTAAGATTGAAAACACGTTGAAACGTGTTAGATTGTTGCCCTAACCTGTTTTAACGGGTTTTGGATACCAGCCATCGAATTCATTCGATGACGAATTGCCGTAACGAAAATCTTGGTTAATAAACACTTGCAGTGGTTAGTTGTCGGTAGTCTATTGCGGATTTTTCCGGCCCAGCGCCTCCAGATAGCTCTCGCTGGGTAAAAACCTCATTCTCCCTCATTTTTCAGTTGCTCTCAGACCCACAAAGTTTTTAAGTGCTTAGGGTCTGATAAATTTCTAAAAACAGTTTATGGAGGATTTTATTATGAGCAAACACAAGCGCTGGCACAACTTGACTAACCTCCAAAAGTTGGCCATTGTCCTGCTGAGCATCCTCCAATTTGCTTTGCTGGCGGTAGCCTTGTGGGACATCCGGCAGCGTTCGGCGGATCAGATCAACGGCAGCCGGCAGCTTTGGACGGCAGCCGTCTTTCTCAATTTTTTTGGCCCAATCGCCTATTTTATATGGGGCCGGAAGAGACAACCGAACCTGGCCGAATTTTGATTGGCGACAGTAAAGTAGTTTCCAGAAAATAATTGCTCCATATTCATGTTGCGCCTTACGCGAGGTAAAGCAAACGGAACACGCAACACGCAATACGTTTGGATTAATAATACCCCACCATCAGGAGAATCCTATGCGCACTGTAAAAATAGAAGAATTAAGTGTGGAAAAATTTTGCCTTTTGGCAGTTATGCCAATTACATCAATCCCCAAACTGAAAAAATCGGGGCCGCGCCGATTGAATTTTTCCGGGATATGGTCCAGCAAACGCTGGGGTCACATACCATCCCTTCTTTCTCCACCTGCCGGGTCGAAAAACGGGAGCCGGTGATTGATGTGACCGAGTATCACTCGACCACGGGCGAGGTGATGCTGCCGCTGGACCAGGATATTCTCATTCATGTCGGCCCGGCCACTCCCCCCAACGGCGAGGTGCCTCTGGACAAAATCCGGGTGTTCCGGGTTCCGCAGGGAACCCTGGTCAGCCTGAGGCCGGGGGTGTGGCATCATGCTCCTTTCACCCTGAGCGACCAGCCGGCCAATGTGCTGATTGTGCTGCCGGAGCGGGTTTACGCCAATGATTGTGTGGTGGTCCAGCTTGAAGCGGATGTCCAACTCAGAATTGAGGGAGTTTAGACAGGCTTATGAAACTATCCATGGTTCTGTCCACCCATGCGGCCCAATTTCAGGCGGTAGCTTTTAAAGGGGATTTTGAAACCAACGTCGCCAAAATTGCCAGTTATGGTTATGAGGGCGTAGAATTAGCTATTCGTGACCCCAAGCTGGTCAATCCCGACGAACTTGAGGCGGTTGTCCAGCAGCATGGCCTGGTGGTCCCGGCCATCGGTACCGGCCAGGCCTGGGGCGAGGAGCGGCTGTCCTTTACCAACAGCGACCCCGCCGTGCGCCGGGCGGCCATCGAACGGATCAAGAGCCATATCCCGCTGGCGGCGCGATTTGAGGCGGTGGTGATCCTGGGTTTGATTCGGGGGATTACCCCGGCAGGACAAACCCACGAGCAGTCTATGGCCTTTTTGGTTGAGGCGTTGCAGGAATGTTCGGCGGCGGCTGCGCCTTACGGGGTGCGCTACGCCCTGGAGCCGCTCAACCGCTACGAAACCGACCTGATCCACACCGTTGCCGACGGGCTGGATTTGATCGAGCGGGTGGGGGCCGATAACTTTGGCCTGCTGCTGGACACCTTCCACATGAATATCGAAGAGCCGTCCGTTGAGGAGAGCATTCGGACCTGCGGCGAGCGCATCTTCCACTTTCATGTGGCCGACTCCAACCGCTGGTATCCGGGTGCGGGACACATTGATTTCAACTCGATTCTGACCACGCTCTTTGCCACCGGCTACACCGGCTTCGTTTCCGGCGAATTCATGCCCAAACCCGACGCCGACACCGGGGCGAAGCGGGGGATTGAGTTTTGCGGGGACTTGATAAATAGTAGTGATGCGTGATACGTGATGCGTGAGAAATGAAAAAATCACGCATCACGTATCACGAGACCACTTCCCCCACCACCTGTTTCCCGTCTTCGATAACGGTATCGCGCAGGATGACGGCGTCTTTGATCAGCACGTCGGCACCGATGCGGCAGTTGCGCTCGATGTAAACACGCGGGCCGATGACGCAGCCGGGGCCGATGGTGGTGCCTTCTTCGATCCGCAGCGGGGTAATCAGGTGGGTGTGCTGGCCGACGGTGCGCGGGGCCAACTGGGGCGTATCGCCGCCGGTGGTCAGATAATGGCGATTGAGGGCCAGCAAATCGGCGGCGTTGGTCAATTGCAGCCGGCTGGGGTGAGCACCCGGTCACGCGGCCATCGTGGTCAATTAACATTTGCAGGGCGTCTTGCAGCTCATATTCGCCGCGCGGCGACAGCTTGACCTGTGGCAAATAGGCCAGCAGTTTGGGCGAGAAAACGTACAGGGGCAGGCTGGCAATATCCGAGGGCGCGTCGGCGGGAGAAGGTTTCTCGACAATGCGGGAAATCTGCCCGTCGTACCACTCGATGATGCCGGTGCGGCTGGCCAGCGCCCGGTCAATTTGCATCAAGCTCAGGGTAGCATTGGCCCCCTGTTGGTGATGCGTTTTTAACAAATCGGCCACGTGTTCCGTCGGGGTCAGGTTGTCGCAGGCGGACAGGATAAAGCTGTTGTGCAGATAAGGCGCGGCCAGGCTGAGGGCGTTGGCCATGCCCAGTCGCTCCGGCTGGATCACAAATTGCAGCTTCACCTTCAAGGTTGACTGTTCCTTAAAGTAGCGGGTGACTTCGTTGTCTTCCCGGCTGACAACCAGGACAAAATCCTCGATGCCGTTCTGGGCCAGGCTCTCCATGACCCGCTCGACAATCGGCTTGCCCAGAATGGGAACCATCGCTTTGGTGCGGTTTAAAGTGATTGGATTGAGACGAGAACCTTTTCCGGCGGCTAAAATTACGGCTTGCATCTAAGTTGCTCCAAATTGGTTTTTTGTATGAAATAAGGTGCTTCCGGGGTTTATTTTGGGTGGGAAACGTGTTGCGTGTTGCGTCTTTCGTTAATTTACGCAACACGCAATACGCAACACGTTTTTCATAGGGATTAGTCTACTGAACACAACCCCGCTCTCCCATCCGGCTGGCAAAAGTGGATGCTGTAGGCCGGGGCTTCGTCGGGATGGGCAGCCGGGTAGCGGCGGTGAACGGCTTCGGCGATGGATTCGCGGGCTGCCGGGTCAATCAGGGCCAGGCAGTTGCCCCGAAATCCCGCGCCACTGAAGCGGGTGCCATACACACCGGGCGTCTCGCGCAGGGTTTCGTACAAGGTGATTAGGTGCGGGCTGCCGCACTCGTAATTTTTGATCGAACTCTCGCCCGATTCGGACACCAGCGCGCCAAAACGGGCCAGGTCGCCGGCCCGCCAGGCCGACAGCCCTTCGGACACGCGCTGCATTTCACTAAAGTAGTGGGTGGCGCGGCGGTGGAGGTTGGCCGGCAAACGTCCGCCTTCGGCAACAAAAATATCCGGGGCGACGTGGCGCAGGCGAGGGTCGGGCGAGGCAGTCTGACCATTGTGGTTCAGCAGCAAGCTGGCCGCCTCGCGACATTCGGCCACGCGGTTGTTGTAATCCGTGCCGACCAGCACGCGGGTCAAGCCGGAGTAGACAATCAGAATTTCAAAAGCGCCGTTGGGGTGGGGACCGGGAATTTGCTCCACCTCGACGCTTTGGCAGTCAATGGAAGTCAGGCTGCCGGTTTCGCTAAAAAGAATCACCGACTGGTCGAGAATGCCGTTATTGAGGCCGATGTATTGGTTTTCGGTGAAACGGACCAGGGCCACGTTGCGTTCCGGCGGCTCTTCCAGGTGGTTGACCGCTTCGAGCGCCAGCAAATAAGCAATCGTCACCGCCGCCGACGAGCTGAGTCCGCCAATGGGCATCTCGCCATCCACAATGCCGATCAGCCCGTGCCGGAGATGGTGGGTTTGCTGCAAGGCCAGCACAGCCCCGCGAAGATAGTTGCCCCAATCACGCGGGGCGTAACCGGGCACGTCGTTGAGCTTAAAGGCGACGGGCGGCTGAAAATCCAGGCTCTCCACGTAAACCGTGTTATCGGTGGTGGGCGCAAAAGCCATCAGAATGGATTGGTTGATGGTCATGCCGGTGACCTGGCCGAGTTGGTGGTCAATATGCGCGCCGAGCGGGCAGATGCGCAGCGGCGCTCGAACCACGCCGATGGTAGCCGGGTCTACCTGGGGGTAGCGTTTCAACTGAGTCACAAGAGTCTCGACGCGTTCAGCTTCGGGGCGGGCCGTGCGGACAGGCGGCGTCGAGGGTGAACCTGGGTGGGACATAAAACCTCCAAAAGCATAAAATGGATAACCCCTTGATTATAGTATCATTCTTTATGCAGACAAAAAGGAATTTAAAGCCATGACGACTTTATTAATGTATCTTCAGGCAAATGAGTTGGCCCCGGTCCCGCCGGAGAATGAGGCCAAGGCCCTGACCGTCGAGTTGGAGTCGCTCAGCGGGATGCCGGTTTATTCCCGCTCGATCGCTGTAGCTCAGGGAAAATTGCTGTTTTTGGGGCGACAGGACACTGACAAATATCTGGGCGTTTTATCAGTCAGCGGCGAGACTGGTTTCGGGCAGGCGAAATCTGTCACGGTTGACGGAACGGAACTGACCCTGACCACCTGTCCGACCACCCCGGCCAACGCGCCGCGCTGCGGGCGGTGCTGCCTTTTTTGGTGGCCCAACCACTCGGCTTGCGCAAATCCGCTGGCTGCGGCGACCGGCTGGGCCTGGCGACGCCGGGCCATATCCGGGCTGTTCGCCACTCGACGATGGCCCCCATCCTGGCCCAGCAGTCCATGCGCGAAAATGCCCGCACCGGGCGCACCCCCCAGCAGGTGATGGACGAGGCCATGTGGGGCATTTTCAGGAAGGCTGGCGTGACGGCTTCGGGGCCGACGCCGACCACCTGAAAACGACCCACGATATTGATATCTGTGTGGCCGCCGGGTATACCTTTTTTACCATTGATCCCGGCGAATACGTGGACAACAGCGCCAACACCGCCTCGATTGACGAGCTACAGCCCAAAATCGAAGCGCTGCCCTGGAACGTCCTCGACAGCGACCCCGAAGATACGCAGCGCCGCCTGGCCGGCCAGCCCATTGACCTGGGCGATTTCAGCCTGACCATCAGCCCGGTTGAACTGGCTCGGGCGACGGCCAAATACGGTCGAGCGGTAGCCCACACGGTCAGCATGTACCGCCACCTGGCCGAGGCAAGGGAGACCTGCCTTTTGAACTGGAGATGAGTGTGGACGAAACCGAAACCATCACCACCCTGGCCGAGCACGTTTACATTGTGCATGAACTCAAGCGGCTGGGCGTCAAATGGGTCAGCCTGGCCCCGCGTTACGTGGGCGAGTTTGAGAAGGGCGTGGATTACAAGGGCGACCTGGCCGAATTTGAAAAATCCTTTGCCCGCCATTTCGCCGTGGCCAAAACCTACGGCCCGTACAAACTCAGTTTGCACTCCGGCTCCGATAAATTCAGCATTTATCCCATCGCTGCCAGGGTGGCCGGCGAATTGGTCCACCTCAAAACCGCCGGGACGAGTTATCTGGAAGCGCTGCGAGCCATCGCCGTGCTGAACCCGGCCCTTTTCCGCGAGATTGTCGCCTTTGCCCTGGATCGCTACCCAACCGACCGGGCCACCTATCACGTTTCCGCTGAGGCGTCCAAAGTGCCCGACATCACCCAGTGGCCGGACGACAAGCTGGCCACCCTGCTCGATGATTTTCACGGGCGGGAAGTCCTGCACGTCACTTTTGGCTCGGTGCTGGCCCATCCTACTTTCCGCGAACCTTTCTTTGCGGCCCTGCGAGGCAACGAAGAAACCTACTACCAGATGCTCGAAAAGCATTTTGATAAACATCTCAGCCCGTTTGGACAGTAGCCAGTCATCAGTAGTCAGTGATCAGTGGTCAGACACTAAACGGAAGACGCAAGACGCAACATCGCTCAAGGCCCTTATGGGCGCAACTTAAACTTGGAGATCTATTATGGACTTAGCTGAATTAAGCAAAATGTACGATTTTACCGGCCGCTCGATTGTGATCACCGGGGGAGCCGGAATTTTGGGGGGCGAGATGGCCTGCGCGCTGGTTGGCTGTGGGGCCAGCGTGGCTATTGTGGATCGCGACCCGGCCCTGGCCGAACGGCTGATGCACCGCTTTGACACCAGTGTTGGCGAAGCTATCGTGGTGTACGGCGATGTGCTCGACCCGGAAGTTCTCCAGCAGGCCGCCGAAAAATTATGGACACGTTTGGCCGGATTGACTGCCTCATCAACGGAGCGGGCGGGAACAGTCCTCGCGCCACCACCAATCCCAACCAATCCTTTTTCGACCTGCCGCCGGATGCCCTGCGTTTTGTTTTTGATCTTAATTTGCTGGGGACGATTCTGCCCAGCCAGGTTTTGGCAAATATATGGTCGAGCAGGGCGAGGGGGTGATTCTCAATGTTTCCTCGATGAACGCCTTTCGCCCGCTGACCCGCATCCCGGCTTATTCGGCGGCCAAAGCCGGGGTGAGTAATTTTACGCAGTGGCTGGCGGTGCATATGGCCCAGGAATATTCGCCCCGCATCCGGGTCAATGCCATTGCCCCCGGCTTCGTTTTGACCGAGCAGAATCGCTTTTTGCTGACCGACAAAGAAACCGGCGAATTGACCGCCCGCGGTCAAAGCATCATCTCTCACACGCCGATGGCCCGTTTTGGGACCGCCGAAGATTTACTGGGGACGATGATGTGGCTGCTCTCGCCCGCTTCGGCGTTTGTCACCGGAATCGTCGTGCCGGTGGACGGCGGTTTCTCGGCCTTTAGCGGGGTGTGAGGCGAGGCGGCGAAGAAAAGAATATGTCATTGCGAGGCCGTAGGCCGAAGCAATCTCACTATCTAGGATAGGAGACTGCTTCGCCTTCGGTTCGCAGTGACATAGATACAAATGTCATTGCGAGGCCATAGGCCGAAGCAATCTCCCTCTCCGAAGTGGGAGACTGCTTCGCCTTCGGTTCGCAGTGACATGTACCAGCCATTTTTACAGGAGGAATTATGTTAGCTGGCAAAGGTTACGAAAACCAATATTTAACGGAGGCAGAAGTCCGCGAAGTAGTGGCGGCAGCCCTGGCGCAGGTCAATTTGAGCGGCAAGCGGGTGCTGATCATTATCCCCGACGGCACGCGCACCGCGCCTATTCCTCAGATGTTCCGCTTGTTTTATGAATATCTGGGCGATAACGTAGCGGCGCTCGATTATCTGATTGCCCTGGGCACTCACCAGGCCATGAGCGAGTCGGCCATCAACACGCTGGTCGGCCTGACCCCGGAGGAGCGAGCCGGCAAATATGCCAGGGTGAATATTTTTAACCATCGCTGGGACCTGCCCGAAACCTTTATTACCCTGGGCCAGATTACCCCGGCCGAGATCGAAGAAATCACCGGCGGCCTGATGAACCAGGCGGTGGATGTCCGCCTCAACAAAATGGTCTTCGACTACGACCAGCTTATCGTCTGCGGCCCCACCTTCCCACACGAGGTGGTCGGTTTTTCGGGCGGCAACAAATACTTTTTCCCCGGCATTGGCGGGCCGGAGGTAATCAACTTTTCGCACTGGCTGGGCGCGGTTATCACCAGCTACGATGTCATCGGCACCAAGCACACCCCGGTGCGCCGGGTGATTGACAAAGCCGCCGCTTTTATTGACCGGCCTAAATTATGCTTTAGCTTGGTCGTCAAAGGCGAGGATTTGGCCGGGCTGTATATCGGCACGCCGGAAGAAGCCTATGAAGCCGCCGCCGATCTGTCCGCCAAACTGCACGTCACCTTTATTGACCGGCCCTATCAACGAGTCCTGTCGGTGATGCCGAAAATGTACGACGACATCTGGACGGCGGCCAAAGGTATGTACAAAATGGAGCCGGCCATCGCCGACGGCGGCGAGGTGGTGATTTACGCCCCCCACATTGACGAGATCAGCTACACGCATGGTAAACTGCTGGACGAAATTGGCTACCATGTGCGCGATTACTTTTTGAAGCAGTGGGACAAATTCAGGCATTATCCCGGCGGCGTGCTGGCCCACAGTACCCACCTGCGCGGCATCGGCGAGTACGATGCCGCCACCGGGGTCGAGTCGCCGCGCATCAAAGTGACTCTCGCCACTCGTATCCCGGAGGAGCGCTGCCGCAACCTTTCCCTGGGCTATCTCGACCCCGACAGCCTCAACCTCGACGAATGGCGCGGCCGCGAAGCCGAAGGTATCTTGTTGGTGCCAAAAGCGGGCGAGTTGTTGTATCGCCTCAAGCCCAAAAATGGGCAGCCGTAAAGAGTTCCAAGATTCGTGATACGTGATGCGTGATGAATGACTTTTCACGCATCACGCATCACGTCTCACGAGATTGAGTATTGAGGAATGGGGGTGCCGATGCCCTTTCAAAACCACTTTGTTGACATTGGCTTGCGCCTGCATGTGCGCGAATGGCCGGGGGACCAAACGCCTTTTGTGCTGCTGCACGGCCTGTCGAGCAACTGCCGGACCTGGGAGGCGGTAGCGGCTTGCCTGGCCGCGGCCGGGCACCGGGTGGTGACGGTTGACCAGCGCGGCCACGGCCTGAGCGACAAACCCTCTGAGGGTTATGATTTTGCGACGATTACCGCCGACCTGTCCCGGCTTTTGGCGGCCCTGTCGCTGGAGCAGCCGATTGTGGTCGGTCAATCGTGGGGCGGCAATGTGGTGCTGGAATTCGGCGCACGTTATCCTGATCTGGCCCGTGGATTAGGCTTTGTGGATGGCGGCTTTCTCGATCTCCAGGCCAGGCCCAATGCCACCTGGGAATCCGTCGCCGCCGAATTAAGACCACCTGATTTGAACGGTACGCCCCGTGAGATTTTGAAACAGAGTATCCGGGTCAGCCACGCCGACTGGACTGATGAGGGAATCGAGGCCACCCTGGCCAATTTTGAGACCCTGCCCGATGGCACGATTCGCCGCCAGCTTGATCTAGCCAATCACATGGCTATTTTGCAGGCCATGTGGGATCAACGCCCCCAAACCCTCTATCCCCAGGTGACAGCGCCGGTGCTTATCTGCGTGGCCCACAGCGGCGACGATTGGAGCGAGCGCAAACGTAAGTTGGTGGCCGCCGCCCAAACCGGCCTGCCCCGCTCTGAAGCCCACTGGTTCCCCGCCACCGACCACGATATCCACGTTCATCGTCCCAACGCGCTGGCCGAGTTGTTTTTACAGGCACAGCATGGAATTTGGGGTGTTGATATTTCGGCCAGGTAGAATGGCCTGGTTTGGCTAATGGGTTACAATGTTCGTAACCTCAGCAGGAAACTGCTTCTGTTTCTCAACCACGCTGCAAAATCTCTCTTTCCTGGAGTTCCGGGGTTATGAACAAAATTTTAACTGCCACCACAACAGCCGCTTCGCCTCTGAGTGGTAGCCGCCCCCGGCTGGCAATCGGGCTGTATATTGTTGTCGCTTTTCTCTATTGGGTTTCCCTCTATTTGTATATCCCCACGCTGCCTACCTATGTGCAAAGCAAAGTGACCGACCTGGCGACGGTAGGCGTCATTCTCTCGATGTACGGCTTGTGGCAGGCGCTGGTGCGCTTGCCCATCGGCATTGCCGCCGATTGGCTGGGCTGGCGCAAACCGTTTATCGTGGTTTGTTTGAGCATGTCAGCGCTGGGGGCGTGGCTGATTGCCCAGGCTGACAGCGCCAACGGCTTGCTGGCAGGGCGGGCTGTCACCGGTCTGGCTGCCGGAACGTGGGTGCCGCTGGTGGCCGTTTTTAGTAGCCAGTTTCCCGCTGCTGAAGCGGTGCGAGCCACGGCTATCCTTATGTTTGTCAGTTCGCTGGCCCGGATGACCGGGACCGGTCTGACCGGCTCGCTCAACGAGTGGGGCGGTTATTCGCTGGCCTTTTTTCTGGCGGCTGGGGTGGCGATACTGGCCATTCTGCTGGTGCTGCCCATTCGGGAACCGCGCCGCCCTTCGGTGCAGCCGGCGCTGGGCAGTACGGGCCGCCTGATTACCCGCAAAGATGTCCTGCTGCCGGCCCTTCTGGCCGCGGTGAGTCAATACGCCGATTGGGGCATCACCTTTAGCTTTATGCCCATCCTGGCCAAAACATTGGGCGGGACCGGCACGACCCAAAGTATGATGTTGAGCATGCACTTGGGGGTCATTGCTTTGGGCAACCTGGCGGCTTCAGCTTTAGCCAACCGGGTGGGATCGCGGCAGTTGGTCTATCTGAGTTTTGGCTTGCAGGCGGTGGGGATTGGGATAGCCGCCCTGGCCCCTTCGCTGGCCGTGCTGTTTGTGGCTCAATTTTGCTTGGGGCTGGCTCAGGGGATTAATAACCCGGTGTTGATGGGCTTGAGCATTCGCTACGTCAGCGACACGGAACGGACGACGGCTATTGGCCTGCACCAGTCGGTGTACGCCAGCGGCATGTTCGCCGGGCCGTGGTTGAGCGGCATCCTGGCCGACGCGCTCGGCCTCCGTCCTATGTTCGGCGTAACTGCCGGAGCCTGCCTGGTGATTGGGGTCTGGCTTATCTCTCGCCTGAGCAGTCGGGGGAGCGATTAGGCAGTCTGGGAGATTAGAGATTAGAGATTGGAGATTGGAGATTATTAGCCCGAATCTCCAATCTCTAATCTCTGTCAATCTTCCAGCTCGGACAACCACTGGCGCACGTAATCGGCGCTGGGGGAGCGAACTTTTTCAAAGATCGCGAGCGCCTGTCGCAGATATTGTCCGGCCCGCTCGGTTTGCCCCAGGTCGCGGTAGGCTAATCCGAGATTGCCCAGGCTGTTGCCCTCGCTGTGGCGGTCACCGTTTTGGCGGGCGGTGTTGAGAGCCTGCTCAAAATGCTCGATGGCCCAGCGGGCATGGCCCATCGTGCGATAGGTGTCGCCCAGATTACCCAGCCAGTCGCCTTCGTTGGGCCGGCCCAACTGCCAGGCGGCCATCAGGCCCACTTCGTTGGCAATGACCCGCTCGGCCAGGTATTCCTGCCGATCCAGATATTCCTCAATGGCGGCGGCCAGGCCATAAGCGGCCTCCCACTCTTCCTGCTCAACGCAGCCGGTTAAAACCCGCAGCAAATGGGGCCGGTCGGCATCCAGACGAGCATACCCCTCGCGTCCCAGGGCGCTCTGTTCCCAGGCCAGGGCGACATAACAGGCAGCCAGCCGCCGGATGCTTTTAGCCGGAGCCGGCAACTGCTGGCGGGCATAGCTGTGGATCAAACTATGGCTGACCTCGTAACGCTCGCCGGCCTGCCGCAGCAAG
>JAAUSP010000783.1 GCA_012032575.1 Anaerolineales bacterium | reverse complement strand
CTTTCCGTTTCCGGCTGCGCCGCCCCGCCGCGCAAGCGGCAATAAGCAATGCCACCAGGGTGAGAGTGAATAAGGCCAACCAATTTCTTTTTATCATCAAATCTCCTCCTCACGTAAATAGACCGCCGGCGGTTGGTCCGCCGACTGCCGAAAAGTATTTTTTAATGAATTATGGAGTCAAACGGCTTAAGCCGTTTGACTCCGGTAGTTACTAACGATTGCGATAGGCAAAATAAAAATAAATGCCGAGCGTGCCGAAGATTAGTCCCAGAACTACCGGGAGAAATAAAAAGCCCGGGCCTTCGCCCTGTTTCAGGGCCGTCCGAATCGTCGTCCATTCCAAAAAACCAAAGAGCGCAATCATTTCAACTTTAAGCCAGGCCAGCAGCGAGCGGGCCAGCCGGTATTGTTCCGCCGCATTTTGGGCGGTGATCGGCCAGAGGTAATTAAATTTATGGGGATAGCGGCTGACAATTGTCAACATAAAGTATAGGGTCAGACTCGCAGCGGGCAAAATGAGGATTGTACTTTTATCGCCCCAGGCATCCGGGCGACCCGATACCCCAAAATGAGTGGGGACGACCGCGGGCAAACGGGGCCAAAAAAGGCCGAACAGCCCCAGGTTGAGTAAAATACCTCCAACTGCCGCTACCTCAAGGGCCAAATCTTGAGGCGAGTAAAGTAAATCAAGAATGGGTCGTTCAGTGGGCTTCATTTTTTAAGGCGATTCTGGCCTTGCTACCCCCTCCACAGCAAGTGCCTATGGTTAAACCATAAAACTTTTGGGCGGGTTCTCCATTTGCAAAATAGGCCGGTCAATTTTAAAGGCGTCAATGTTGCTGGCGGTCGAACCATTAGTCGCCAGCTCACTCAATATTTTACCAATAAGTGAAGCAAATTTAAAGGCATGACCCGCCCCAATAGCAACCACGCAGTTTTCGTGGCCGGGAATGGCGTCAATAACAAAATCACGGTCGGGCGGCATGGTGTAAAGGCAGGTTTTGCTGTAATGAACCGGGCCGAGGGCTGTAGGAATATATTGGGCCAGGAAGTTTTCGACCCGCTGGGCATTGACCGGATTGGGTTCAAACGAGCGTGTTTGGGCAGTGGTTTCCTCCCCGCCGACATCCTGGGCGGCCTTGGTGGCTGGTTCGCCATAGGCCGGGAAGCCGTAAAAGGATAGTTCGTCCATCCAAATCCAAATGGGGAAACGCTCCGGGGCAAAATCGGCCAGGTGGGGGGTGGCGAAATAAGTCACCTGCTCCTGGGTGACGGTCAACGGGAGGTTGAGGCCAAAATTTGCCAGGGCGGTGTTCGTCCAGGCTCCGGCGGTGATGACCAGCTTGTGGCAGCGATAGGTGGTTCCCCCTGCCACCACCTCGACTTCACCGGCGAGCGGGCGAATGGCCGTGATAGGCACATTGTCGAGCAAGGTGGCCCCATTGGCGCGGGCCAGCCGCTGGTGGGCGGCGTTGCATTTGGCAGCGGGGGCAATCCCGCTTTCGGCCTGATAAAGCGCGGTGACATCGTCGGTCAGGCGGAATTGGGGCCAGCGGCGCATCACCTCGGCGGCATCGAGCTGCTCAAAGGGAACATCACAGGCGGCCAGGCTGCCGGTATAATCTGTAGTGGCAATAACACTGCCGGCCGGCCACAAATCGAGGCCGCCGGTTTTGACAATCAGTTTTTCGTCCGCTTCCTCTTCCAGCACGGCCCAGGCCTGATAAGCCTGTTTAGCCAGTTGAACATAGGCCGGGGTATGGTACGACAGCCGGATGATGCGCGAATGATCCTGCGACCCGCCGCGCACGTGACCGATTTCAAACTGCTCCAGTCCCAGTACCTCGCTGCCGGCCTGTCGCGACAGCCAGTAAGCCGCACCGCTGCCCAGACCGCCTAAACCGAGAACGATGTATTCAAAATCCTGTTTCATAAGTTGATCTTGAGACTCCTAAGAAAATAGACTTCTAAGCAGCGACGGGGAAGGGGTCGAGGGTCACGGCGAAGCCGAGCCGGGTCAGCTGCTTGGTTAAATAAGTGACTTTGTTTTCTTTTTTACGTTGGTCATAATAATCACCGCCCAATTCTTGATAGGGCTGGCGACGGGTCAACATATACCAGGCACTTTCCAACATCGAATGGGCAATAGCCACGATGGCCCGCTTCTTCCCCCGTCGGGCGGCCAAGCGATGGTAACGAGCTTTGAGGAAAGTCTCTTTAGTCCGGGAGGCGGCCCAAGCCGCCTGGGTCATCATGCTGCGTAAGGGGTTGTTGCCTTTGCGGGTGTGACTGGGATAGCGTTTACCCCCACTCTGGTGGTTACCAGGAGCCAATCCGGCCCAGGAGACCAAATCTTTGGCCGTGGGAAACTGGCGCATATCCAGACCCATTTCGGCTAACATCACTTCGGCCACCCGCTCATCCACGCCGGGAATGGTATCCAACAAGGCCACGGCTTCGGTCCAACTCAGGGGAGGTGGCTCTGTTGGAACTGAATTATCGGGCTGACCGGACTGATCGGGTTGGGCTGAACCATCCGTTGGCCCAGACTGGCTCATCCGCTCCAACTGCCGCCCAATTTCAGCACTCATGGCCTCGATTTGTTCATCCAAGAAATCAATGTGGCCCAGTTGTTGAGCCAGAATGAAGCGATGATGGGCCTCGACCACCCCCACCAAGGCGGCTTCCAAGGCCTTCGTCTTTTGACGCAAGCGCCCTTTGGCTAACTCGGCTAACGCTTGCGGATCGGTGCTCCCTCGGACCAGTTCCTCCAACATCGCCCGGGCCGAGACGCCCATCACATCACTGACTACACTCGTCAGTTTGATATTCGTACTTTCCAGCAACTTCTCCACCCGGTTGACCACCCGCGACCGTTCCCGCACCAAGGTGCTGCGATACCGCGTCAACTCCCGCAACACCCGCTGCGGCTTGGCCGGAATGAAACTCGCTTTCAACAACCCGTGTAGCATCAACTCGGCTAACCATTCCGCATCGGTCGCGTCCGTCTTGCGCCCCGGTACCTTGTTGACGTGCTGGGCATTGACCAGGAATACTTCAAATTCCCCTTCCAGCAGATTGTAGACCGGCTTCCAATAATCCGCCGTGCTCTCCAGCGCTACATGGCTGCACTCCCACTCACTCAGCCAGTCGTGCAGCGCCAGTAACTCCGCGGTCGTCGTCCCAAAGGTCTTGCTCTCCCACTCAATCCGCTTCTCGGCTGTCACCCGCATCCGACAGGTCACCACTGTCTTCTTATGCACATCCAATCCAGCCACCCGTTCGTAAATTAGTCGCATCCTGCTTCTCCTGACATGGGTTTCGGCCCGGTCAGATACCCCTCGACTTGGATTCTCCTAAACGTGCTCGCAGCAACAATCGGCGCCTACCCCAGGGTATCCCAGGTCACACTCCTTCTCAGGCTCG
>JAAUSP010000782.1 GCA_012032575.1 Anaerolineales bacterium | reverse complement strand
ATATGCTATGTATCGTTTTGTGTTTCATCCCAAACCGAGTATGTATCACCAATTTCTTTGCGATGTAATTTGGCGAGCTTGGGTCAAGATTACAATTATTAAATTGCTCTATAATTTTTGGAGAACCATCCGCATCATCGGTTGTTCTTATAACGACCGAGAATGTTCCATAAGGATTGTCTTGGAATTGAGAAATCTTAATGTCGGTTATTGAAACTTTTAAGTTCTTCTGTTCCCATTCTCCACTTTCCAAAGTATTAATCCGGAAAAGTCTTGTAACTTGAGCGGTGTCTAACAAATTATACGAAGAAGAGACCCCAAGGTGTTGCGAAAGAACCCAGCCGGTTTTGGCGGATTTCGCATCCATTTTCTGTCGGTTTTGAATGTACGACCCAGAAGAAAGAGCCATAATGACGCCAAATTGTTGACCCGCAACCGAAGAGGTGACTTGGTCCGCAACAGCTCGCTCAAAAGTTTCACCAAGGAAATAATTTTTCAATTGGCTTGTTTGAGTTATTCCAGAATTTGTTAGGGTTGGATTGGTATTGAAAACCTCTCTTATGAATTTCTTTGAGTTTGCGTTAAAATTGAAAGAAATTGTATCAACCACGGTTCCAGCAGAATTTCTAATCAAAGCTTTGAACTCTTTATCGCTTCCTTGAGAAGCAATCATAACCGCTGTTCCTGTGATTTGTGTATTTGCGGTTCCTCGCAAAGTTCCGGAAAGTTCCAAAGAACCGTTTGAGAGATAAAAAATCGCTGCGAGAGTTCCCGTTAATTGACTTGTCGCAGAACCACTATCAATTATGAAAAGACCATAGGCGCCACCATCGGCAGAAGAGGTGCTCGGAGCCGAACCAACTTGCCAACCGGCGAGACCGGAATTGGTAGCATTTGGGTGGGATACGCCAAGAGTTCTAACGAATGTGATTTTATTGGAGTTTCTTAAATAAGCTTGTGCGGCGTATGCAGCGTATGTTGGAGCAAGCCGATTTCCGTTTCGCCAAACTTCGCTTCCATCACCACCTGCGACAGGCATCCCGAAATAATCAACAAATTGAGAAAAGGATGTAATTTCAACCGGTCTTAATCCTGGACCGCGCTCTGTTCGTCCGATAATAACCGGACCGGTCAAAGCGGGTTCAGCCGGAAGTTCACTATTATCTATTTCTCGAACTTGAACGCCTGGTGAAACGAAACGAAATTTATCTGCTCCTGAAGCCATTTATTTTAATCCTCCAAATTGATTAATGTTAAATAGTTTGTTGATTTATGGAAAAGAATCTTACCCCACATTCCCCGAGAAGATGACCGTTTCAGCCGCTCCGGTATTAAAAATAAAAACATGGTTTCCTCTTCTTCCTTTATCTCGAGTATTTCCATTCCAAGACCACCAATTGTCCGGCAAACCCAAAGAAGAACTCCCCAAAGTTCCCATCGTTCCTGTCGTTCCTCCTGGGAAGATTTCTTGAATTTGAGATAGGGTTGCGGATTGATTCCGCCAAATCGCCATCTCGCCGATACTTGTTCCAGAAAGGCTTGCGGCAGCGGTTGTTCCGGCGTTGCCGTTGAAAAAGTCAAAAGCAGACAAAGACCCCGACGATAATGTCGCCCCAAGAGTTCCTGTATAACTTAAATCGCAAGACCGCCAATTGCCGGGCCCATTATCATTTATCCAGATGCTTGCTCGGTTGACGTTGGCTGCGCCAGAGCCGGAATAGATGATAACCACGGCATAATTCTGGTTATTAACAAACTGCCCGTTCGGTGTATTAAAACTCTCCGCGGTTGAAGCCAAAGAAACAGGACAAAGAACACTTAAATTATTATTCGCTGTTCTTAATGAAATCCCCCGATAAGGATTTCGGTTTCGGTCGCAAATTAATCTTGACGACCCCGGCCAGGCTGTCGCACGAATTTTGAAAGCCCAGATAAAAGATGATGCGGCGTCAAAGGTTGTTAAATTATAGGCGGTCGCAATTCCTGTTCCGTTTGTCCGGATTGAGCCAGAAGCAAGATTATCGGTCTCTCCGGTTCCTGAAACAAAAGAATTGATTGGCCTATCAAAAGCAACAAGCCAATTCCAAAGAGGCAAATTATCCATTTCATCTCCAAGAGAAGAAGAATAAATTGATGGCGTTGCGTCTTGGTCTCTTATGTTCCCGCCGATAGAATACCTCCCGAGAGCACCGAAAACGGCGTTGTTTATGTTATTAAACGCATAACGAATTCTTCCGGTTGAGGAGGCTGGGTTTGTTAAGGTTAAGTGAATTTGTCGGTCAGCCCCGGAAACAACAACCGATTGAATGCTCGGCATGTTGGCGGTTGCTTGGGGGTCAAAATACGAAAAACCAAGGAAAGGTTTGCGAAAGACCGAGCCGCTATCAATAACCAAAGCAGACCCATCACCACCTTCAAAATTAATGGTCACCAAATTCCCGTTGGCGGTTATGGTGCTCGGTCTTAAAGCCGTCCAAGAGGAGCCAGAAAATAAAACGCGATTTACCGCTTTTGCGATGTATTGCCCGTTTCTCCGGTGTGCCGTGTTTCGATAATGCGGATCAACCGCCGTGCCGGTGTGCCAGAATGCGTAAGTTGGAGAGGTTATGTAAACACTTGATGAAATCCTTGAAAACTCTTCTTGGGCGATTTGGGCAGAAGCTGTGAAAACCGCATAAGAAGGCTGGGTTATAAACATAGGAATTAACGAAGAAGACCCCATAATTCCTTGTGCGTTATTTCTAAAATCTGTTAATAATCGGGAAAGGCTATTCAAATAAGTTCCGGATTGGACGCCGAGGTCGTTGTCGCTTTCACCTTGGTCCCAAATTAATGATGTATAATAAGAAGAGGTTAAAAGGTTGTTGACCGATGCCGAGACCATTCCCATAGTGCCGGAAATGCCTTGACGAAAGAGGGTGGTCCCTGATTGAAAAGCAGCAATTTCCTGGCCACCAAGTGCCCAATTATGGACGATAACACCTCTTCCTGTCTCAATTGTTCGAAGATAATCTGCAAAAGGTGAAAGAGGAGTTTCACTTCCTGCTTCATTAAGAATTCCAAAAGCAACTGGCGTTGTTATTCTCCAAGAACCAGAAACAGAACCGGTTGTTAATGGTGGATTCCCACCAGAACCGACAAAATTTGATTGACCGGAGAATGAGAAAAGAGCGCGAGCAGTTAAAGGAATTGTAAATGGAGGAATAATTCCAGAAACCGAGACCACCATTCCTGTATAATTTGAACCAGCAACATTTCCTGTGTGAAAAGAAATTGTCGCAACTCCAGAAGCAGGTTGAGAAAAGATGCTTCCAGAATAAGAAGTTCCCATTTAAAACCTGCGTTGCAAATGTAAAACTTCCTGTTGAAGTTATTAATAAACTTTCAAATCCGTTGTTTTGTATTGTCGAAATTCCCCGCCCAAGAAGAAC
>JAAUSP010000781.1 GCA_012032575.1 Anaerolineales bacterium | reverse complement strand
GGTCAGGTGTAGCAGAGGGTAGACTTGCCGGCCCCATTCGCGCCGACGATGGCGACAAATTCACCCGGTTCAATCCGGAGCGACAGGTCGCGCAGCGCCGGGCTGCGAGGTGTGGGGGTAGCGGTAGGTCAGGGCTTCGATTTCGATGATCGGCATGGAACCTCAAGAATGAAGTAGCGAGGAATGGAAGGTTGGAAGGCTGGAAGATTGGGTTTTTACCAACCTTCCAACCTTCCAACCTTCTAACTTGCCAACTTTGATTAGAACCATATCCTTGCTCCAATTGCCAGCACGGTCAGGATAATCAGGCCCAGGCGGAAGCTGCTTTGGATGGGCGAGTCGGGGATGAGCAGGAGGCTGGTTTTGGTTCTTTTGGCTTTGAAGGCGCGTGCTTCCAGGGCGATGGCCCGTTCTTCCACATCAACCAGCGAGCCAAACACCAGCGGCCCAACCAACGGCAGGAGTGCCCCAAAGCGGCGGCGCAAATTGCCCTGGGTTTCCAATCCGCGCGAGCGTTGGGCGTCAATGATGGTATTGGCCTTGTTGCGCATTTGGGGCAGAATTTGCAGGGTGCTGACGATGATGTAGGTGAGCGCGGGCGGCAGGCCGCGCTGGGTCAGGGCCGTCATCAGCGTGCTGGGGTGAGTGCTGAGCAGCAAGAGCAGAAATGAGCCGACCATGTTCATAATCCGGCTGGCGGTGAGATAGGCAAACTGCACCCCTTCGAGCTTGACCGAAAAAATCCAGAAACTAAACAAAATCGTTTTGCCGCCGGGATAGAACAGGCTTTGCATGCCAAACAAAAAAAGGGTCAGCGGCAGAATCAGGCGAAAGGTAGTGCGGGTAAATTCCGGGCTAATTTTGCCCCACACACTGAACGGCAACAGGATCACCACAAAAATAAGGGTGGCGGTCCAGTAGCCGGGGGCTAAAAAGCCCATCAGAATCAGACTGAAGGTGAGGGTGAGCTTGGTGAGCGGGTTGAGCCGGTGGAGGGGACTGTCGCGGTGAATGTAAAAGCTGAGTTTATCTTGCAACGGGGAATCTCCAAAACCAGAGGGAACTGAAGGGAACTAAAGGAACTTAGTCCCCTTCAGTTCAATTTGGCTTAAGCATTGACGTTATCTGACCGGGAAAAGCGAGAAACGTAGCGCACCGATAACCCCCGGATAATCACCCAGGCCAGCAGACAGGTGATGATTTTGTCCAGCGGCTCGAACAGGAAATTGGTGGTCAAGACAGATTCGACCAGGCCCTGGCCGGTAGCCAGCAGATACGCGGTCAGAAAAGTGGTCCCGCTGCTGGTGATGCCGCCAAACAAATAGACCCCAATCGGTGTGCCGACGATAACCGCCGCCACAGCGACCAGAAAGCCGGTAATGATGACTTTCCACCAATTTTTAAACAAGCCAAAGTTAGCACAGATGCCGGCCACGAGGCCAATGGCCGCCGCTACCGGAAACCAGGGAAAAGCACCGGGGTCAATCAACAAACCCCAAATGATATTCGACAACGTGCCGGTCAGCGCTCCGGCCCATGGCCCGGCCAGCACCGCCACCAGAACCGTGCCAATGGAGTCGAGGTAGACCGGCAATTTGAGCAGAAGGACAATTTGGCCGATGACGATATTAATGGCAATCGCCACCGGAATCAGAACCAAAGTCATGGTACTAAAATCTCTTTTTAGTTGTGTTGCAACGCTCATAGTTTTTCCCCTTTTCTAATTAGATTTGATAGTGTTAGATTGACACTTTCTGGTCCATAGAATACATCAAACGGTCAAATGACGCCAATTTTTGCCTTTAAATTAGGCGGCGGGCCAAATTTTCAATCCGTTCCAGGAACAGCTCGATAAATCGGCGCGGCTGCACTTTGAGTGCGACCTGCATATTCGGTGCTTTGTCCCACATCCGATAAAAATCGGCCATAGTTTTGCCCAGAGAAAGCGGGCTGTGGATGTCTACGGTCACGTGTAGCGGGCTGGTTTCCACCAAATCGGGCATAAAAGTGAGGGCCAGGGCCAGGGGGTCATTGATGACACAGCCTTCAATCCCTTGATATTCGTCGTGGAATTCCATATAAAAGCGAGTCGAGTCGGCCACAAAGCGGGTGATGGGCGAGTCAATGGCCAACAGGCGGTCCACATCGGCCTGGGTCAGGATGCACTGGTAGGTCACGTCGAGGGGGACGAGGGTGATGGGCAGACCGGCATGATAGACAATCTGCGCCGCGTGGGGGTCAACATACACATTGAACTCGGCCAGCGGGGTGGTGTTGCCTTCGTGCCGGATAGCGCCGCCCATAATAATCACTTCGCGCACGGCTTCCACCAGGGCCGGTTCGCGGCGAATAGCCATAGCCAGGTTGGTCAGCGGGGCGATAGCCACCAGGGTGATTTCGCCGGGGGCGGCCATAATCCGCTCGATGAGCAGGTCTACCGCGTGCTGGTTGGCGGCCGGCTGGCGCGGCGGCGAAGCGCAGGCTTTGCTCACGCGCGTAGCGATAGCGCTGGAAGTACTCCGTCGTGGTGCCCAGCACGCGGTAGCCGCGGTGCGAGTCGCCTAGCGAGAGCGGCACGCTCCAGCTCACGCGCGGCGTACAGACAAAAAAATCCGATTAACGGAAGAAAGTATCGCGGAACCTCCAGGCCGACACCCCCCCGTCCGCTCGGAATTCTCAACGACAGGAGGCCCAGCGTTCCCAACGTCATGACGATCGTGGCCATCCCGGTCGCGGCGATGGCTGCGGATGAGCGGTCGATGGGTCCCGTACGGACGGCCGCCAGGCAGTGCATCGCCGTGCTCCGGAAATAGAATACAAGGATGAGGGCGGTTACGACTCTCAGCCGATATCCTTCCATCGCGCATCGAGATCGACTGGCAACGCCCTGGCAGCCAGATCGAGCCCAAAAGCATGGGCAACGAACGGAAAGAACTCGATCAGTTGGCTCGGGTAGAAGCCGAGTCCTCTTCCATCCGGAAAGTACGCGCTTAGATATGTGAGATGACCCGACTTCCAGAGATGCATGCCGCCGATAACGGCGAGCGGCACGACGGCGGCGGCGGTCAGAACAAAGAGGTCGCGACGTCGCGCCCGGACCGAGAGTGTTCACCGCCAGCCAGAAGCCGAATGGGAGCACCAGCACAAGAGGCCAGTAAGCGTAGCGCGTGTAGCATGCCATTCCGACGAGAAGTCCTGCCAACGCCAGGCCTCCCGTCGACCGTCGACCCCGTCCGGCCTCCCGAATCACCACGGCAGTTGCGATTGTAAAAGCTGCGGCCGCCTGATAGTCCGCTGGCCCTCCCGCTCGGAATGGATCCACAAAGATCCAGAACAGCCAGAGTCCTGCTTTCGTCCCCGACGCCAACGAGGATCTCTCAATAATCATGAACCACGCCGCGAACAACGCCGCGATCCAGAAAAAGTCAAGGAGCAGTACGGCTCG
>JAAUSP010000780.1 GCA_012032575.1 Anaerolineales bacterium | reverse complement strand
TGTGGCGATTGTTATTACAGGTGTAAAATCCTTTCACAAGTTAAAGTCATTGTGACAAACTTAACGAATGCCACGCTTCAAAAGCGCCTAATTATGAAGTGAAACTATGAGCACCAATACAGTCCTTTTTGAGCAGACGCTGTCCGCCGGTCAGCTTATGCGGGTGGTGCAGGGTGATCTGACGGCTGAAACAGTGGAGGCGATTGTCAATGCGGCCAATGAGGGGTTGCAGCACGGCGGCGGGGTCGCCGGGGCAATCAGGCGGCAGGGGGGCGAGACTATCCAGCGGGAGAGCGATGCCTGGGTCAAGCAGCATGGCCCCGTCACTACCGGCAGCGCGGCCATCACCGGGGCGGGGAATTTAGCCGCCAACTATGTCATCCACGCCGTCGGGCCGGTTTGGGGCAGCGGCAACGACGAGCACAAGCTAGCCAGCGCCGTCCGCAGCGCGTTGGCCCTGGCCGATGAACATCAGGTCAAAACTATTTCCATTCCCGGCATCTCTTCAGGCATCTTTGGCGGCCCCAAAGATATTTGCGCCAGGGTGATTATCAAAACCACCCTGGATTATCTGGCCCAAAATCCGGCCTCTGCCCTGGAGGAGGTCCGTTTCTGCAACATTGACAACCTCACCGCAGCCACGTTTGTAGCCGAGGCCCGAAAACTGCTCCCGCAGGAATAAAAAACAGACCGGGTTGCCACAACCTGGTCTGTTTAAAGCAAGTAAAGAAGATAGACGGTACGAGGGTGCGATGAGTTACCCTTCATCGCACCCCCTGCACCGATTAACTACCATCAGTATAGCCTAACTTCGGCGTTTTAGCTTTACGGCTCAGCAACGTCAGGCCGCCTCCTAACCTACGTCTGGCCCAATTCAGAAGCCGAACCGGACGCCTCCGCTGGCAGTTTGGCCTCTTCGAGCTTGGCCGGAGGAGTGAGCGCCGGGTCGGCTAATTCGAGGCCAGTGCGCGCCCAGGCATGCAAAATCGCCTTGACCGTTTGAAACAGCAGCAACCCCAACAGCAGCGCCCAAACCGTAATCGCCGCCACGCCGACCAGTTGGGCCTGAAGCTGCCCCGGCCAGTCGGAGGCAAAACCGGCGGCCACCCACAGCCCGGAGACGCCCTGTCCGGCCACCCCGTAATAATCACTCAGCCCGAAGCCGTTCCAGCCCTGCCCGGCCCGGCCATCGGCCAGGAAGGGTAATACCAGCAGCCCCAACAGAGCGCTGACCCCAAAGGTGGTCAATGTGCCCGTTTCATCGCCCAGGCGACGGTCAAAAAAGTAAATAAGGACGGGCAGCAGCAGCCCCATCAACAACCCGGCGACCAGCGAAACCCAAATCGGCATAAAGGGCGCACCGGCCAGCGCCACCACCAGACCGGCAGCCAGCCCCCGCGAGGTCATCAACGGATCGAAGCGGCGGGTGGTCAGCCAGCTATAGCCGGCGGCGGTCAAAGCTGCGCTCAAGGCGGCCAAAATCCCGGCCACTGCCGCCTGAGCCGGGCTAAAGTTCAAGGCGGTTGGGGTGTGCAGCCCGGCTGACAGTCCCAGCCAGCCCAGCAGCATCAAGCCCGCGCCCAGCAAGCTCAAAATGGGCAGATAGGCCGAGGGCATGGGGATGAGGGGCAAAAGTTCAGCTTCGGGGAGGGTTTCCGGCGCTTCGTACACATCCAGGCGATAATCCGGCCCGGTGGTCACGACCAGTTCTTCAACCGGGGAGGCCGCCTCGGTTTGGGTCCCGCTGGGACAAAACAGGATGAAGCCCGCCAGCGCGACCACACTGCCGCTCAAAAAAACCACACTCGCGCCGCCAAAATCAACCAGACCGTGACCAAAGCCCAAACTCGCGCCCAGATGCGCCAGCCAGCCGCCGCCCCAGAGCCAGTTGCCCGGCAGTGGATAGATCACCGCCCCGGTTAAGAGGCCGGTCAACGGAGCCGCCAGGCCCCGCACCCGCTGCGGCAACACCGCTAACGGCAGCAGCGCTGCTGTTCCGACCAGCGCCAGGTGACTCAGAAACAGAAACAAGGCGGTAGGGGTGGTAACGTCGCCGGCCAGACCAAAGCCCTGTAGAGCCACCACCCCCCACAGACGCGCCACCTCCAGATCAACCGACTGATCGAGTGGATACCACTCCCAATACAGGCCACTCAGCGCCGGGTTCGGCGTCACCTGGGCAATACCGCCAAAGTGAAAGGCGAAGCCCAGCCCAAAATAAGCCAGCGCTGCCGTGCTCCAGGCCACAATACCATTCACAGCCAGAGCCGGGGCCTGCTCCTCTGGCACGGCACTGGCAATTAACAGGATCAGGCCGAACGGCAGCAGCAAGGTCAGCGCCGCCGGCAAAAAATTAGCTAAATCCACCCTTTGGCCTCTGTCATAAGAGAATCAGCCCAATCATACCAGAAGCAGAACTTTCGTCAAAAAAGGGTGGCTCGAAGTTTGGCGACAGGCTCAACTTGTGCTAACATTAAAAAAGTTAGACAAAAGGAGCAGGTAACAAGTAGCAGGTAGCAAAACAACCTGCAATTTGTAACTTTCAACCTGCAACCTAAAACCTGCAACATCTTCGGAGGTAACCCTGGAAGCAAACGAATTAGCTCATGCGGTGGTAGAAATTGCGTCCGGCAAAAAGGCCGCTAACATTTTAATGCTGGATATGCGCGAAGTGACGCTGCTGGCGGATTATTATGTGTTATGCAATGGCTCATCCGGCCGGCAAATTAGAGCCATTGGCGATGAACTGCTGGAAAAGCTCAAACACGCCGGCAGCCGCCTGGCCAGCGTCGAAGGCACACCCGAATCCGGCTGGATGTTGATTGATTTCGGTTCGGTGATTGCGCATCTCCTCTCCCCGGAACAACGCAGCTATTACCAGTTGGAAGAATTGTGGCATCACGCCCCCAAAGTGGTCAGAATACTGTAAGCCCCATTAGCCAAATTGGAACAATACAGGGGAAGAATGGAAGGTTGGAAGCATGGAGGATGAATCAAATTCGCGCCCTCCTTTCCTCCTTGGCCACCTCATCTCCAAACTTGATACCCGATAAAGGTTAGACCTTGGATACAGAACTTGGGTACGATCAACCATCTGCGCCGCCGGACTCCATTGGCAACGGGCTGCTGGGCTGCGCCGGCGGTATCCTGCTGGGATTGCTCGGCGGGGGACTTCTGCTGGTGCTGGCATCGCTGATGCTAGCCGTGATGGCTCCGACGCCCACCGCGCCGGAAAATGCTGCTGTCCCCGGCTTGCGCGTGACCATGAGCGAAGCATCGCTCAACCAGTTTGCCCAAAGCACGGCGGGCGGGCCGGTCCAACTCGACCTGCTGCCGGGCAATCAGATCAATCTGACCAGCGACACCTCGGTGACAGCCTTTGGCGTGACCATGCCCGTCCAGATTACGGGCCGTTTTGGTCTGCAAATTACCCCCCAGTCCACAGTCGAAGTG
>JAAUSP010000779.1 GCA_012032575.1 Anaerolineales bacterium | reverse complement strand
AAATGTCATTAGAACTCGTCCACAAATAACTTTACTGTACAAGGAGATTGGAGATTGGTAATTAGAGATTAAACAATCGCCAATCTCTAATCCCTTATCTCCAAACTGAAAAGTTATTCACAGACAGTTTCTTAGTACAGGATTGCATTAGTTCGTAGCGAAATCAAGGTGAGTCATGTCATTCCGACCGGAGGGAGGAATCTTCTTCCCCACCACCTAAACTTCCAGGCAAAGACCAAGATTTCTCGCTGGCGCTCGAAATGACATACGGGAACTGGTCATGTTAAATTGTGACGAATTTACGCAATCCTGTACTTAGTATCATTTTCCCTGGTTGCCTGATCGAGGAATGAAGATATGAGTAACTTGCTCTCAACACCTCCTATTGAAGAACTTGAGCATAAGCTAGATCAAGAAACCATTGCCGATCTCAAAGAGCGGTTAGCCACCCTGCACAAAAACCTCAACACCCTGCGCGAGCGCGAGGCCAAGTATGGCGGCAACGCTCCCCTGGAATTGGTCAACCAGCTTGACGACCACCTGACCGCGATTGATTTGGTCAACGATGCTCTCGCCGGCCGCCTTTCGCCGGATGAACTGACCGAGGCGCTGGCTCCGCTCAATCTGGCGCTGGGGTCGGGCATCAATGTCGGCGATATTGAAGGCAGTTTTGTCGCTATTGGGACTGGGGCCAAATTGATTGTCAACCAGGCCCTTTCGGCGGTGGAAGAGGCCAAAAAACAGCGCGACCAGGAACAGGCGCTGCTGGCCGAAGCCGTGGTCAACCTGGCGACACGCTTGCAGCAGGTGGTGGCTCAAAAACCTAAAACCACCACCCTTACCAACCCCTACAAATCCTTGCTCGACTATCGCCTTGAAGACGCGGCCCTGTTCTATGGTCGCAGCCAGGCCATTGAGCATGTGCTGGCCTGCCTGGAGCGCAACCCGCTGACCATCCTGCACGCCGAGTCGGGGGCCGGCAAAACCTCGCTGCTACAGGCGGGGTTAGCTTCGCGCCTGTTGACCACGGGCGATTTGCCTCTGCACATCCGCCCCTGGAAGGTCAATCCGGTGCTGGCGGTCAAGCGGGCGATTCTGCCCAATCTTGAGCAAGCGCCGGGGCTGGCTCAGGCTTCGCTGCACGATTTTTTGCATCGCGTGGCCCGGATTTTGGGCGAGGGCAGTCACCTCTACCTTTTTCTGGACCAATTTGAGGAATTTTTTACCCAGCTTGACGAAGATAACCGGCGCGACTTCATCAGCCAACTGGCCGAGTGCCTGGAAGACGAGAGCCTGCGGGTGCGCTGGGTGCTGGCCATGCGCAAAGAATATTTTGGCAACCTGGCCACCTTCCGCCCCGAAATAAAAAATCCTTTTGCTAATGATTACCTGCTGCGCGCCCTGAATCACGAAGAAGCCACCGAGGTCATTGTTGAACCGGCCCGGCAGCGCGGCGTCACCTATGAACCGGCCCTGATCCAAAGACTGCTGGTTGACCTGGATGCCAATCTCGAACACCAGCCCGGCGAATTGTCGCCGCCCCATATTCAACTGGTCTGCTCGGCCCTGTTTGAGCAGCTTCAAGAGCGTCTCGCCGCCGACCCGAATCTGCCGCGCCTGATCACCCTGCAAATGTACGAGGAGGAAGGTGGGGCGCGGGGAATTCTGCGCAGCCATTTGAACCGTGTTTTAAAGCGCAACCTGAGCAATAAAGAGCGAGAACTGGCCCGGCAACTGCTCATGGCCCTGGTTTCTTCGGATCACCGGCGCATTCGGCGGCGGCATGATGACCTGTCTGCCACCCTGGCCCTCTACCTGACCAGCGCTCAGACCCTCGGCGAGGTTCTGGAAGAATTGGTCGAGGGCCGGCTGGTGCGGGTCGAAGAGGATGAAGAAAGCCAGGGCGCGGCTTACGAACTGGCCCACGATTACCTGCTGACCGAAATTGCGGTTGACCCCGAAGTGCAGGCTCAAAAAGCCGCCCAGGAACTGCTCGATCGGGAGGTTGAGTCATTCCGGCGCTACAAAACCGTTTTGAGCCGCGATAAATACGATATTATTCACAGCCAGGAAGCTTTTTTGGTGTTGAATGATGAGGCCAAAGAGCTGCTGCGCCAGAGCCGGGCGGCTCGACATCGCTGGCTGCGCCGGGTGGCTGCTACTGCCGTGGTGGTCATTGCCATTCTGAGCCTGAGCACATGGTGGGCCATCACCCGCAGCATCGAGGCGGAAGAAGCCCGCCGCATCGCCGAGGGCCGCCGCGTGGCCGCCGAAGCCGTCAATGTTTTACCCATTGATTCCGAATTAAGCTTATTATTAGCCCTGGAAGCCAATCAAGAAGCCGGCGACAATTTGGAAATTCGGAATACGCTGCGGCAAGTCCTGCCCACCATTCGCCCCTGGCAAGCCCTGACCAGCGGCGAGGCGGGTATTCTCGCCGGCGATTGGAGCGCCAATGGCCGCACCATCGCCCTGAGTCTGAATAACGGCCAGATTCAAATCTGGGATGCCCAAACAAACACACTGCTGACAACTTTGACCGGACACGCCAATCCGGTGGAGGATGTCAGATTCAACCCGCAGGGAACTTATTTGATTTCCACCTCACGCGGCGACCCGCCTGACGACGCGCTGCGCTTGTGGGATGTGGCCCAGGCAAACAGGTGGGCCGCTTTAAGGGCGTGGCCAGCGGCGGGGTCTATCGGGCCGTTTGGAGTCCCGATGGGACGCAGCTATTGAGCCACGAAACCGACAAAAAAATCAAGCTGTGGGATGTGGACACGCAGCGCCTGTTGGCCAGCCCCAAAGCCGCTTACAACGAGTTATGGGACCTCGAGTGGCGACCGGACGGTAAAAAATTTGCCACCGTAGGCAAAGCCGGCCAGGTTTTGATTTGGGATGCGGCGACAATGACCATTGAAACCCGCCTGAGCGGTCACCAGGGTGATGTCATCAGCCTGGCCTGGAACGCTGACGGGACGCGCCTGGCCACGGGCGGAACCGATGGCACAGTGCGGATTTGGGACACAGGGGAAGGCCACATTGCCGATGTGTTGGTGGGGCATACCAGTTGGGTACGCAGCGTAACCTGGCATCCTGATGGGCGCTGGCTGGCTTCCTCCTCCGATGACAGCCGGGTGATTGTCTGGGACATCAAAACAGGCCGACCCTTAACCACCCTGACCGGTCATACTGACTGGGTTTGGGTGACGGCCTGGAGTCCAATTAACCCCGGCCAACTGCTCTCAGCCTCCCTGGATGGCTCGGCCCGGGTGTGGGATGTCGCTGCCAGCCCGGCGATGGTGGCCCTGACCGGCCATCTGGGTGAAGTAAAAGATGTCGCCTGGAATCCCGCCGGCACAACACTGGCCTCGGTGGGTGATGACAAGCTGGTACATCTGTGCAGGTAACGACCGATTCGGCCCAGGCCAACCCGGAGACGCTGGTGCGCACCCT
>JAAUSP010000778.1 GCA_012032575.1 Anaerolineales bacterium | reverse complement strand
ACCGTTCAGTCGGTATAGCCAGCGTGCCAGTAGTTTTGCCAGCCAGGTATTCCACCAAGCGCTGACCATTGGCAGCCAGCAGATAAACCGGCCCTTGATCGCCTGTTGCCACGACGACCTCGGCCTGGCCGTCGCCGTTTATATCGGCGGCCTGGAGTCCGGATTGAAATCCGGACTCCAGGGCTTTCCACATCAGGAAATCTTCGGAACTCTGACCAGGAGCGTCCTGGTCTGTCACCAAACCCAAGGGCTGTTGCCAAAGTTGGCTGCCATCCCCTTTAAAAACCTGAATCCCCGCCGCCCCTGGGGTCAGCACGATAATCTCGCTCTGCCCGTCGCCGTTCAGGTCATGGACGAGCAGTTGTCCGGGCATAGGCGGTGTCAAACCTGACAGGTCTGTTAGACCTGTCAGGTTTTGATTATGCCAAACCTGTTGCCCATCGTTTTCCCATAAGAACAGCTCCCACGACGTGCTGAGGACCACAATCTCGGCTAGACCATCACCATCTACATCCCCTCCCTGCACCAAACGCACCTCGCCTTCGATAGCCTGCTGCCATACCGGGCTAAGGTCGCTGTCCATGACATAGACCAGGTTACCAATCACACTGGGCACAATCTCCGGTCGGCCATCGCCATCCACCTCACCGGCCCAGACGTCTATCACCGGCCGAATAAAATCAATCAACCGGGTCGCGCTTGTTTTGCTATCCGTGACGCCCACAGATAGGGGATTCCCCGAAAGCAGTTCCTGCTGGCCATCTCCATCCAAATCAACCGCAAAGCCTTCCAGAGCGGGTAATTCCAGCCCAGCGTAAGATTGGTGGATAGCCCTCCAGATAGGTTTCTCGGTAGCGCTGAGTAAGAAATCCCGATCCCAGCCTCCCACCCAAATCTCGGCAGTCTGCCCATCGCCATCTATATCCGCCACCAGCAGGGTAGTCGCTTGGGTCTCAAGTTCATAACGCCAGGCCAGGTCGCCGTCGTTCTCCACCACGTAAACCCAGTTGTCGGCGGTCGTCATGACCACCTCCGGTGTACCGTTGCCGTCAACGTCGCCGGTTTGGACGTGGGTTACAGGCGCGGCGGTGGGGAAGGTCCAGTAGGGCCGGACCGCTACGCCGCCTTCTGCCAGGATTGCAGGGGCAGGCAGAGCGGTGAGGAGGAAGAGCAGGACTAATAATCGCCGTATAAATTTCATCTTTCCCCTTTTTTATGCAACAACTTTATTAGCCCAGTAAGCCCTAAAGGTCTTCAAGACCTTTAGGGTCTAGCGTATACAGCTACTTTTGATCTGATGACATGCTGCTCAACTCGAAGCCACTGCCGGCCTGGTTCCACCAATATTTTTGAATGGAAGCTTTAATCTCGGTGATCGTCCGCACGCTGCTCAGTTCAAAGTCGCTGCCAAAACGGTTCCAGGCAGATGTTTGATCCGAGGCTGGAACGGAAGCCTTGACGCTGCTCAGTTCGAAGCCGCTGCCGGCGCGGTTCCAGACCTCGGTTTGGGTTGAGGCTGGGACTGTCGTCCCGTAAACTGCTCAGTTCAAAGCCACTGCCCGCCCGATTCCAGACGTCCTTTTGCACCGGAACCTCGACTGGTTTGGCATAGAACATAAAAGTCAACCCCAGAGTAAACACCGTCATCATTATTGCGATTGTAAACCGTTTCATTGTTGCCCCCTGTTTGTTAAGCAATAACTATTTTGTATCCTGATTACAGCTTACAACAAAACAGAGTCAACTTTAAGGAAAGTTCAGGGGAGATTGAGGGAGGATTTGGGGAAAAGTTAGGGTAAAAAGCGGTAGCCCACCCCTCGTACATTTTCCAGCCGGGCTGCTTCTGCACCCAAGGCCTGGCGCAGCCCCTTGATGACCGATTTCAACCGTTCCGGGTCTTCGATGTATTCCTCGGCCCAGACAGCTTGCTCCAAAACCTCATTGGTCACAACCTGACCGCTTTGTTCCACCAGATAAGTCAGCAAGGTGTACTGCGTCGGGGTCAGAGTGAGGGCTTGACCGTGCAGGAGGGCCTGGCGCTGACTTTTATCCACGGCCACAGGACCGGCCTGGAGCAATCCGGGGATGGCTTGAGCCTGTGCAAACATGCGCCAGGCCGAAGAGAGATAATCGTACCCCTGGTTACGGCGGACAATCAGGCTGGCCTGTTCCAGCCGGCGGAGTACATCGGACTGGCTCGTTGGGGCCGTGGGGAGAGTTGCCAGGAGACGCTGCTCGGCAGCAGATAGATAACGCCAGTAGTAGTTATAATGCTCTTCGACGGAAGCGTAAAACCTCTCCCGCAGGGCGGCATAGCCGGCATGGGTCGGTGTAATTTCTTTGGTTTGTTGCAGCTCAAAGGCGTGGAAACCGGCAATTTGCAGAAAGAGGGGGTGGGGGCCGGCCAGGTCAAGCAGAAAATCGAGCAGGGACGGGTCAAAGGTCAACCCACCTGTGGCGGCCAGAGTGGTCAACAAGTCACGGGCCTCATCTTCGGTCAGGAGGCCCAAGCGAATCGTGGCAAAGATATTAAAAAAGGGAGAACTGAGGGCGCTGGCGTCGGCGTAAGTCAACTCCAACAATGGCTGTTTGGAAGCAGTCACATAGGCGATGGGGTAGCGGGCGGTCAGGGCGCGCAGGCCGGAGAAAAAATCAGGGTCCAGATGAGGGTTGCGGCTGAGCCGCTCGAACTCATCCAGCAGCAAGAGCAGTTTCCAACCCTGCCGGGTCAACTCCCGGAGTGCCCGCTCGAAGGCGCGATAGGTGAGCGGATTTGCCTCGTCGGGCAGCACCAGTGAGCCGGGATTCGCGCCTCTTTCGGCCAGCACCTCGGCGATCTCTTCCAACAACAGCCGGTACAGGCCGGGTTGATCCAGTCCGACCAGACCGCCACAATCAATATAGACAAACAGGTGTTGGTTGAGACTCAGGCCGTGCTGGCTGAAAACTTCGGGATTGGCCATGTGAAACAGCAGCGAGGTCTTGCCCGTCCGCCGCTGGCCGATCAGGGCGATACTCTGGCCGTTGCTCAGCAACGAAAGAATTTGGCCCGTTTCCTGCCGGCGGCCAAAAAAATAAGCGCGGTCATGGACCGGCCCGCGATGGAAGAAAGGATTTGAATTTGGCATAGTCCTTTCTTTCGGCTGGGGAAAAAGGCATTTATTTTAGTGGGATAGTTACACTATAACACAGTTCTGAGGTGTTGGCAATGGGGTTTGCTTAAAAGGGAGTATTTCACTTTTGGGGCGACCTTGTCGTATACCAGAACCCGCTCGGCGATGAACTCGCCGAGCTAGTAAACAGCGCCTCGTGAACGAGGCTAGCCGGATTCATCCGGCGTTGTTGGCTAGCCCGGAAATTCATTTCCGGGTGGGTTGGTCAAAAATTCGCCCCCAAACAGAAATGCACCCAATGAGCCAGAGTGCTGTAAGCCGCTCCATCCTATGATAGAATAGGGTAA
>JAAUSP010000777.1 GCA_012032575.1 Anaerolineales bacterium | reverse complement strand
TAGCTTTTATAGGCTTATCAACCATATTTATCTCCAAAATTATGGGTTACTTAAAATGCGTTATGTTCCTCGACATCCACAGAGTCCATCAGTTCAAGTGGCAATGCTTCGTCAGTGTGATAGTCATGCCGGTTGTTGCTCTTGTCTCTTGGCCCCAAGATAATCATTTCATTGGCCACGATTTCTGTCCGAAAATGGCGTTGGCCCCGGTCATCATCCCAACTGCGGGTTTGCAGCCGGCCTTCCACATAAACCTGTTGGCTTTTTGCCAGCTTTTGATTACAGATTTCGGCCAGATTACCCCAGGCGACTACATTGAACCACTCCGTTTCTTCCCGGCGTTCGCCATCCGGGGCAATCCAGGAACGGCTGGAAGCCAAACTAAAGGAAGTGACCGGTTTACCGGAAGGGGTGTAACGCAGTTCAGGGTCCCGTCCAATGTTGCCAATGATCATTACTTTGTTCAATCCTCTTGTCATTTTCGCTTATCCCTTTACTATCCCATGACCAACTCAAAAAAATTAGTTATCAGCCTTGACCAGCAAATAACGAATGATCTCCTCTGACAATTTAAGATTGCGTTCTAATTCATTAAGGGACGCGGGGAGCATCTTTGCCTGGAAGAGGACGTAGATGCCTTCGCGATGATTGTTGATAGCATAGGCCAGCGTGCGCCGCCCCCATACATCAACCGACGTCACTTCGCCCTGGACTGCTTTCACAAATTGTGAAACCTTTTCCACCACCGCAGTGACGCCCTTATCATCAACATTGGGCATTACAATAAAGGCAAGTTCGTAGTCTCGCATGCCAGTTACCTCCTTTCTATGGATTTGCCCTTGATCCATGTCAAGGGCAGAAAGAATGGAGCCGCAACTGCCGGCTCCATCTGGCAAAGAAGCAATATATCACAAATACCTCAAAACGCAAATTCACAGCGTGAAACAGTTAAGACTCAGGTTCAAAAATGAACCGTTCAATTTTACAAAAATCTATTTTTTATGTAAACTTAGCTTGTGACTAAGCGAAAAAGATTTCAGCTTCTCGTTTATGTTTGTCTTTTTTGTCTGCTTGGCCTGGCCGAGTCTGCCGCAACAGCGCAGGCACAGGACCCGGCTCCGACTGCCGCTCCCGCCCCATTCGATCTGCGCTTTGGCCTGGTAGATAGCTTTGTCAACACCTCCGAAGCCAGCGCCGCCGGCGCAGGTTGGACCCGCGTTTTTTTCCGTTGGGATGTGGTTCAGCCCGCCGGCCCCTCCGATTGGAAACCCACCAATGTCCCTGACCCCCTGCTCGATGCCGAAGTTGCGGCCGGGCGACAAGTAGCAGCCGTGTTGATTGGCACGCCGGCCTGGGCCACCGACAGCGGCCTATCCACCGCCGTGCCGCCCTCTGAATATTGGGGCGATTTTGTCTTTAAAATTGCAACCCAGTACAAGGGGCGAGTCAAGCATTGGATTATCTGGAATCAACCGGATGTCACCGATCCGGCCTCACCCAGTTATACCTGGGCCGGGACCGAAGCAGACTACCTGCGCCTACTAAAGGAAGCCTACTTTAAGATCAAGAGTGTGGACCCCAGTATGCAGGTCCATCTGGCCGGACTAACCTACAACTGGGACAGCGACCGGAACCAGCCCCAGTATCTTACCCGCCTGCTCGATCTGATTGTAGCCGACCCCGAAGCTGCCCCCAACAACCATTTCTTCGATGCGGCCAGCTATCATTTCTACTACAATCCGCGCCGGATGCTTGAGATTTTAACCGATGTGCGCAGCATCCTCGACGCTCACGGGCTGGGCAGCAAACCAATCTGGCTTAATGAAACCAATGCTCCCCCCACAGACGATACGTTGGAGCCGCTCTCCGCCCCGGCGGGGGTCAGTGTGACTCTGACCGAACAAAGCGCGTTTGTGATCCAGGCTTTTGCGCTGGCCCTGGCCGGCGGTGCGGAACGAGTCGCTTTCAACAAGCTGCGTAACGACAATCCGCACCCGGAGTCGGTTGAGCCATACGGTCTGCTGCGGGCTGATAATTCACGCCGGCCCGCCTTTACGGCGTTCCAAACGGTCAGCACCCATTTTGCCGGCGTCGCCAAAACCTCATGGCTGCAATTGGGCGATGTCTACCTGGTCACACTGGATCGCAGCGGCCAGACCACCACCGTATTATGGAACACGGCCACCAGCCCGACCGCTTTCAGGCTTAATGCTATTGCCCCCCAGGCCCTCCTGGTGGATGATACAGGCAATCAACAAACCATCACCGCCCAGGACGGCGTTTACACGGTGGACCTGCCGGCGGCAACATGCAGTAACGGGCCGGGAAACTGCTTTATCGGCGGCGCACCCCGGCTGGTCATCGAGGCCGGCTCGCCTGACGGGCGGGTGGTTCAAATTCCGTTGGTCGCCACCCCCACGTTTCCTGCCGAAACGCCGGTTGAAACCCCGCCGCTTGCTTCAGGCACGCCTACCCCTGAGATACAAGCTTCCGCGCTGCCAGATGCAGCTCCAGCCCCACCCACGCTCACCCCAACCCCTACCGTCGAAATACTGACCGCGCTGAACGGTCAAGAGGTCAACCTGGCTGCCCCCGGTGGCGCACCTGCTATGGCAGCGGCGCTGCCCAATCCCGGCACGGGTGATGAGCCGGCCACAGAGAGCGTACTCCCAACCGATATTCCTCCTGTTACCCTCGTTACCGTCCTTCGCCCGGAGCGCATCTTTTGGCTTTTTATTATCGGCCTGATTGTTTTTACCGTTACCTATGGGATTCAGGTAGCAATTTGGTACCGCTTGAGAAGATAGTGTAATCAAATTGACGAATATAAAGCGATAAGGTATACTTTACGTCTATAGGAAAAAGTATATTTCTGTTCGGTTTTTGAGCGGCGGCCAGCTTCTTGAAGATCTGGTCGCTGCTTTTTTCCCAGTGGTGAACAACTTTTTGCCTATCTAATTTATTTCCCTAATTAAAAAGGACTCTCATGACCAAAAAATTGTATGTTGGCAATTTAAGTTATAGCACCACTGAGGATGACTTGCACAAGTTGTTCACCCAGGTTGGGCCGGTAGTTTCGGTGGCCCTTATCACCGACCGCATGACTGGACAATCAAAGGGCTTTGGTTTTGTCGAGATGGAGACGGAAAAAGCCGCCCAGGATGCCATCCAGCGGCTCAATAGCCAGGAACTGAACCAGCGTAGTATCACTGTCAGCGAAGCGCGCCCGCCCAAAGATCGACCTTCCTTCGGTGGGGGTGGCGGCGGACGTGGTGGCAGCGGAGGACGCCGGCGGCGGCGGCAGCGCGATCGGTCGCTTGCTGCAGGCCGGCCAGACTGCCGCCGCAGCGCACATGGTCGAGCGGCTGCAGACGCTGTTCGATGGCCGGCTCTATGTCGAGTTGCAGCGTCATGGCGAGGGATAGTGAGCGGCGTGTCGAAAAACCCGCTGCTCGATCGTCGCTAC
>JAAUSP010000776.1 GCA_012032575.1 Anaerolineales bacterium | reverse complement strand
ATTGATAATTATCGTTGCGCCACAGGGCGGGTAGATGTTTGGCCACCCATTCATCCTTGCCGGGCAGAGGCCGGAAACCGGCGGCTCGCAGCACCCCGGTGGCCGGTTTCGGCCTGCTCGGCGGGGACCAGGAAATCGTGGTCGTACAGCACCCGCTGGGCCGGGTCGGGGTAGAGGGTCTCGATCAGCGACCAGCCCTTGAGAAGCAGGTGCGGCACGCCGGCTTCGCTCAAAAGCCGGTCCAGTTCGAGCAGTTCGCGGCGAATGTTCTCGTTGCGTCGGGCGTTGTCGGCGTAAGCCTGGGCCATCCGCTCGCGGACAGCCGCCGGGATGCGCTCAAGCTGGCCGGCCTCGCGCCAGGTAGCGTAAAGCAGCGGCGTCAGCGAGTGACCGTCGGCGTGGTGGACCAGTTGCGCCCAATCTATCTCGCCGCTCAGGGCCGGCGGCGGCGCGTCGAGGCGGAGGGTATTTGTTATCAGTGGCCGGTGGTCAGTAAACTCATCGTCACTTTCCGTTCAACGTTTCAACGTTTAACGTTTAACGTTGGGCAGTCTGGTTGATTTGATAGACAATGACGTCCTCGCCCACATACAGCGGAGTCAGGCTGGCAGGGGCGTTGGCCGGGTCGAGCAGGGGGACGAGTTGGGGTCGCAGGGAAGGGGTGGTGTAGCGGTCCAGGGCCAGGTAGTCAATGTGGTGGCTGGTCGCATAAGCCAGCACGCCGGGCACATCGGTAAAGGGCAGCCAGACCCAAACCCCGTTGGCGTAAAAAGGCAACTGCCGTTTGCGGGCCAGGATCGGCGCACCGGGCGGCAACTGTTGGCGCAGGGCCAGTCCCGCCGTTCGGTATTCGAGCGGGCGCGGGTAGAGAAACGGGCCGCTCAGGTCGGCCAGGGTGAAGAGGACGAGGGTGGCGGTGATGAGCAAGGTAGCTAAGGAGAGGCGGGGCTGACCCTCACCCCCGGCCCCTCTCCCTCTTAGGGAGAGGGGAGCATTCTTGTCCCCTCTCCCCTTTGGAGAGAGGGTTAGGGAGAGGGGCCACCGTTCTTGCAGCCACATCCAACCTCGTGCCGTAAAAATCATCAAAATAGGCAGCGGGATCAAAAAATAGCGCGGGTCCACCACCGAGGCGGGGATAAAGGCCAGGGGAATGAACAGCGGCAGCAGAAACAGAGTTTGGTTGAAACCCAGCGCCCATAACCCAATCAAAAAAGGGACAATCCAGAGGACGGTCATAAAGGCAAACGAGGTAAACCAGAGCTTTAATTCAAGCAGGACGTTGCCGGTGTAGCGCTGCAAGGGGGCCAACTGGTTTTCCCGGACCACCTGCGGTGGCACACGGGGATTAGCCAGCCAGAGTTCATAAGGCTCAAAAAAGTATTTCTCGATAGCGTAGGGGTCGGCGGTGCTGGCGTCAATGGCGGCGGCGTGGAGTTGGGTCAACATAGTTTTGGGGCTGAGGATCGAGCCGGTGACCTGGTACAGATAAAGGGCGTAGGGCACGGCAAAAAGAGCCAGTCCCCCGCCAAAGAGCAGGACGGGCTTTAGCGCTGCCCGGCGCAGCCCCAGGATGATAATCCCCAGCGCTACCCCGCCCAGAATGACACCTTCCCAGCGGACCAGATGGGCCATACCGGTCAGCAGTCCAGCCAGAGCAAAGGCCCACAAGTAGGGGCGAGGCAGGCCGGACGGGGACTCGCCTTGCTTCGCAAAAGTCGCACCGGCCTGCCTCGCCCCTACCGGAACATGTTTAATGAGACCCCACCCCAACAAGCCCCAGGCCGTGTACAACAGCAGGGCATACGGCTGTTCCGCCACCGACTCGAAGTTACCCTGGCTCAACACCAGGGCCGGGTGCAGCGCGGTCAGCAGGCCGGCCAGCAGCGCGGTTTTGGCATCGCTGAGCTGGCGGGCCAGCCAATAGACGGGCAGCGGCAGCAGCGCCCCAATCAGCAAAATATTAAGCTGGGTCGGCAGTTCCAGGCCGCCGCCCAGCAGATAAACGGCGGCGGCAAACAGGGCAAAGCCGGGCGGAAAGTCAATCTGGGTTGTCACCCCGTCGCCGGTGTAGCCGCGACCGGCGGCCAGGTTTTGGCCCAGGGTTAGAAACAATCCTTCGTCGCTGCCGATGACAAAACGCACCGTCGCCGGGAGGAGGCGGACCAACAGGCGACCAGGAATAGCAGCCACAACGGGTGACGGATGAGCCAGCGAAGCAGGGTCAAGCCGCGCCTCCGAAGCGCAATTTGAAGATATAAGTGATCGTCGCCCAGATGGTGCGGTAACGGGCCAGAATATTAAAGGCTGACTTCGACTGGCCGTGGACGCGCTCGCCGAAAACCACCGGGATGGTCAGCAGGGTCAGCCCGGCCTGCCTGGCCCGATAGAGCACGTACAGGTCGAATTGGAAGCCATCGGGGGGCCGGGTCAGTCGGGCCAGATGACTGCGGTGAAACAGTTTCGGCTGGGCGTTGATGTCGGTCAGCGGGGTCAGCAGCACCGTGGACGCCAGCACGGCCATCCCGTTGGTGACCAGCGAGGCGCTGGCGTCGCGGGCGGAACGTTTGCCTTTGACCAGGGTTCGGCTGGGGTCGGGCGCGGCCAGCAGCCGCTCGTAGGCCCGAAAGACATCCGCCGGGCTGCACTGCATGTCGGCGTGGGAGAAGGCGACAAATTCGCCCCTGGCCGCTTGCACGCCGGTCAAAATGCCATGCCCGTAGCCGCGATTGCGGCGACGTACACGCTGCGGCAAAGGCAAATTCAGGCCGGGCCAGTTCCTCGGCCAGCACTGCCGCCGTGGTATCGGTCGAGCCGTTATCCACCAGGATCAGCTCCGCCGGTAAATCGCGCCAGACCTGCCGGTAACCCGCCAGCAGCAGGGGCAAATTGTCGGCTTCATTGTAACACGGCAGGACGATGGACAGGCAGGGGGCGTTTCTATCCATCTCAGCTTTTCCTTGCTAACAGGCAGGGGTGCAGGGGTGCGGGGGAGCAGAGGAGAGTGAGAAGCATCACCCCTGCCCCTCTGCGCCCCTGCGCCCCTGCTCGAAAGGGTGATGTGCTGCTTTATCAAAATACGTCGCCCAATACTCATAGCTCCGCACGTCGTCGGGGGTGCCGAAGCAGATGTAGTGCTCCACGTCGAAGACTCTGGCGCGGCGGCCTGCTCGACCAGGACTTCGATAGCTGAATCAACGTAAAATTCGTTGTTGACGCGGCGGTTCTGGGCGATCAAAGCGTCGGCAGCTTCCAGGAAGAAACGGGCCTGGCGGAACCAGAACGCGCCGATAATGCCGGGGTCACGCCGGACACTGCCGTTGAGGGGCGCTTTACAGGAGATGCGGCGGATGTCGCGCCGGGCGTCGTATCCACCCAGCCGTATTGATGGGGATTGCGGTTGGCGTGGGGATGGTCGCGAAAGGTCCAAACCAGGCAGTCCACCCCGGCAGCGCCGACCAGCTCGGCGTAGTGGTCCTGATCGTACA
>JAAUSP010000775.1 GCA_012032575.1 Anaerolineales bacterium | reverse complement strand
TGTCAATGGTTAATTGTTAACTTTTCTGCGGTTAGGGTCGGTCAATGGGAACTGGCAGGGGTTGGGGCGTGGCAAGCGCTGTTTGTTAAACCACTCGTCCAGAGCTTGACCCAGTTTGGCCAGTTTCTGCCGGATCTTTTCCTCAATTTGACGCGCCTTTTTTTGATCTGCCATCTAATATTACAGCGCAATGTTGAGCACGGCTGAGAGACCGAGTTGAGCCAGTTTAGATTTACGATGAGACAGATAAGCGGCAAAGTTACGTTTTTGATAGTAGCGGACCAGGCGCAGAGCCGCCGCCGGGCCAAAAACCGGTTTGGGCAAGACGCTGGTAAGCAAGAGGCGGACCTGGTAGAGGGTCAAAGCCGGGGCATTGTCCTTGAATTTCAGTCTCAGGCGGACCAGAAAATGATGAGCCAGGGCCACGAGCAACAGATGGTGCTGCCAACCCAACCAACTGCGGGTTTCATAATGGTCGAAGCCGAGTTCGCCTTTGCCTTCTTCAAAGATGATTTCAACGGGCCAACGCAGCCCGCTGAGCCGAACCAGGTCCAACAGGGGGGTATCGGCCGGGGCGTTGCTGAAGTAGAATTTGAGTTCCGTCGGGTTATCGATATTACGACGGATAACCAGCCACAGTTCGGGGCCAGGCAAACCGGCTCGGCTTTCAACCACGCGCAGGAAAGCAAAATCACAGATGATCGGACCTTTGCTGCCTTCCTTGATCGTGGCTCGGGTCCAAGCGGAGGCCGGAATTTGAGCCGCGAGGCCTTGCACCGGAACGGCTTTGTCGCTTGGCTGGCACAAGCGCAGGCGGGTCGGGCGACGCCCCCGCCCTTTCCAGGCGGGCAGATAGACTTCGGGTCGTTGCAACCAGACCAGGGTGGTGCTTTTGACTTCGGTGAAGTACCATTTGTCCAAAGCAGCCACGCCGTCCCGAAAAGCCGGCGAATCGCCATACAAGGCATCGGCAGCGACCCACTGAAACAGCAATGGTTCTTCCAGGTGTTCGTTGCGTTTCACCGCAGCTTGCAACAAGGCCAAGGCAATCTGCGGTTTGGTCTGGTAGATCAGTTCAGCCGGTACGCCGCAGGCCTGACGCCGGTGGCGATGGGCCTCATCAAACCAGTCCTCGGGCATAAACAAGCCACTGTCCAACAGGGTATAACCCTGCCGACTGACGTAGCCCACATGCACCCCCACTTGCGAATTCGCCACCTTGCCCACCGACCCACAATACTGCGCCGCCACGCCCACCGAAGCCTGACCTTGTTTGACCACGCCCGACTCATCAACCAACATCACCCCATCCGCTTCCCCCAAGCTCTGAGCCACCAAGCCCTGATGGCGCTGCACCGCTGCTTCCTTCGACCACCGACTTTGGCCCATAAAGTGTTGCATATCCCGCACATTGTAGCCCATCTCCAGAGCCATCCGTTCGATGGTCTTACGAACCGTATCCCCCAACAGCCCTCGAATGTACCGCCCACCCCACTGCCATTGCTCCCGTCGCCGAAAGGCTGGCTCAAACTGCTTCACATAATCGTCCAATTCTGTCCCAAACTGCTCAACATCCCTGTCCGACAGGTTACACTCCGGGGCTGGACATGTTTCAATAAACTGTATCTTGGTTATAATTGTCTCAGGCATGCTATTTTCTCCTTCCCACTTCGCTCGTGGTGGGAGAACAATATCATGCCTTTCTCTTTTTGGTTATTTTCTCATCAACATTGCGCTGTAATACTATGTATTATCTATGCATTTAGTATGCATTTTAATACGTTTTAGTTCCAATACTTTTCAAATAAGCACCAGTTCCGTAGTCATCATTGGTTGAGATAGAAGATCAATGGTAATGGGTAAACTTATGACTGAACAGGGCTTGACCTCAATAGCTTCGCGGAAAGAGCGAACGGTGGGTTGAGGCCAAGCCTGATGTTCAGCCCGTTTCAACTTAAAGTTGGACATTTTACGCTTAACCACCCGCGGGTTAGAGCGCAGGCGACGTGGGGGCAAGCGTTTGCGGGCCATATCCCGTAACAAGCGTTGGTACAAGGCTGGGAGTTGTTCCGGGGTGGTTATCTGAAATTCCGGCACGGCCTGCTGCAAAATTCGGACTGCCCCGATGAAGCTGAGCCGGTCGGGGTCAAGCTGAGCTTGTCGGGCAGCCTGGTACATGCAAGCCCGGATAATGTAGTGGGCGATTAATAGGCCATACAACTCCTGAATGACCCCAACCGGTTTGCGACTGCGCAACGGACCGGGTAGTAAGCGTTGGTGGGTATCAATTTCATCAATGGTGATTTCGATTTCCCAGCGTTCGTGATAAGCACAAATCAAGTCCAGGATGGGATAAGCCTCCGGGTCGAGCAAGGTGGTCACCAGACGATGCGTTTCGGCCCAGCCAGGCAGGTTCGGGTCGGTCAGGGTGTATTCAATCACCCGGACCAGGAGCCGTTCGCCTTTTTTGCGGCGTTGATAGTCACTGGGGCGAAGATAAGCCAGATAAGAACCATCAGCTAAGGTACGCAAGCGCAGCGGCTTGATGTGAGCGGGCAAGCGACTGAGGACGTGTGCTCCCCGCTGTCGCGCCTGAACAAACATATCATAATCATGAAAGCCGCGATCCCACATCACCAGCATGCCTGGCGTGAGGGAACGGAGCAGGCGTAAGCCACCCACCCGTTCACTGGTTCGCTCCGGCCAAAAGCCGGCATCAACAATGGCGTGAGTGCCGCACTCGACCAGATAAACCCCTTTGACCTGGGGAAAGGCACTCGGACCGCGGTCACTCTCGTGCCGGCCAAAGGCCGCTGCATTGGCTGGAGTATCGGGCACATCTTCCGTCGTGCCATCAAGGGCCATCAGCCGCAGGCCAAACAAGAAGGCCCCCGGCGTGTCTGGCTCGGCTAAGGGCCGGCAGACCTGATGAAACAGGGCTACTACCGGTCGAGCCCCCACCTGATCCCGACGGTAACTAACCGCACTGGCGTTGGGAACCTGATAGTCCGGGTCCGGCCAGATGTAACGTAAGCCTTGGGCCATCTTTTCCAGCACTGCGCCGATAGAGTCAGCCGTGTAAAGGTTCATCATAATGATTAACAGCACCGTCACCAGCAAGTTTAACTTACGCTCCCGTGCAGTCAACCGTCCTTCAGCCGCCAGCACTGCCGCGATGGTGGCTCGGGGAACAATATTTTCAATCATGGGCAGGCTCAACTCTTGGCTAAACTTGCTTTCTGCTTCTATCTCACGTAACCTGTAACCGATGGGGTAGTTCTCCTTTGGGTCCTTTTTTGATCTCGTCAATCAAAAAGTATACCTCAAGAGCTACCCCATCGCCTTATTTGAAAAGTATTGGTTCTAGGACGCCATTGGGGACCCACGCCGTTTGGTTGTGACCGCAATGCCGAGGGACAACTTATTCCCACTATAAAGCAGTATTTGTTCAATCCATTGACCGATGAGGCCCATGTTGAAAGTGA
>JAAUSP010000056.1 GCA_012032575.1 Anaerolineales bacterium | reverse complement strand
CCATCGGCGGAGACGCCCACCCACAGCGTGCCCCGGTCCCTGGTGCTGCTCGCTACCGTAGCGGCCTTCAACCGGATAAGGGTAGCGCCCCTCGGTGAAGGCCCATTCAGGCATACGGGTGACATTGGTTAGAACCGTCCAGACCTGCTCCGGCGTGGCTTTTATTTCCTCGGCATAACTGACTCTGTTCGCCAATTAAAGCTCCGATTTCTATTTGTCCATCATTGTAAACAATTACATACTCACAAATTGATTGTATGATAATTTTTCGTTCATGTAAAATTTCAATCTGCCTCTCGACTGGCAGATGTTTAAGCTCTTTCACCCCCCTGTTTTGGCCTTTTCCCTGGTTAATGTAATCGCCCAGAGGTCAAGGCTCACCCCATTGTATCACACCTTTTTGCCCGCTGAAAAGCTCCAAACAGGTCAAGCGGGGGCAGCAGCGCAACGACAACTGTGGAGAGAACCAGAAACAAAAAGAGGGACAGGTCAAATGACCTATCCCTCTTTTCTATTTTACACTCTTGGTAGTTGACCGCTCGGAGGGGGTCTGCGACCCGCGTTGAGCCTTTACCACCTTACGCTTCGGTAAATTCGCCCTCGACCACATTCTCGTCGGTGGGCTTGCCTGACCCGTTGTTGCCCTGGCCGTTGGTATAGCCACCGTCGGGCTGCGGCGGCTGTTGGTAGGCGGCCTGGCCCAGCTTCATCATCGCCTGCTGTAAGGCTTCGCTGGTGCTGACGATCCGCGCTTTGTCGTCGCCTTCCAGGGCCTTCTTCACGTCGGCTACCTTGCTTTCAACCTCGGCCTTAATGGCGGCGTCGGCTTTATCGCCCAGGTCACGCAGTGACTTTTCGGCCTGGTAGACCATGTTATCGGCCAGGTTGCGGGCCTCGATCACGGCCTTGCGCTCGCGGTCGGCGTCGGCGTTCTTCTCGGCTTCCTTGACCATCCGCTCGATGTCGTTCTTGTTCAGGTTGGTGCTGGCGGTAATGGTGATGCGCTGCTCCTTGCCGGTCGCCTTGTCTTTGGCGCTCACGTTCAAAATCCCGTTGGCGTCAAGATCAAAGGTGACTTCCACCTGCGGAATGCCGCGCGGCGCGGGCGGGATGCCTTCCAGCCGGAAGCGGCCCAGGGTCATATTGTCGCCGGCCATTGGCCGCTCACCCTGCAAGATGTGGATGTCAACGGCGGTCTGGTTGTCGTCGGCGGTGCTGAAGATTTCGCTCTTCTTGGTCGGGATGGTCGTATTTCGCTCGATCAGCTTGGTCATCACGCTGCCCAGGGTTTCGACACCCAGACTCAGCGGGGTCACGTCGAGCAGCAGTACATCCTTCACATCGCCGGCCAACACGCCGCCCTGAATGGCCGCACCGATGGCGACCACTTCATCCGGGTTGACGCCCTTGTGCGGCTCTTTGCCGCCGGTCAGCTTCTTGACCAGTTCCTGCACCATCGGCATACGGGTCGAACCCCCGACCAGCACTACTTCGTCAATCTGGCTGGCCGACAGCCCGGCGTCTTTTAGCGCCTGATTGAACGGCCCTTTGACCCGGTTCAGCAAATCGTCGGTAATCTGCTCAAACTTGCTGCGGGTAAATTTCAGTTGCAGGTGCTTGGGACCGCTGGCGTCGGCGGTCACAAAGGGCAGGTTGATTTCGGTTTCCATCACCGCCGACAGCTCAATCTTGGCCTTTTCGGCGGCCTCTTTGAGGCGCTGAAGGGCCTGCTTGTCCTTGCTCAGGTCAATGCCCTGCTCTTTCTTGAACTCAGCCACAATCCAGTCCACAATGCGCTGGTCCCAGTCGTCGCCGCCCAGGTGGGTGTCGCCGTTGGTCGCCTTGACTTCAATCACGCCGTCGCCCACTTCCAGCACGCTCACGTCAAACGTCCCACCGCCCAGGTCGAAAACCATGGATCGGATTTGCGTTGTTTCTTCTTGTCCAGGCCGTAGGCCAGGGCGGCGGCGGTCGGCTCGTTGATAATGCGGCGCACGTTGAGGCCGGCAATCTTCCCGGCGTCTTTGGTCGCCTGACGCTGGCTGTCGTTAAAGTAAGCCGGCACGGTAATCACGGCGTCGGTGACGCTCTCGCCCAGGTAGGCTTCGGCGTCGGTTTTCAGCTTTTGCAGCACCATCGCCGAGATTTCCTGGGGGGTGTAGCTTTTGTTCATCACCGGCAAGCGCACGCGGGCATCGCCGCTCGGCCCCTTCTCGACGTGATACGACAGCATCTTGCGCTCAATTTCGGTATCTTCGTAATTACGCCCCATCAATCGCTTGACCGAGTAAATCGTATTGTCGGAGTTGGTCACTGCCTGCCGCTTGGCCGTCTGCCCCACCAGGCGCTCCTGGTTCTTGGTAAAGGCCACCACGCTCGGCGTCGTTCGACCGCCCTCGGCATTGGCGATCACCGTCGGGTCGCCGCCTTCCATCACCGCTACCACACTGTTGGTTGTACCCAGGTCAATCCCTATAATCTTACCCATAATAAACATCCTCCTTAAGTGCTTGTTGGCACGAAATTCTTCTAAACTTATGTGGCTATCATACGCGATAATTGTTAGAATTTTGCTAGATTCATGATAGAATGATATTAGAAGGGCTTTTTAGCTTATCAATAAAATAGCGAGGACGCGATGAGGCGAGGAGGCGAAGAATCTTTCGCCTCCTCGCCTCATCGCGTCTTATTTGCAAAGGAGAACCTCAATGAAACTCAAAGGTAAACGCATCGCCTTCTTTCTCGAAGAAGGCTTTGAAGATTTGGAATTCTGGGTAACGGTGATGCGCCTGCGCGAGGAAGGGGCGGTGGTGACCATCGTCGGCCTTAAGGCGGACAAGACGGTGCGCGGCAAAAACGCGCTGACCGCCACCAGCGAAGTCGCCGCCGATACGGTCAGCGCCAATGATTTCGAGGCGGTGGTCGTCCCCGGCGGCTGGGCCCCCGACAAGCTGCGCCGCTATCCGGCGGTGACGGGCCTGGTCCGCCAGATGTACGAGCAGGGCAAAATCGTCGGCCTGATCTGTCACGCCGGGCTGGTGGGTATCTCCGCCGGGATTGTCAAGGGACACCGCGCCACCGGCAGCCTGGGCATCAAGGATGATTTGGTCAACGCCGGGGCCACCTGGGTAGATGAGGCCGCCTTCCGCGACGGCAACATCGTCTGGGGTCGGGTGGTGGAGGATATTCCGGCCTTCTGCCGGGAGATGGTCAAGGCGATTGCGGGGGAATGAGGGGAAATGGAAGATCGGAAGGCTGGAACTTAACCAACCTTCCAGTCTTCCAACCTTCCTTATTTTCCGTATTGCTCCATCAATTGTCTAAATTGCTCCTGCGCTTCAGCCGATTGAGCATACACCCGCCAGAAGACGTGTCCGGCGGCATTGGAGAAGTTGAGCGAGGCGGTCTGACCGTCGCGTTTGTGGTTGGCTTTGCGCAGCAGCAGGATGCGGCGGGTGTTGGCAATGCGAATGTGCAGGTTGTAGACCGGGTCAATCGAGTTGAGCCACTCGTTGTGGCGGTACAGGCTGGCGGCAGGAAACTTTAGCTCGCAGACCGCATCGCGGTTGCGGATGAGCGACATCACCTCGCCCCAGCCGGACAGGTTTTCCAGCACCCTATCTAATTCGTTCAGCGGGATTTCTACGGCCTCGTCGGACATGGCAATCATGATTTCTACTTCCGGCGCATCAATTTTGGCCTGCAAATCCAGCGCCGAAAGACGCGGATTTTGTTGGATGATCTGTTTCAATATAGTCATGGTTCTACTGTTTCTCTTCCAGCCACACTTCCAGAGTGCGGCCCACCCGCTCCAGGCTGGCGGGCGCAACTTTATCGGCGGTATCGGCGACGGTGTGCCAGTAAGGATAATCGAAGTCAATCATATCCACCGCCGGGATGCCGCGTTCCAAAAACGGGATGTGGTCGTCAATAATAGTGTGACGGGGTTCAGGGATGATGTGGCTGTCATAACCCAACTCACCGGCAACGGCCCAGATTTCTTCCCGCAGAGCCGGGGTGGAGTTCCGCTCCAGGTAAATATTCTGGTCGGCGTCGCCAATCATATCCACCACGATGACACCTTCGGGAGCGACCGTCAGGCTTTCGGCCATCTGGCGTGCGCCCACGGAAAAGGGCCAGCCGTCGAGCCGTCCGCGGTCCTCGGCGTCAAAAAAGGCCAGCCAGACTTCGTGCTGTAGCTTGCCGGATTCCAGGGTGCGGGCCAGTTCCAGTAGCACGGCCACGCCGCTGGCCCCGTCATTGGCCCCTTCGATCCATTCACCCCGTTTGGCCGGGTCAGGGTCCTGGTCGGCGGCAGGGCGGGTATCGTAATGCGCCCCCAGGATGATGATCGGCCCGCTGCCCCGCCGTCCGACCACGTTGCGCCCTTTGACCCCTTTGAACAGAAACTCCTGTGTTTCTACCTGCCAACCCAGTTTTTCCAACTCGCCAATAATATAATCGCCGGTGGACCAGCCGGCTTCGCTGCCGGTGGGGCGAGGGCCGATGGCGGTTTGGGCCAGCAGTTGTTGATAGGCCAGGTCGCCGGTGAAGGTTAAGGCCGAGTCTGAGGCTAAGGCTGAGGAGGAAACCGCTGTCGGGGGTGAGGGTGGGGTGGGTAATGGAGAAACGGCAACAGGCGTGGGCGTGGGAGGCGCGGGGGGTGGCGTAGCTGTCGGGGGAGGCGTAGACGTCAGGACGACCTGAATGGTTGCCGTCGGGCTTGGAGCCGCAGCGGCATTTGGGATGGGATTGGCCGGTTGAGCCGTGAAAAGGGAAATACCACCATAGAGCAGCAAACCAACACCGGCGATGACTAAAACAGGGGGAACCCAACCAGGCAGACGGGATGTATTCATGCGATGATTCCTAAAAAATAATCCGCAGATTTCATAGATCACGCAGGTTTTTGATTTTCATCTGCGAAATCTGCGCAATCTGCGGATTTTGATTATGCGTGAGCGATCAGGCCGCTGAACGCCTCAAGCTAAATCACTCAAAGGGCGGCCTTTCATTCTTCTGGTATTTCGCCGTTTGACTCGTCGGCAGGGGCGTGGCGCTGCTGGGATCGCTCGTTGTTGCGCTCATTTTTGCCTTTGGGTTTCGAGTCGACCTGGTGGATTACCTGAACTTCCTCAACTTTGACCTCAACATAGGTATCGCTGCCTTCCAGTTCTAACAGCACTGCCTGTTTGATAATATTTAGCCCGCGGATGATCGCCATTCCACCCTGGGCCGTTTTGACCTGGGTACCGACTTTAGGCAGCTCTTTTTTCATTTCGGCGTACATCTCATCCTCGTAAGCCAGGCAGCACAACAAGCGCCCGCACATGCCCGATATTTCCGCCGGGGCCAGAGGCAAGCCCTGAAGTTTAGCCATACGGATAGAAACCGGATGAAAATCGGTCAGCCAGCTTGAGCAGCACAAGCGCCGGCCACAGCGGCCATAGCCATCCAGAATTTTGGTTTCATCACGCGCGCCAACCTGCTTCATCTCGATGCGTGTGCGCAGTGCGCGGGCCAGTTCTTTGACCAGGTCACGGAAATCTACTCGCTGCTCCGACACAAACGAAAAAAGCAGGCGGCTGCCGTCGAAGCTGTACTCGGCATCCAGCACTTTGATCGGAATGTTGATCTCGCTGACCAGTTGGGTGCACTTTTCCAAAGCAACCGGTTCCTGGGCTTTGTACTGTTCGGCCTGGAGCAAATCCACCGGCGTAGCCGGGCGAATGACTCGTTTGAGCTTGCTTTTGATTTCACTCTTGGGGACTTCGCGGCCGGCCATTGCGACTGTGCCCAACTCGATGCCGCGCGAAGTTTCAACAATCACCCGATCTTCCAACTTTAACTGCTCGAATGGGGTCGGGTCAAAATAGTAAATTTTGGTGACAGGTTTAAATCTAATCCCAACGACAAGGGGCATAAAAATCCTTTCAAGGTAGCCAGTAACAAGTAGCAGGTTAGCAGTCTGAGACTTTTGCTACTCTGCTACTTTGCTACCTGTTACTCGGTAATTTTAATAACAAAACTTCCAAATTCAACCTGGGGTTAACATTTCGCTCCAGGTTAATCAGAGTGGTGCGCAGCCGGGCAACCATGTCGCTGGCCTCGGCCAGGGTGCTGTGGCCGGCTAGCTGCTGCAACGCGCCTGCCAATTCAGGTTCATTATTTTAGTTTGAGCCGCCCCGCTTTGCAACAAAAGCAGGTCGCGCCAGATGGTCAGCCACAGGGTCAGCACTTCTCTGAGCATCGCCCCATCCCGGCTGAGCTGATAGGCGTAGGCCAGCCGTTCGGCCCGGCCGGCTTGCAGCAGCGAAATCAACTCCTGCAAATGCTGCTCGCGCCGGTTCAATAATTCGGCATCGGCCAAGGCTCGCACCGCCCAGCCCAGGCGGCCGGCAGCCAATTGAGCCAGCAACTCAGCCTGTTCCGGCTCGGCCTGCCAGTGCGCTTGCAGAGCCGTAACAACCAGCCCGTGCGGAAGCGGGCGCAGGGTCAGCATCTGGCAGCGCGAAACAATGGTGGGCAGCAGCGCCCCCGGATCGGTGGCGGTCAGCACCAAAATGGCCTGCGAGGCCGGTTCCTCCAGGGTTTTGAGCAAAGCATTGGCCGCGCTGAGGGTGGCCCGTTCAAAGTTGGCCAGCACCACCACCCGGTAGCGGCCTTCGTTGGGCGATAACGACAGCTCCCGCTGCAAACTGCGAATATCGTCAATCTTGAGGGCCTGGTCGTCACTGTCAAAAATGCGCACATCGGGGTGATTGCCGCTGACAATTTTGCGGCACGAGATGCACTGGCCACAGGGGGCAAGGGGCTGCTGGCAGTTGAGCTGCTGCGCCCAAAAACGGGCAACAGTGCTTTTACCCACGTTGGGCGGACCGGTCAGCAGCAGCGCCTGGGGCACACGTCCGGCGGCTTGCTGCCGGTTCAATAAATCCAGCGCCCAGTCGTGCCCCACTACATAAACTTTTGCATCAGCTTGAAGGGCCAATGAGTCTCTGTCTCCTTCAAAAATAGCTCGTGGGAACTCAGGGGAACTCTTGGGGTAAGTTCCTATGAGTTCCTACGAGTTCCCCCACTCTTCATTAATTGGTAACGCGTCCCAGATTCGTGAACACACTCAGCTCTGCACCGGCCGAGGTAAATGAATGGTGAAGGTCGTGCCCTGGTCCGGCTCACTCTCCACCTCGATTTGGCCGCTGTGCCGGCCAATAACGGCATAGGTGATCGAGAGGTCAAGGCCGTAGGTGTGGTTGTTGCTTTCATAAAAGGGGTCAAAGATATGGCGCATATCTTCGGGGGCAATGCCCTGGCCGGTATCGCTTACAATAAGCTGAACCTGGGCGCCTACGGTACGGCTAATGATACGTAACGCACCCCCCTGCGGCATCGCTTCGTAAGCCCGGCGGATCAAATAGAAGACAGCTTGCTCCATCTGCTGCGGGTCAACCATCACGTGGGGCAAATGCGGATCAAAGCCGCGCATGAATTTAACGTTGGGGTTCAGGTTGTTTTCGTGGCTGAATTTCAACCAGGCCTGTTCGACCACATCATTCAGATTGGTCTGCCTGGGCCGGTAATTGCGCTGGCCGGAAAAGTCGAGCAGATTCTGGATGATTTCCTGGCAGCGCTGCGCCTCCTGCTCGGCCCTGGCAACAAGCTGAAGCTGTTCTTTTGGCTCCAGGTTTTGCTGGCTGACCTCGTGCAAATTCTGCAAAATGGAATTAATAGGGACATTGATCTCTCTGGCTACACCGGCAGCCATATAGCCTAAAGCAGCAGCTTTCTCGGCCCGGAGCAACTGTTGATTGACCTGCTGGAGCTGCGAGGTTTGCGATTTGACCGCCTTTTCCAACTCCCGGCTCGACTGTTCCGCCTGGTTGGCCGTGGTGGACAGCCGGGCGTACAGGCGGGCATTTTCGATGGCGATACTGGCGTAGTCGGCCAGGGCCATCAGCAAATTGAGATGACGTTCGGCAAATGCCTGCGCTTTTCTTTGATTATTTACCGCCAGCACCCCAATAACCCGGTCGGTCACTTTGAGCGGCACATTCAGCAGCGCCTTGACAAAATAGCCGGTGGCTACTTTGAAAGAGTCGTCCTGGTTCGCTCCACCAATCATAACCGGGCGGCCCGTGCGGACGACCTGACCGGCGATGCTGTCCTGAATTTTAAGCCGGGATGACCTGGCATTCTTTTCACCCATTCCCCGCGCCGCCCGCAGATACAGCTCCCCGGAAGCTTCGTCTATCAGCATAATCGAGCCTTCTTCAGCCCCGGTGAGATACACCGCTGCCTCAACAATTCGGTTGAGGATAGGTTCCAAATCTCGCAGCGAGGTCACGGAGCGGCCAATGCCGTACAAAAAGCGCAGTTCCTGCACCCGGTTTTCAAGCTGCTGGTTGACCCGCAGCACAGTTTGGGTCAGGTGGTCGCGCTCCTGCCGCAGCCGCGACTCGGTTAGAGCGCGGTCAATGGCCCCCAACATTTCGTCAATGGCAAAAGGTTTGATAATGTAATCGCGCGCGCCCAGCCGGAAGGCCCGCACGGCCGTCCCCTCCGAGCCGTGAAAGGTCATCAGGATGGCCGGGGTGTCCAGGCCTTTTTCACGCAAGCTTTCCAGCAGTTCCAGCCCCCCCATGCGGGGCATCACCAGATCGGAGATGATCAAATCAATCTTTTGGCCCAGGATAATATCCAGCGCATCGGCCCCATTGCGGGCCTCAATCATCCGGTACCCGTTTGGTTCCAGAACGTACTCGCGTAAAAATTTAAGGCTATCTTCGCGGTCATCCACCGCCAAAACCGTCTCACCCGCCACGCTTGTTCTCCTGAGAAGAGAGTAGTCAGTAACCAGTAGTCAGTAATCGGTAGGCAGACTGATAACTGATCACTGCTCGCTGCTTTTTCCGTGGTAATTACCTCTAATGATAGAGGCAGAACGGTTTTTTGTAAAGTAGAAAGTAGTCCTTGCAACAAGAAAGGGCGCACCATGTGCGCCCCGAAGTTTCAAAAGGGATACAGGATAGATCAGGTCCGGCCGCCCGTACCGACTTTAAACACGGCCCGCCAGGGTTCGTAATGGCTAAAAATTTCATCCTGGTGAATAACTTTGTCGCCCTCTTTGACCGTGCGGGTGATTGATACATCCAGGCCGTCCACCGCCCAATCTACCTGCTTGGTCATCCCCAGAGGCAAAGTTGGGTCTTTTTCATAGAGGGGCGGGCCGTGTTTGATAGGCTTGCCCATGTCCGGTTCCGACACGGTCACTTCCCGGCCGCTTTTGGTGCTGTAAAAATAGAAGGTCACGGTCCCGGCTTCCAGGTCGCTGGATGTCTGGATGAGCAAATGATAAGGGGTGTCGTTGCGAAACTTGAAATCCACATCGGGCGTAAACACAGTCGCATCCAGCCCCGGCACCGAGTTGGTCTCGTACCAGCCGACCCGGTAGCCGTGCGCCCAGCGCTCGACAATTTCATAACCGCCCAAAAAAGCGGCCCGAAACGCGGTGGTGCTGACCTGGCAAACTCCGCCGCCCAGCCCCACGCTGGTGCGATTGCCCTGAATAATCAACGACTCGTTGAACCCGGCTTCTTTAGTCACCGGCCCCAGGTGCTCGTTGAAAGAGAAGATGCCGTCGGGCGGGATGACGACATTGTTGAATTGAGAGGCAGCCAGGGCGATGTTCTGCATACGCGATTCGCTGGATCCCTTGAAATAAGAGGTCGCATCAAAGACCAGTTCTTTGATGCCCAGGCTGTCCAGATTTTTGCTGGAAATCAGCGGCTCCCTGACCGTCACCGGCAGTTCTACCAGGTGGGTCTGCCGATTTTTGAGGACCATAATCTGCTCAAAGGTGGCCTCCACATCCAGCGAGCGGCCCGCCTGACTCGCTTGCAGTACGCTCAACTGGCCGGTTTCGGAGTCAAACTGGAGCTTGGCGTCAACCGGCTCTCGCTCCAGGGCCTGGGCCATTTGCTCAATGTAAGGGGCAAATTTGTCCCGGTTGGGGGTAATCACATACTCGGTTTTGCCGGCGTCGTTGACCTGTTGGCTCATATCCATCAGGCCGACCAGCGCCTCACGTTCCAGCCGCCATTCGGTGACGCCGGTTTCCCCGTTGAAGCGAAAAAGGAGCGGCCGCCCCAGCAGGTTTTCAGCCTGCTGCCGCGCCGCCTCCACGTCGGTCACGGAAGGCAGAATTTGCTGGACCACCGGATTGACCACCTGGCCGTTATTCTCAAACAGCGCCGCTTCGATTAACGGCTGGGTGGCCTCGACATTCATGCGCCGCCCTCGCTCGGCCTTAATGACCTCAATCCGGGCGTCGGGATGGATGACCAGTTGGGCATCCCGCGGCATTTGATTGATCTTGTCGGCCAGGGTTTGCAGCAGTTGGTTGGTTGGCCCGGTATCGTAGAGAATGATCGGCTCAATGCGGCGGGCGGTGCGCAGCAAACTCAAATGCGTCAGCATATCGGCCAGGAGGTCGCCTTTGCGCCCGATGGCATAGGCGGCGTTGGCCGTCGTGGCGGCATCTACCCGCATGCCCAATTCCTGGCCGCTGTAAATCCAGGTGTCCAGACCATATTGGATCGTTACCTGGCGGGTCAGGTACTCCGGGGCGCGCTGGCTGATGAGGGTTGTCACTTCGGCCTGACTCATCCCGCCCACATCAATCCCGGCTGCCCACACCCCCGGATAAACCCGGTTAAGGTAGACCACCTGGTAAGCCAGGGTCAAAAAAACCAGAATCACCAGCAGGCCGCCGCTGACCAAAACAAATAAGGCCGGCAACCACAGGCTGATCGGGGAGGATTTAAGGGGTTTGACAATAGGCTGGGTAATCTGAGTCATATTTATTCCCAACAAAGACGGCTGAAAATCAGGCTTCAATAATCATACCAGGGGAAACGGCGGCTGTAAATAAAGGTGGCCCACACTTTCCCTATACTATACCGACGTTTAGAAACACTGTCAACTCATCTTATGTAATGCTAAAAAGTGTGATATAATAAGATTGAAAGGAGATCTGATCATGTTTCAGTACAAGGCTACAGTAGAACGTATCGTAGACGGCGATACCCTGTGGGTAGACGTTGACCTGGGCTTCTTCCTACGCCAGAAAATGAATCTGCGCTTGTGGCGTATCAACACCCCGGAAATCCGGGGCGCTGAACGGACGGAAGGTCTCCGGGCCAAGCAGTTTGTGGTTGATGCTATTCCGCCAGGCTCCACGGTGGTCATCAAAACCTACAAAATAGAAAGTATGGTCGCTTTCTGGCCGATGTTCATTACCTGCCCGGCAGCACCGACAGCGACCAGATTCTAACCCAGGGCACCCTCCTTAACCAGGAACTTCTGGATAAGGGTTTGGCGACAGTGTTAGAAGATGACTAATTAAAATACGGCCTGATGGTAAGGTGGGAGGTGGGAATTTTACCTGTCTTCCAACCATCCATCCCGTTTGCCTGATGAAGGAACCCTTATGACCATAGATTTTGGCTGGGAAATCCCCACCGGACGGCGGCGTCCCCCCGGTCCTGATGTAGCCTACATCGCCCAGGTCCGCCGCATCCTCGACCGTCTAAGCGGTCATTTTCATTCAGCCTGGATACCCGATCATTTCATAGACGGCCAGGCAGATATGCCCGAAGCCCTGACCGCCCTCAGCTATCTGGCCGGCCTTTACCCGACGCTGCACTTTGGCTCGGTGGTGCTGGGGCAGAATTATCGCAATCCGGCGCTGCTGGCAAAAATGGCGGCGACCCTGCAAGGGTTGAGCGGCGGTCGCTTTATTTTGGGGTTAGGCGCCGGCTGGAAAGAAGAAGAGTACCACGCCTATGGCTACGACTTCCCGCCGCTGCCGGTTCGCATCGCTCAACTGGCCGAAGTGGTCCAGATTTGCCGGGCCATGTGGGACCCGGCCCAACCCGAAGCGACCTTTCACGGCCAGCACTACCGGATTGAAAAAGCTGTATGCCAGCCCAAACCCGTTCCCCCACCGCCGGTGATGATCGGCGGCGGCGGCGAAAAGTTGATGCTGCGGCTCATCGCCCAGCACGCCGATTGGTGGAATTTGGTCGGCGTCACCCCGGAGACCTACGCTCACAAAATTAAGGTACTCGCACAACACTGCGCCGATGTAGGCCGCGACCCGGCCAGCATCCGCAAAACCTGGGCCGGCGTCATCAGCCTGGCCTCCACCCGCCAGCAAGCCGAAGCGGCCATGCGAAGCTATCCCATCTGGCCGGAAGATACCCCTATTCTGGGCACTCCCGCCCAAGTGATAACCCAATTGCAGCATTATACGTCGCTAGGCGTAAATTGCTTCATTTTTGGCTTCGCCGACGAGCCGGGGGTGGAGGGAATTAATTTGTTTATTGACGAGGTAATGCCGCACTTTAAGAGATGATGCGTGATGCGTGATGCGTGAGATTTTTATCTGAATTCCTCACGTATCACGCATCACGTATCAAAAGTTTAAAGTTTGGCCCAAAGGCAAAGAGCTTATGAAAAGACACTATCCCGTCAAACCACCCGCAGCTATCGGCGAGGCTTATGAAGAGCACTGCCGTCACTGCGGCGGCAGCGGCTATGAGCCGGGACTGGGCGATCTGACCTGCCGCGAGTGTTTTGGCCGGGGCCGGAATCGCTGGCGCATCGAGGAATGTGAAACCTGCGCCGGTAAGGGCAGCAAACATTTTGGGCTAACCAAGTGCAAAACCTGCCAGGGGCGCGGCTGGACACGGCGGGACGTAGGCTAAAACAATCTGACAAATTTTAACTGACAAATATTGACATCTGTCAGTTGATAGTTTATACTCTTCCTATCTGGTGGATAGGCTCTATATTCTTTTCTTACCGATAGGAGACTACTTTTATGATGATACGTAAACTTGGTTCAACGGGTCCGCAAGTGTCGGCGGTGGGTCTGGGCTGCATGGGCATGTCGGATCTATACGGCCCCACCGATGAGGCCGAAAGCATCGCCACCATCCACGCGGCGCTGGAAGCCGGCATCAATCTGTTCGACAGCGGCGACTTTTACGGCATGGGCCACAATGAACTACTGCTGCGTGACGCCCTGCGCGGTCATGCCCGCGAACAGGCGATAATCAGCATAAAATTTGGCGCTCTGCGCGGCCCCGATCATAGCTGGCATGGCATTGATGGCCGTCCCGCTGCCGTCAAAAACTTTCTGACCTATACGTTGCGCCGGCTGGGTACCGATTATGTGGACATCTATCGCCTGGCCCGCGTTGACCCGGCCGTGCCGATTGAGGAAACCACCGGCGCGATGGCCGATATGGTCCGGGCGGGTTATGTCCGGCACATCGGTCTCTCGGAAACCGGAGCGGAGACCATCCGCCGCGCGGCGGCGGTGCATCCCATCGCCGATGTCCAGATTGAATACTCGCTGATCTCACGCGGCATCGAGGCCGACATTCTGCCCACTTGCCGGGAGCTTGGCATTGGCATAACCGCTTACGGGGTGCTGTCGCGCGGCCTGATCAGCGGCCATTGGTCAAAAGGAGCGGGCTTTGATGCCGGGGGATTTCCGCAGTTTCAGTCCTCGTTTTAGCGCGGAGAATCTTGAGCACAATCTGTCGTTGGTCGAGGCGCTGCGGACAGTTGCCGAGACGAAGGGCGCAACCGTGGCCCAGGTGGCGGTTGCCTGGGTACTGGCGCAGGGGCAGGATATTGTGCCGCTGGTCGGTGCGCGGCGGCGTGATCGCCTGGCTGAGGCGTTGGGAGCGCTCAGCTTCAATCTGACCGGCGGTGACCTGGCCCAGATCGAGCGGGCAGTCCCACCCGGAGCGGCAGCGGGCGACCGCTACCCCACGGCCCAAATGGCTCACCTCGACAGCGAACGCCGGGGAGTGCCAGCAGCATGAATGAGTCGGCGCTGACCCCCCGGCAAATCCTTGAGGCGGCAGAGGAAGTTCTCCGCCGCTTTTGGCCCGGCCAAGGCCACGGTTGTTGATGTCGCGCGGGCGCTGGGGGTCAGCCATGGCAGCGTTTATCGCCATTTTTCAAGCAAAGCGGCGCTGCGCGATGCGGTAACGGAGCGGTGGCTGGCCGAAGTATCGGCCCCGTTGGCCGCGGTGGCGGCGGAGGCCGGCCCCGCTCCGAAGCGTTTACGGCGCTGGCTCGATCTTCTGATAATGTCCAAACGGAAGCGAGCCTTCGACGACCCGGAGATGTTTGCGACCTATCTGGAAATTGCGGCGGATGCGCGGGATGTGGTCAAGGCGCATGTCAACGAACTCACCGGGCAGCTTGCCCGGATCATTAGCGACGGCGTGGCCCAGGGCGAGTTTACGGTGGCGGACCCTCTTGCCGCCGGACGGGCCGTTTTCGACGCGACCGGCCGCTTCCACAACCCGGCTCATGCCGCTGAGTGGGCTGACCCCGGCATCGAAGCTGCATTTGAGGGCGTGTGGACCCTTATTCTGGGCGGATTGGGCGCATCCAAGACTTCAGGTTGACTGCACCTTTGCCAAGGATTACCCGAATTTCGCTAAAATCTTTCGTGTTAATTCGTGGCGAAAATCTTTGACTCCAACTTGTCCGGGTTAGGGGAATATACCCCGCTGATCCAGCGCCTCGGCGACCCGCGAAACGGCCAGCATAAACGCGCCCTGGCGCAGCGATACTTTATTCGCCTCGCTGAAATCACAGACCTGATCGAAGGCGTTGTACAAAAAGCGGCGCAGATTTTTCTGCACTTCGTCCAAATCCCACTGAAACGCCTGCAAGCCCTGCACCCACTCAAAATAGCTCACCGTTACCCCGCCGGCATTGGCCAGAATATCAGGCGCTACAATCACCCCGCGCTGGTACAGAATATTGTCCGCCGCCGCGCTGGTCGGGCCGTTGGCCCCTTCGACAATGTAGCGGGCGCGAATCCGGTCCGCATTGCGCACCGTAATTTGATCTTCAAGCGCGGCGGGAATCAACACGTCACAGGGGAGTAGTAACAAATCCTCATTGCTGACAGTTTCAACGCCAAGCGGGGCGTAGCCGGCCAGGGTGCGGGTGGGCGAGGTGCGGGTATAGGCCAGCATCCCTTCGACATCCAACCCCTGCGGATTATAGTAACCGCCCGACACATCACTGACCGCCACCACCTTGCAACCATCCCGGGCCAGGTAGTGGGCCGTCCAGTAGCCAACCTTGCCAAAGCCCTGCACCACAACGGTTGCCCTTCGACAGGTGTGCCGTAGCGCCGCATCGTATTTTCGGCAATAATGGCGACGCCCAGCCCGGTGGCGTCGGCCCGACCGGCGCTGCCGCCCAGGATCAGCGGTTTGCCGGTCACAATTTCCTGGCTGGCTTCAGTGCGAAGCATGCTGTAGGTATCGCTCATCCAGGCCATGGTCCGCTCGTCGGTGTTGACATCGGGGGCGGGGATATCTCTTTTGGGGCCGATAATGGGCATAATGGCATAGGTGTAGCGTCGGGTCAGGCGGCGCAGTTCATTTTCGGAGAGGGTGTTGGGGCTGACGCAGATGCCGCCTTTGGCCCGCCGTAGGGTAGGTTGAGCACAGCGCATTTCCAGGTCATCAATTGGGCCAGCGCGGTCACTTCTTCCAGGGACACATCGGCGTGGAAGCGGACGCCGCCCTTGCACGGACCGGGCACGCTGGTGTGCTGGACGCGATAGCCGGTGTAGACAGCGGTTTCGCCGTCGTCCAATTCAATGGGCAGGGAGACGGTCAGCGACCGCTCGCAACTGCGCAAGACACGATGTAAATTGGGGTTAAGCTTGAGCCGTTCAGCCGCATCATCAAGGTGGTGCAGCGCCGAATTCAACATGTGCTGGCCGGGCGTTTCTTGAACCGCCGGCTGCGCTGGGGAAACAGAGGATGCTACAGTCATACGAGATTGCCTCACTTTCAAACTTCGTTGTTTATAGGTTAAAGGTAAGGTGAGTATACCACGCCCAGGGGCTTTTGCGAAAAGGTAGGCGGCGGGTAACTACTCAGCCATGTCATTTCGACCGAAGGGAGAAATCTCCGAGGCCGATGTAGCGCGGCAGGGACGCTTCGCCTGTGGTTGGCAGTGACATGATAGTGCTTTTCACCCTTAAATTTGATTATCGAATCTAAACAAATGCCCTATTTAGGGATTATTTGCCGCTTAAGCCCTACATATAGGGCTTTCGTATAAAAGTCGCCTGGGAGTCCTGCTTGCCAACATTTTTATTTGTGCTATAATTATGATTATGAAAAGTTGTTATGGTAAGAAACGAGGGGATTTATGGCAACTTCTCTGGAATTAGCAATCACGGCCATTCGGTCGGGCCGCAAAGAAGAAGGGCGGCAGTTGCTCAATTTGCTCATTCAGCAGAACCCCAACAATGAGCAGGCCTGGCTGTGGATGAGCGGCGTGGTCAACACCGACGAGCAGCGCGCTCGCTGCCTGTACCACGTGCTGGCCATCAACCCCGCTAACGAGTTGGCCCGGCGCGGCCTACAAATTCTGGGTATTGTGGTGTCTGACTCGCGGCCGGTCAAAGTGCCGCGCGACTCTCAGCCCATCCCGGTCCAGCGGCCCGAACCCGAAGTGGCGACCCCCTGGCCGGTTCCCCAATCTGCGCCTGCGCCCAGCCCAACCGATACCCAACCGCTGCCCCAGCCCGCTGAACCTCCCCAGGCTGAAGCAGTTCCGGCTGTGGCTGCACCGCCCGAAGAACGGCGGCCTTTCCGCCTCGATCCCAAAACCATTACCCAGGAATTGCCCTTTGTGCCCCTGCGCGAGCCATTTGCCGAACCGGCCCGCCGCTCGCCTTCGGCTTTTGTTCCCAGGGTAGAAGCCGACCAACCGTCGCCAGCTGAGACGCCGCAGCCAAACGGCTCGTCTGTTCCCGCAGAAACCGCGGCGTCGGTTCAACCCAGGCCTGAATTGGCCCTCGTTCCGTTGAACCCACCTGATATGCCGCTGCCCGATTTTCCCGCTGTGGCTTCTGCCCCACCCTCGCCGGCGGGCGCCGTCCCGACGCCCGTCGCCGATACAGGGCCGCTGACCAATTCGACGCCGGCTCAACCTGCGGTCCAGGCTTTTGGTCCTGGCGGACAAATCAACGAAACCCGGCCTTCTCAGCCAATCTGGGTGACTCATTCCAATGTGACCATGAGCATGCCTACACCGCAAAACCCGCCGGCTTACCCCAGCCCCAACCTCAACTCGAACATGACGATGGGTATGCCGACTCATTATTTGCCGCCCCAAAATCCGATGCAGGGAGTCCCGCCTATTCACTCCAACGCGACGATGGGGATGCCAATGCCGCCTCAAAACGGGCAGTACTCCCATCAAACGGAGATGATGCCGGTGATGCAGCCCAATGGTATGGTGGGGATGATGCCCTATCAACCTGCGCCGTTTCAGCCGCCGTACCCCCAAAACCAGGTTTACCACTCTAACTCGACGATGGCTATGCCGACCATGACCGAAGCCGAAGCCAGGGCGCGTTTAATGACCAATCAAGCCATGCCAATGCACGATCCTTACGCTGCCCTGCGGATGGCTGCTCCGCCGCCACAGGCTCCCCCGGTGGCAAAAAAGAGCAGCAAAAAGCGGCCAAAAAACACCGAGGACGAGGGTGAAGAAGAGGTCAATTTAATGGCCGTCATCGTTTTTGGCTCCCTGTCCGTGACCGCACTGGGGGGGATGGGCATGCTGATTTTATTGTGGTTTACCAGTGTGTGAGGCGAGGACGCAAGGAGACGAGGACGCAAGGACGCGAAAATTCTCCTCGCCTCACGAGTCATCCTCTCATGCCGCTGCCAGCGCTCGCCACACCCGCCTGACCCGCCAGGTGAAATCCTCACGGCGTAACTGCAACTCGAAACGCACCCCATTAACCGCCTCAACCAATACATGGCGACCATCAGCCTCATCCCACTGCCGCCCGACGGCGGTCACTTTGTATTTGTGGCCCTGCCAGATGACTCGCTGGGGGTCCAGCTTGCCCTCTTCGTCTATGGCCGCTGTTACGCTGACCGGTTCATCAAAAAATTCTTCGTGGTTCATTAGCTCCCATTCTTTCTATCAGGTAATTTTTATTTCTTGTAACTACTCAGGCATGTCATTTCGACCGAAGGGAGAAATCTCTAATGCCTATGCCGCATGATAGGGATTTCTCGGCCTCTGGCCTCGAAATGACATGCGAACTACGTAACTACTTGTTAATTATACCCATCTATACGCCAATGGGTAAGTCAAAACAAAAAAGCCCGCTTCCGGTTGGAAAGCGGGCTTGCACGGTAATTTCAGGTTTTAAGCGACAGGCACCGGGCGCGAGGAATGATGCGGCCTACCTGGGTGAGAGTGATTTGTGCCATCGAGGTTCTGCCACCACAACAGCACTAAGGCTATCGAGCCGGCCAGCAGTGCCGCTGCAATTACTCCCGCCAGAACCAAAGTTAAATTGATTTCGGGCCACAACAGACCCAAACTCCAGATTAACAAACCCAAAGCGATAATTTTCAAAGCTTTCATTCGTTCACCTCCAGCGGAGCCATCCGCTGCGCTGTGATGTCGCGCTGCAAGGGCGCATTTTGGAGTGGTGTGTATTCAATCGTTTGAGCAGTAACCGGCTGAACCGTATCAGCCTGAACCGTCTGTAATTCACTGACAACCAGAGCCGTTAAGGTGATAGCCAAGCAGAAGATCAACGTGATCAAAGCACCTTTGAGCATCAATTTTAGCTGTTCCATTTTTCCTAACCTCGCCTTCATCAAATCTGAATATAGTATAACTTATCTTAATCAAATTGTAATCAGCCTCCCGGCTGATAAAAGCTACGCCAAACGGGTGGCTTATGACTAGCCTACTTACGCGCTTTGCGTATTTGGCCTACGACATTTGATGTAGTCTTGTTTATTTCAATCTTGCTTCCAGAATACCAATAAATTGTTCAAGTTTAAAGAAAAACTTATTTAGAAATTGTTCAGATATTGGGATTATATCAGGATCAGTTGGGGAACGTCGGTCACTCGAAGGTCAATTTGCCAACGCCCAGGCGACTCATAGCTGATGCGTGGTCAAAAGTCTTTGGAAATGACACTAACGCTATCCTGTGGTATCATTCAAGAATGAAATTTTTGGCCCGGGTGAAAAAACGCTGGTTGGTTCGTATCTCTGTGGCGCTGCTGAGTGTCATCGTCACGGTTAATTACCTGGCCTGGACTATCTATGCCTATCCTTTTACTGCTGCACCGGTCCAGGCCGATGCAGCCATCGTTTTGGGCGCGGCGGCCTGGGGCGAACGGCCCTCGCCGGTTTTCAGGGAGCGCATTAATTACGCCATTGCCCTCTACGAGCGGGGAGCCGTCCGCAAGCTGATTTTTACCGGCGCTCAGGCCGATGCCTCTGAACCCGCCGAAGCCGTGGTAGCCCAGCAGTATGCTCTGGATCACGGTATTCCTGCCGACGACATTTTGATCGAAACCCGTTCCCACTCAACCCAGGAGAATCTTTACTATGCCCAGCAGGTGGCGCAAGCGCAGCACCTCTCCCGGCTGTTGATCGTCAGTGACCCGTTGCATTTGAAAAGAGCGGTGTTGATTGCGCAGGATTTGGGGATGGATGCTTATCCCGCCCCTACGCCCACCACCCGCTATCGCAGTTTGAGCAGCCAATTCAAATTTTTAACCCGCGAGACTTATTTCTACACTGCTTACCTGCTCTATGACCGTCCGTTCAGGAATTTCCGAGCTGAGGCCAGCTCGCCCTGATTGCCACTGCAAGGGGGAAGGCATGCGTATTTTTTATACCTATCTATCCAATCCGCCCCAGCAATTTGAAAGTGAGGCCGCCTCGATTATTGTGGGCCGAACCTGGCGCGACCAGCCGGTTGATCTGGATTTAACCCCCGATAACACGGTTTCGCGCCGGCACGCCCGCCTGAGTCAGGCCAAAGGGGTACTCTGGCTGGAAGATTTGGGCAGCACCGGCGGCACCTGGATAAACGGCCAGAGAATCACCACCAAAACCCGGCTGTCTCCGGGCGACATAGTGACGGTAGGCCAGACCACTTTTGAAGTTATGGCCGAAACTGCCCCGCTGATTGCCGCCGAACGCACCCCTGAAGGCGTTCTGACCAGCAGTGTCAGCGCCGCCGACTCGCCTTCGGCCCTCATTTTGGCGGCGGCATCCCAAGAGATCATTAAGCGCCGCCTGACCGCTTTCTATGAACTGGGCGCAGCTTTAGGCACCGCCGACACGGTCGAGTCTCTCTCTCAGACAGTCGTTCAGCACTTGCGTCAGGCCATCCCCCGGGCCAGACGGGCCGCCCTGCTCTTGCATAATAATGAGCATGGGCTGACCCCTACGGCCTATGTGCCCGAAAATGCCAAACCCTCGATCAGCTTAAACCTGGCCCGGCGGGCCATTGAAAGACAGCAAGCCTTTACCTGGCGGCTGCCCACCGTCGAGGAAACGGGCGGGCCTTTTGACAGCGTCATTCTGCACGGCACCCAGTGCGCCATGTACGCTCCCCTGATCTGGAAAGAAGAGGTGCTGGGGATTGTTTTTGTGGACAATACCGACATCGGCGGCAATTTTGACGACGAGGATTTGCGGCTGCTGATGGCGATGGCCAGCCAGGCGGCTATGTTTGTTAAAAACTATGCCTTGCAGCAGGACCTGCGCCACCAGGAAGTCGTGCGTTCCAACCTGATGCGCCAGTTTTCGCCCCAGGTAGCCGAGCGGCTGGAGCGGATGCTCAGCGAGCCGGGCGATTGGCAGCTTGGCGGCAAGCGAGCCGAGCCGGTCACTATTTTGGTTTCCGACGTGCGCGGCTTCACCACTCTGACCGCCGGCATGGATCCGGGCGATGTGGTAGAACTGCTCAATGAGCTGTTCAGCGTGTGCATTCCAATTATTTTCAAATATAATGGGGCGGTAGACAAATATGTCGGCGACGCCATTCTGGCCGTTTTTGGCAGCCCCGAACCCGATCATCGCCAGTGGGAACACGCGGTGCAGGCGGCACTGGAAATGCAGCAAGCCATTAATACCCAGCAGTCCGCCTGGCAAAGCCGCAGCTTGCCGGTCTGCCAGGTGGGGATTGGCATCCACACCGGGGCAGTTTTACACGGTTTTATTGGCGTGGCCGAACGGATGGAATACACCGTGATTGGCGAAACCGTCAATCGCGCCGTCCGTTACTGCGATGGGGCCGAACGAGGGGAGGTCATAATCAGCCCGGAGGTGTATCAACGGGTGGCTGATCTGGTTGAAGCCGTGCCCCGGACCATCCGCACCAAGCACCCGGAAACCGAGCCAGACATGCCGGCTTACGTGGTGCAGGCTTTGAAATTCAAATCTACGGCCCCGCTGCCGGCGGTGGAGTAAAGGGCAGCATGAAAGCCATCGGCGTGGATATGATTGAAACGGAACGGGTGGCCCAGAGTATAGCCCGCTTTGGCGACCGCTTTCTCCGGCGGGTTTACACCGAACGTGAGCTGGCTTACTGTCAGGGCCGTATCAACTCGCTGGCAGCGCGCTGGGCGGCTAAAGAAGCTGTAGCCAAGGCCCTGGGGACCGGCATCGGCGGGGTGAATTGGCGAGACATCGAAGTGGTCAGCCAGGCCAACCAGCGCCCGACCATCCAACTGCACGGCGCGGCGGCTACCCTGGCCGCTCAATTGGGCCTGTCGGGTTTTGCCATCAGCCTGTCGCACACCAAAGATTATGCTGTTGCTTTTGTGTTAGGAGAATAAGAGAATGGAGGGGTGGAAGACTGGAAGGTTAGAAAATTTCCAGTTCAGCTCAAAGCGGGTCGTGGACCCACGCCGGTCGGGGTCAGAGCCAAAGGCCCCCTATGGGCAGACCCCCTCCAAGCAGTAACCTTTCGGTTAATGAAACAACCATGCGTAA
>JAAUSP010000774.1 GCA_012032575.1 Anaerolineales bacterium | reverse complement strand
CCTGCTGCTAGCCCTGACCGATTCTGGCGGCAGTGCGGCCCAACTTTTGCAGCGCTTCGGTCTCACCCCGCGACGCCGTGCGTGCCAAGCGCCTGACCAAAATCCGCGGCAGCCAGCGCGTCACCAGCCAGAATCCCGAAAGCACCTACGAGGCCCTGTTGAAATATGGCCGCGACCTGACCGATTTGGCCCGCAAAGGCAAGCTCGACCCGGTGATTGGCCGCGATGACGAAATCCGGCGGGTGGTGCAGGTTTTAAGCCGGCGCACCAAAAACAACCCGGTCCTCATCGGCGATCCCGGTGTGGGCAAAACGGCCATGGTCGAAGGGCTGGCCCAACGCATTATTCGCGGCGACGTGCCCGAAGGCTTGAAGGACAAGCAGATTATCGCCCTGGATATGGGCGCACTCATCGCCGGGGCCAAGTATCGCGGCGAGTTCGAGGAGCGGCTGAAGGCCGTTCTGCAAGAAGTCACCAGCAGCGAAGGCAAGGTTATCCTGTTTATTGACGAGCTGCACACCGTCGTCGGGGCGGGGGCGGCTGAGGGCGCGATGGACGCCGGCAATATGCTCAAGCCGATGCTGGCGCGCGGCGAACTGCACACCATCGGCGCGACCACGCTGGATGAATATCGCAAGTACATCGAGAAGGACGCGGCCCTGGAACGGCGCTTCCAGCCGGTGCTGGTGGATGAGCCGTCCGTCGAGGATACCATCAGCATTTTGCGCGGGTTGAAAGATCGCTACGAGGTGCATCACGGCGTGCGCATTCAGGACAGCGCGGTGATTGCCGCCGCCGTGTTGAGCCAGCGCTACATCAGCGACCGCTTTTTGCCCGACAAGGCCATTGATCTGATTGACGAGGCCGCCGCCCGTCTGCGCACCGAGATTGACAGCAAGCCGACCGAACTGGACGCGATTGACCGGCAGATCATGACCCTGGAAATCGAGCGGGAGGCGCTGAAAAAGGAAAAGGACAAGGCCAGCAAGGAACGGCTGCACAAGCTGGAAGCCGAGCTAGGCGACCTGCAAGAACGCAGCCGGGCGCTGCAAACCCAATGGGAGAATGAAAAGCGACTGATCGAGGACCTGCGCGCCACTAAAGAACAGATTGAGCAGACCCGTCTTCAGATGGACCAGGCCGAGCGCCGCTCCGATTACGAAGCCGCTGCCCGCCTGCGCTACGGTCAACTGCGCGAACTGGAAAGCAAACTGACCGAACTGGAAACCAGGCTGACCGAACAGCAAAAGAGCGGCTCGCTGCTGCAAGAGGAAGTTGACGCCGAGCAAATTGCCACAATTGTGGCCCGCTGGACTGGCATCCCGGTCAGCAGGCTGCTGGAAGGCGAAGTCGAAAAGCTGGTCAAGATGGAAGAGCGGCTGCACGGACGGGTGGTCGGCCAGGCTGAAGCGCTCAAGGCCGTGGCGAATGCGGTGCGCCGCAGCCGGGCCGGTCTGCAAGACCCCAACCGGCCCATCGGCAGCTTTATCTTCCTGGGGCCGACCGGCGTCGGTAAAACCGAGTTGGCCCGCGCCCTGGCCGAGTTCCTGTTCGACGACGAGAGCGCCATGATCCGTATTGACATGAGCGAGTACCAGGAACGGCACACGGTCAGCCGCCTCATCGGTGCGCCGCCCGGCTATGTTGGCTACGACGAGGGCGGCCAACTGACCGAGGCCGTCCGGCGCAAGCCCTACAGCGTGGTCCTGTTCGACGAAATCGAAAAGGCCCACCTGGAGGTGTTCAACACCTTGCTGCAACTGCTCGACGATGGCCGCCTGACCGATGGACATGGCCGCACGGTCAACTTTAAGAATACGGTCGTGATTATGACCAGCAACATCGGCAGCCATTACATTATGGACCTGGGTCCCGAAGCGGCTGAACCCAGGGTGATGGAGGCCCTGCGCCAGCATTTCCGGCCCGAATTCTTGAATCGGATTGACGACATCATCATGTTCCACAGCCTGTCGCGCAGTGATCTAACCCGCATTGTGGACATCCAACTGGCCCACCTGCGCCGTCTGCTGGCCGAGCGCAAGCTGACCCTGCACCTGAGCGAAGCCGCCAAGTTCCATCTGGCCGAAGCGGGTTACGATCCCACTTTCGGAGCCAGGCCGCTCAAGCGGGTCATCCAGCGCGAGCTGCAAGACCCGCTGGCTCTGCGCCTGCTGCAAGGGGAGTTCAAGGAAGGGGATACTATTCGGGTGGAATTTGAGGATGGTAAATTGGAGTTTAACCCGGCCAAACAGGAGGTTGGTGAACCGGTGGCGGCGTAAGATTTTCGCCACCAATTGACACGAATTAACACAAATGAATAGGGACAGGTCTGAGACCTGTCCCTATTTTTTTGTTCTGTTGGAGGCTGAATTTTAACATACCAGATAATGTATGGCGACAACCTATCTCAAACGGAGGTTTTGTGCTAGAATAATCTATAGACGAAACTGATTGGATACCTCAATGGAACTGACTTTTGAATGGGATGAGGAAAAAGCAAAACAGAACGTCAAAAAGCATAAAGTCAGTTTTAAGGAAGCCAGAACTGTTTTTAACGACCCGTTCCTGTTGACCTTTCGTGACCCAGATCATTCTGAGGGGGAAGAGCGATACCTGAACATCGGCCAGTCTTCAAGGGATCGAGTTTTAATTGTCATTCACACTGAACGAGAAGGTAACATTCGCCTGATAAGTTGTCGTAAAGCGACTGCAAATGAACGAAAAACCTATAAAGAAGGAGAATTCTAAACAGGTAAATATGGAAGATAATGACGAACTGCGTCCTGAGTACGATCTCAAGAATTTAAAGGGTGGGGTTCGCGGTAAGTATTATCAGGCTTATCGAGCTGGTCATACCGTCAAAATTCATAAAGCCGATGGCACAACGGAAGTGCAGTATTTCACCCTCGAAGACGGCGCAGTGATGTTGGAGCCGGATGTGCAAGCCTATTTTCCCGACTCGGAGGCTGTAAACAAAGCCCTACGCTGTTTGATTCCCTTGATGCCCAAAAAACGTAGAACAAAAGTGAAAGCATAAGCAACATCCCCCGCAAGACTCGGATAGATTTTCCCGCGGCTGTGCTATCATAACGGTATAATGACTCTTACCCCCACAACCCTCACCCAAGCTGTCGAATGGCTGGCGGCGCGTGATCCTGCCCTGGCCCGCGTTGTTGAGCGGTACGGGCTGCCGCCGCTGTGGCCGCGCGAGCCGGGTTTTCCGACGTTAATCCACATTATCCTGGAGCAGCAGGTCTCGCTGGCTTCGGCCAGGGCAGCTTTTGAACGCTTGTGTGCCGCCATTTCGCCGCTTACTCCGCAGAATTTTCTAACCCTCGACGATGCTCAACTCAAAGCTATCGGCTTCAGCCGCCAGAAAACCCGCTACGGGCGCGAGCTGGCCTCGGCGGTGCTGGAGGGTCAATTGGATGTGGACCGGCTGGCGGAACTGGATGACGACGCGATACGAGTCACTTTTGAAGCAGGT
>JAAUSP010000773.1 GCA_012032575.1 Anaerolineales bacterium | reverse complement strand
TGAATGAAAACCAATTGATCAGGGTTTGCGTTGACTCGTTCCATCGTCGGTTCCTTTCGTGACTGAAAGAAATGTGGTATAATATTGGTCAGGACGGTTGACTTTCGTCGGTTCGCCGTCCCCATTCCGGCGAGGTCGCAACTCGCCGGTTTTTTGTTTAAAGCAAAATGACCCGATCCACCAGAGTGGTGGCCGGGTCATTGATTTTTAGGGGGCTGGACAGGCGTTGAGCCGAAATAGCCGGTTGACTGTTGAGATTAACGTGGGGTCGGGTGTCTTGCTTGGTCACGTTGCCGTCTCCTGATACGAGCCGCCTGTTACACTGCTCAACAAATCATCTATAGATGTTTATTGTCGGGAGTATATTAACACAAAATGTCGAACTTGTCAATACAAATTCGACATTCTTTAAAAAGAAAAAAGGCGGCTATTTTTAACCAGCCGCCTTACTCTAATGAACTAATCTCACTTGATAAAAATCTGTTAAGTTTTTATTTGTTTTCGGCGTCGATACTCAGCTATATCGGGTCGTTTTAATCGATATGGATTTCCATTTTCGTCGAAAAGTCGTGAACCTCGTTTGCCTTCACGCTCGTGGTAAATCCTAGAGCAGTATGCCACATCTGCCTCATTAATTCCCTTCGGGTGTCTTTTCTCCACAACTTCAATATACCCAAGCTCAATCCATCCCAGAAGTGTTGTTCTAGGAATTTCATATTTTCTTGTGGCTTCAGCTATAGTAATTTGTTGTCTAAGTAGATGAGCAAATTTTTCAGCAATAATTTCTTTTTTGGTCTTTAACTCATGGCCATTACTTTCGGCAGCCACTAGCAGTTCTCCAGTAGGTAATTGAACTGCCTCAATCTTACCAGCCTGAATTTGTTGTGTCAATACGGTTTCGGGCAGGCCATATTTCCGCGCTGCCTCGGCCAGGGGGAGGTAGGTAGGAATTTTGGATATTGAATTTGGGATCTGCAATTTAGAGTGGAGCATTTGACAACAAAAAAAGTCTGAGAGCCACCCGTCGGACTTGAACCGACAACCTGCTCTTTACGAAAGAGCTGCTCTACCGATTGAGCTAGGGTGGCAATATAAGTCACACACTATTCTTTTGCCAGGTTACAATCCATCGAGCGCCAGATGTTTTTGATTATATCACGGCCCGTTAAACTGTCAAGAAAAATAACAACCCACCGAAAAACATGCCGGCTAAATTTTGTACAATTGAACCCCCCTGAATTATAATATCAGTCCGTGTACCAAACGCGGAAATTTCCAATTCAAGCTTACATGGTTCATCAGCCGTCCCCAAGAGGGCCTCTCTTGGGGACTTTATTTTTGGGCGGCCGGTAATGCTCCTGTGACAGTTCCCTGTCTACCGTCTACCGTCTACTATTTTCTTAGGAGGCTAATTATGACGAAATATATTTTTTGCACGGGTGGGGTGGTATCATCGCTAGGCAAGGGCGTTGCGGCGGCTTCGATTGGCCGGATTTTGAAAAGCCGGGGGTTGTCGGTGACGGTCCAAAAGCTGGACCCCTATCTCAACGTAGACCCCGGCACGATGAGTCCCTACGAGCACGGCGAGGTTTTTGTGTTGGAAGACGGGGCCGAAACTGATCTGGATTTGGGGGCCTACGAGCGTTTTATTGACGTCAATCTGTCCCGCGCCAGCACCCTGACCAGCGGCCAGGTTTACCAGCAGGTCATCAACCGCGAGCGGCGCGGCGACTACCTGGGCAAAACCATCCAGGTGATTCCGCATGTCACCAACCAGATCAAAGCCGGCATCACCCATGTGGCCCGCGAAACCGGGGCCGATATTGTTATTGTCGAAGTGGGCGGCACGGTGGGCGATATCGAAAGTCTGCCTTTTTTGGAGGCCATCCGCCAGATGCGCAAAGACGCCGGACGCGACAACACCTTTTACATTCACGTGACCTTGCTGCCCCACCTGAACGCCACCAATGAGCTGAAAACCAAACCCACCCAGCACAGCGTGCGCGAGCTGCGCGGCATCGGTATCCAGCCGGATATGATTGTTTGCCGGGCCGACCTGCCCGTGCCGGATGAGCTGCGGGAAAAAATCGCGCTTTTCTGCGATGTGGAAAACAGGCGGTTGTCCCGCTGACCACCGTCGAGACCATTTACGAAGTGCCCCTGATTTTGGAAAATATTGGCGTGGCCGACTTTATCTGCGAGCGTCTCGGCCTCGACTGCGCTCCACCTGATCTGGCCGAGTGGGGCAAAATGGTTGAGCACATTAAAAGCCCAAACCGCCGGTGACGATTGGGATTGTGGGCAAATACATTGACCTGGAAGATGCCTACATCAGCGTTTATGAAGCGCTGAAGCACGCCGCCACCGCCCAGGACTGCGAGGTTAAGATTGAATGGATTGCCTCGGAAGATTTGGAGAAAGGGCGCGGCCTCGACCGGCTGGAAACGGTGAATGGCATTGTGGTGCCCGGCGGTTTTGGCGAGCGGGGTATCGAAGGTAAAATCATCGCCGCCAAGTTTGCCCGCGTGCGCACAGTTCCTTACCTGGGGCTGTGCCTGGGCATGCAGGTCATGGTCATTGAATTGGCCCGCGACGTGTACGAGAGCGACGCGCCCAACTCGACCGAATTCAACCCGACCACACCCTTCCCGGTGATTGACCTGATGCCCGACCAGCGCGACATTGCCGACCTGGGTGGAACGATGCGCCTGGGCAGCTATCCCTGCCGCCTGTCCACCGGGTCGGTGGCCGCCCAGGCGTATGGGGCCGAAATGGTTACCGAACGTCACCGCCATCGCTTTGAGTTCAACAACGAATACCGCGAGCCGTTGGGCCAGGCCGGCCTGACCCTGAGCGGCCTCTCGCCCGATGGCCGGCTGGTGGAGATTGCCGAACTAAAACAGCACCCTTTTATGCTGGGCAGCCAGTTCCACCCCGAATTCAAAAGCCGCCCTACCCGGCCCCACCCTCTCTTCGCCGCCCTGATCAACGCCGCCCGCCAGCACGCCGGCCTGATCGAGGCTACCGACCCGGTTCCGGCGGCGCAGCCTGTCTATCACGGGTAGGTTAAAGCGGGGTAACTACTCAGCTGTCGGGGATTTCTCCCTTCGGTCGAAATGACCTGGGCCGGGGGCTGAAATATAGTCAAAACTCTTTACAATTCCCTGGAAATGGAGTACACTACATAAAGTTGTACTTTTAAGAGACCCCAAGAAAATAAACCCTTAGTGCTTGTAGGACGTGGCCAGTTGAGTTACGCCCTGCGATTTACAGTGTATCGGGAGAAGATGCGATGAGTTCAACGCTAAAGCTGACCCGCAGCGCAGTTTGGCTGCTGTGCCTGGCGGCTCTGATCGCCGTTCTGGCCGGGTGTGAGACTTAACCGCCCCGGCGGCGACTCCAGATGCCCCGCTGAGCCCAGACTACCCCGGCGGCGGTCGTCCTCGCCCCGCTGCCACCACCGAGCCACCGTGGAGCCAACCACGCCCGC
>JAAUSP010000772.1 GCA_012032575.1 Anaerolineales bacterium | reverse complement strand
CTACGAACCGCCGCCCCCCGCCGCCGCCGGAAGTCATTATCAAATCGGTCCAGGCCGATTTCCAGGCCAAGCGCCTTTTTGTTGACCTGGAAAGCAAGAATGTGGGCGAAAATTACCAGCTACGAAGGGTTTATTGTAGACAAAGAAACCGGGGCCGGCATTTACGAATTTGGGCCAACCCTTTTCCCCGGCAACCGGATTGAAGAACAATTACCCCAGGGCATCGAACAGGCCGGAGAACCCCGCAGCTACGTGATGAATCTGACCCTGATCCCCAAGGAAGGTCCGGCTATCAAGCCGGCGCAGCCTTACGAGTTCAAAGCAATCCCGCCGCCGCCGCCCGGCCTTTTGGTCAAAGTGGCGCAAGCGCTGCAAAACCCGGCCATTTTGATCAGCATCTTTGTCATCGTTTTATGCACAATTGGCCTGGTGATCTACCTGAACCGGCCCGCCAAAAAAGAGGCTCTCTTGTCGCCGCTGCCCCGGCCTCCCATAGATCACACCATGATTAGCGGCCCCAGCGCCGACGCGCCCCAGCCCAAAGCCCCTCAACCTCCCCCCCGGCGGCCCAGCCCCAGCCGCCGCGTCTGCGCCTTGAAGTTTTGGAAACCCCCGGCGCGCCGCCGGAAAAGAAAAAAGTAATCACCACATTTCCCTTTGTCATTGGCCGCGACGGCTCTGATTTCAACATCCCTGGCGATCAAACGCTCTCGCGGCAGCATGTGGAAATTTCGGTGCGCGACAACAAATTCTTCATCACCGATCTGGAAAGCCGGAATGGAACCTATATCGGGGAGACCCGCCTGCCGCCGCGAAAGCCGACGTCGTTGGGTAATTCGTCTATTGTGCGGCTCGGCCATCGGACGCAGCTTAAATTTGAACCTCAACCATAAATAATCACAGGAAGTCTACTGAGAAACGATCATGTCCCGATCAAGCCGCTTTGTTCTCGCATTTCTCAGCCTGACCTGCGCCGCTGCGCTTTTGTTTGCGCCGGCGCAGGCTCAATCAACTGTGGCTACCGTCATCATCACTCACCTGGAGGCCAGCGCAGAGGAAACCGGTGAGGTGCTGGTCTCGGCCATTGTCTCGGTTTTAGATGAAGCCGGACAGCCGGTTTCCGGGCTGAGCGCCGCCGACTTTACCCTCTCTGAAAACAATTTCCCGGTTGACGAGCAGTTATTGACCCTCGCGCCGGCAGCCGATCCCCTGAATGTCACCCTGCTGATTGAGACCAGCAGCCGGATGGCCCAGCCCAATACCGTCACCGGGGTCCGCGCCCTGGATACAGCCAAAGATGCCGCCACCGCTTTTATTGAAACCTTGAAAGACGGCGACCAGGTGGCCGTTTACGATTTCGACAGCCAGGCCCGCCGCCAACAGGAATTTACCTACGATCACAACCTGGCCATTGACCAGGGTATCAACCGCCTGGATGTCGGCCAGCCCGAAACTGCCTGCCTGCCGGATGCACTGCTGCAAATTATTGACTCCTCGGCTGCCGCGCCGCCGGGACCCCGCCTGGTCATTGCTCTCACCGGCAGCCCGGTAGACGAAACCTGCCCCGGCGCTACCATAGACGAGGTTCTGGAGGTAGCCACTACGGCCAGCAATTCCACCTCCATCTTTGTGGTCGGCTTTGGCAGTGATCTCAACCAGGAAGAACTGACCCGGCTGGGTGACGGCAGCGGTGGGCGTACCTTGCTGACCCCGGACTCGACCGGCCTGACCGACCAGTTGACCGCCATAACCACGCAGCTCAACAGCCAGTACAAATTGAGCTACCCTACTCAGGCGTCACCCGGTTTGACCCGAATTATTATTTTTGAGAAAAGCTCCGAACAGTCAGACCGCCGCCAGGTATTGATCCCTGCCGCGCTCGTACCCACCCCCACCCCGCTGCCCCAATTCGCGATTGACCTGACCATCGAACCCCCTGAGGGGGACACCATGCTGGTCAAAGTGGACATTCCCCCTGAGGTGGACCTGGCCAGCACCGAACTTTACCTTAACAACAAATTAGCTGAAAAAATTATTGCCGCCCCCTTCGATCAATTTGAAATCAATATCAACGAGCTGGGTTCCGGCAAACACAGTGTGCGGGTGGAAGCAGTGGCCCAAAACGGCGTGACCGCCTCCAAAGAAGCACAATTGACGCTGACAATTCCGCCCACTCCCAGCCCCACCCTCCCCCCGACTCCGCAGCCGGTTGCTACTCAGGAAGTGACCCCGGCGACTGACTCAGGTTTAAATATCTCGACTCTGGCTCTGGTCTTGATTATTGCCGGGCTGGTGCTCCTGTTGATTTTGATTGGACTGGTCGGCTATCTGGTTTTTTCTATGCCAAACGCCCGCTGGTGCAAAGTGTCCCGCCCGTCCCGCCGCCCCTGCCGGTGAGTCCTATGATTACGGTAGATGATGAAACAACCGGAGGCTACCCGGCGCAACCCTACGTTGATCCGGGTGAAACGATGGTGGATACCGGCCCGCCGCTGAGAAAAGTGAGCAGTGCGCCGCCGCGCCAGGCCGGGCTGGTGGTCCTGGCCGGTCAGCCCAGTCTGGCGCAAGCCCGGTTTGATTTGAACAAACCCGAAGTGAAAATTGGCCGCAATGCCAAAGATACCACCAATGATATTGCCATTGAAGACCGCGAGGTTTCCCGTGCTCATGCCAAAATAACGTACCGGAATCAACAGCATTTTATTCAGGACCTCGGCTCGTCTACAGGCACAAGTGTGAATGGGGTCAGACTCAAAGCTTCGCAAGAGGTGATGCTCCAGAACGGAGCTGAAATAGGTATTGGTCCCAAAATAAAATTTAGATTTGTCTCGGTTCCCCTTGCTCCGGAGAATGTAACGCTGGATGATTCGAGCGAGGATGAATTTCGAACAAGGGAAGACAGCGGCGACGACCCTCACGCCACCTTATTTGATTATGATCCCAGAAAATAACAGAGAACCGGCCTATGTACCGATGGTGTTCCAGATGCAACGAAAAACGCCGAGAAGGGGAAATCATTTGCCAGGTTTGCCAGCACAGCACCGATATTGAGCTGGACATCAACGATTCCTTACGCATTGACAGTAAACGCGAATTTGTTGTTACAAAGCAGCTCTCTCATTTTACCGATGCCGGTATGTCGGCGGTTTACCTGGCTGCCCGTAAAGATAAGCCGGCCATGTTCGGGGCCATCAAAGTAGCCAAACCGAACCGGGTTCAGGCGCTTGAGCGCGAGGCCGAACACCTGCAAAAACTCAAGCACGATCACATCATTCGCCTGGTTCACCCTGAAAAAGCGCTCTGGCAAGACTACAAAGATAACACCACGCTCCATTTTTTTGCCCTGGAGTACATGGATGGCGGCTCGCTCAAAGATAAACTTAGCCAGAAAAAGAAACTTTCACTCAGCGAGGCGGCCCCCATCGTTTTGGCGGTGGGCCGCGCCCTGGCCTATGCCCACCGGAACGGCTTTGTCCACCTGGATGTCAAACCG
>JAAUSP010000771.1 GCA_012032575.1 Anaerolineales bacterium | reverse complement strand
GAATTCTGAACCTGCCATTGATGGTGGCGGCGGTGCTAACGATGCTATGGCGACAAGTACCCTCGGTCCACGAACTGAACCGCATGCTGGCGCGGGAAGATTTACTGTGGGGCCAGGCGGTCAAAGTGAGCCAACAAGCCATGAGCCAACGCTTCCTGAGCTTTCCGGCAGTTTTGTTTGAGGGCGTCCTGAAAGAGTTACTGCCTCAACTGGAGCAGCGGTGGCAACAACGGCAGCGCCGCCCCTTACCGGAGAGTATCACTTATGCCCGGCAGCACTTTAAGCAGATTTGGGTGGCTGATGGCTCAACCCTGGAAGCCTTATTTCGCAAACTCAAAGTCCTGGAAGATGTTCCGGTGGGTCAACTGGCGGGCAAGATAGGCACAGTGATTGACCTGTTGACCCGCTTGCCCGTGGAAATTTGGTTTACGGAACAGCCCAAGGCCCACGATAGCCACTTTATGCCGGAATTGTTAGCCCTGGCTCAAGCCAAAACCCTGCTCATTCTGGATCGCGGCTTCTATGATTTCCAGTTTTTTGCCGACCTGATCCAGCAAGAGGCGGCTTTCATCACCCGGCCCAAAAGCAATGCCTTTTGGATTGGGCATAAGCTTTTGAGTAGCACCGCCACGATCAAGGACCAGCTCATTTTTCTGGGCACTGGCACCCAAGGCCAGCCAGTCCTCAAACTCCGGCTGATTGAAGTCCGCTTTGGTCAGCTCTGGTATCAATACCTGACTTCCGTCTTGGACCCGACGGTGTTACCCCCGCTGGTGGTCGCTGACCTTTACCGACGGCGGTGGCGCATTGAAGAGGCATTTAACACTACCAAACGCCTCCTCAACTTGAGTTATTTGTGGACGGGCAGTCTCAATGGCATCCAACTCCAAATTTGGGCCACCTGGCTGTTTTATGCTCTCCTGCTTGACTTGGGCGATGCTGTCGCTGACCGGATTGGTATCCCTTTTGACCGAATCTCTTTGGAAATGCTCTTGCGGGGTCTGTATCATTTTTCTCGGGCTTACAGCCGCAGCTTGGCCTCCGACCCCGTGGCCTACTTTGCTGATCCGGCTAATCAGGATTTAGATGTCGTTAAACCCTTGCGTAAACCGATTTCTCGACTTGATTTATCTCCTTTCCCTATTTGACTTTTGGCTTGAACGCTTAACTTGTCACGGATGGCATCGAAATAAAAAAGCCTCCGATTTGGAAGCTTTCTGTTGTCTCAAATTATGTTCAGCCTCAACAACAGACCTGAACGGTCTTAAAGACCGGTCAGGTCTTCTTATTTACGACAACTTGCCCAGCGTATTGACCATCTTCGCAATGGCCTCGTCTACCGAGCCATACGCTTCGGGGTGGCTGACGCAGCACTGGGCGTAATTTTCCACCAGCAGCAGCGAAATCTGATAGGCTGCGCCGCGAATGGCCGACAACTGGGTTAAAACATCCGGGCAGTCGCGGTCTTCTTCTAACATCCGGCGGACCCCGCGCACCTGGCCTTCCAGGCGTTGGAGCCGCTTATCCAGATTTTCGTACAACTCGGTGGGAAGTGTATTTTTCATGGGTTGGAAAGTTAAAAAGTGGAAGGTTGGAAGGTTGGAAGGTTGGAAAGTTGGTAACTTTCTTCCAACCTTCCAACCTGCCCATGCGTTCGTCTATTCTGCAATCAATACCGCCTCAACCTGTTCAACCAACTGGGCCGATTGAGGCAGCCCAGCCTGACCAAAAACAAGTTCACCCTGACCATCTACGACAATGACGGTGGGTGTGCCGCGCACACCGTAGCGAGCCGCCGCTTGTCGGCCCACACTGCTGAATACATCCAGCCGGATCACTTTCGCTTTCCCGGCCAGCTTTTCCTCGACCCCATCCACGATGGGTTTTGCCAGCAGGCAGGTCGTTCAAAAATTGGAGTAAAACTCAATCACGGAGGGCTGGCCGGCACTGACAACTTTCTCCAGCGCCGGCAGCGAGTCAATCCCCTCGGTTGGGCTGTGTTTGAACAAGATCAGGACCAGAGCAAAACCACCGACCATAGCAATCGGCAGCCAATTCTCTCGCAGCCAGGTCAGCACGGGCATTAGTTCTTCACGGCTTCGATCATCGCATCAACACGCTGCTGAATAAAGGGTTTGGGTGCAGCGCCAACCATCCGATCAACCAATTCTCCGCCCTTCACAAAAAGCATCGTCGGGATGCCTTGTACGCCGTATTTCATGGCCCACTGCGGATTTTCGTCGGTGTTAACTTTGGCAATCACCAATTTATCGCCATACTCTTTGGCTAATTCGTCCAATATGGGGGCGACCATGCGGCAGGGGCCACACCAGGGCGCCCAGAAATCAACCACTACCGGCGTGGTCGAATTCAAAACTTTTTCCTGGAACTCGGAGTCGGAAACATGGATAGGTTTAGACATTGAAAAAATCTCCTTATAGTTAATAGTTGCTAACTTAATTTTGAGTAAAATAATTTGCTTTCAGGATACCCCCATAGGGTATCATTTTCGGTATTATAAATTAATAACCCGGCTTGTCAAATTATCACTCAATCAAATGATAGACGACTCGCCGGGTAAAATTCTTACCTTTATGTTTCCGGCTGCAAATTGACAGCCTGAGCCAGTCACAGTAAAGTAATCAAACCAATTTACTCATATCAGGACCGATATTTTTATGCCTATCAAACTTTTAGCCCTTGATCTGGACGGCACAATTCTGGCCGATTTGCATACCATCTCTCCCCGCACCCAGGCCGCTATCAAGGCCGCCGTGGCTCAGGGAGTTCATGTTAGTATTGCTACGGGGCGGGAGTACGATATTACCCGCAAATTTGTCGAGATGTTGGGGTTGACGACACCCACCATCTGCTATCAGGGAGCCTTGATTTACAACGGATACACCGGCGAAACTATTAGCCGCGAAGGTCTGCCGCTGCCGTTGGCCCACCAACTGATTGATCTGGCCCGGGCGCGCCGGCTGGTTTTACAATTCTGCCAGGGCGAAACGGGAACCTATGTCGAAGCGCCTTCGCTCCTCAGCCGCAAAACGATGGAGGCCGTCGGTGCGACTGTGCAAGAGGTCAGCGATCTGAAGCAGGTCGTCACCACACCGCCGATCAAAGGGCTAATTGTCCATCCGGCGGACGAAGCCGCAGCTTTGACGAGTGAGTTAAAAAGCACCTTGAACGGCAGTCTCAATGTCTTTCTCTCGCATGCCACGCTGATCGAAATCACCTCGCCCCTGGTTTCCAAAGGCCACGCTTTGGCTGCCTTAGCCGCTTATTACAATATCCCTCAATCCGAAGTTATGTCCATTGGCGATCATGAAAATGATATTGAAATGCTGGCCTGGGCCGGTTTGGGCGTCGCCATGGGCAGTGCCACCGCCGGAGCCAAAGCCGCAGCCAACGTGATTGCGCCCCACTCAGCGAGGATGGAGCGGCCTGGGGCGATTGAGAAATTTAATTATTGTCAGGGGATGGAACAAGGGT
>JAAUSP010000055.1 GCA_012032575.1 Anaerolineales bacterium | reverse complement strand
AGGGTTGGAGGGTTGGAAGGTTTGGAGGGGTTGGAAGGTTGGAAGGTTGGAAGGTTGAAAGGCGGTTGCCTGCGGCCAGGGCACTGCCGGTAAAGACAAGGAGCATGGCGAGGGTGAAGGCTATCAGTAAACAATAATTTCGTAGCATAGAGACTATCTGTGACACGAGAGGTCCAGAAGTAAGAAAAGAGAAAATCAGCTTTAAACTTCTCATTTCTTTTTTCTTATTTTCAATCCGATCCCTTAAGGCGTGGATCGAGGGCGTCACGCAGACCATCACCCAAAAAGTTAAAGGCAAACATAATGATGGCTAGAGCCAGGGCCGGGAGAATGGCCTGATGGGGATAAGTCCGAATGGCCTCAGCGCCGTCCACAATCATCGCACCCCAACTGGGGGTAGGTCGCAGCACCCCCAAACCAATGAAACTGAGGAAGGCTTCGGTGGCGATGTAGCGAGGAATATCCAGCGTTTGATTGACCACAATCGGGCCAAGAATATTGGGCAGAATATGCCGGGTCATAATGCTGATGTCAAAGGTACCAATCGAGCGAGCTGCTTCAATAAACTCTTTTTCTCGGAGGGAGAGGATTTGCCCACGGGTCAGACGGGCCATAGACATCCAGGCGGTCACACCAATCCCGATAAAGATAAAAAACATGCCCCCCATCGTATTGTCGAGCGCGGTAAAAAAGCCGCGTATCGTCCCTTCTTCTGCGGCTGCGGTAGTGGAGCGAAAGAAGGCCAACAGTAAAATCACAAACAAAATATCGGGAAAGCCATACATTACATCCACAAAGCGCATCATCAGGTTATCAACCCGGCCCCCAAAGTAACCGGAGATGGTGCCATAAACCACACCAATCAGTAAACTAATAAACGAACCGACAAAAGCTACCGCCAGTGAGACGCGGGTGCCATAGATAATCCGGCTGAGCAGGTCACGCCCATTATAATCCGCCCCCAAAATAAATTTATTACTGATTTTGGCGTACCCTCCGATTTCGCCTACCGGCTTCATGCTGGGGAACACAACGGTCAGCCAATACGGAACCACATTATTGTCCACCAGGCTTTGCTTTTCATAACTCTGTGGGGCCAGCAGGGGTTGGGCTTCGCTGCCTGTAAAGAGCGTAAAAACCCAGGTGTCAGCAAAAATGGCTACAAAATGATGACGATGATGATGATTCCCCCCATAACTGCCGCCTTGTTTTTGAGCAAACGCCGCCAGGCGTCGGCCCATAAACTGGCTTCACGCCGGCGGATTGGTAACGCGGCGCTTGGCACTCCGGCGGGTCTGGATGCAGCTTGTTGTTGAACAGCCATGTGACACCTCTACAAGGGTAAACGCTAAACGGCAGACAGAGTTTTTCCCCGCCCACCATTCATCTAATTATAGCGAATTCGCGGGTCCAGCCAGGCATACGTTAAATCCACAATCAAATTGGCCAGAACAATAATGATAGCAAAAAACAGAATGGTTCCCATAATTACCGGATAATCACGATTGGTAATGCTGATAACAAAATATTTACCCATCCCCGGTACACCAAAAATGGTTTCAGTAACCAGGGTGCCGGTCACCAAAAAGGCAAAAATTGGTCCCATAACTGTAACAACGGGGATCAACGAGTTACGGAGCGCATGGCGGATAATAATCACCCCTTCTCGTAACCCTTTCGCCCGGGCTGTGCGAATATAATCTTCACGAACCACTTGAAGCAAGCTGGCCCGGGTGAGTCGGGCAATCACCGCCGAACTGCCTACGCCCAGGACGATGGTAGGCAGCACATCTTGCGACCAACTGCCCCAGCCGCTGGGCAAAAACCATCTCAATTCTACGGCAAACAACCAGATAAAAATAGGGCCTAAGGCTATCGAAGGGACCGATACCCCAAAGATAGCCATAGACATGGCCAGGTAATCCCACAACGTATTTTGCTTGAGCGCCGCCAGTACCCCCAGAGGAAGGCCAATAAGCGTAGCGACGATAAAGGCATAAAAACCTAACTCAAAAGAAACCGGCAGGTTTTCCCGAAAAATATCATTGACCGTTCTGGCTTTATCTTTGTAAGAAGGGCCAAAATTCATCCATTGAAAGGTGTAATTTTGACCGAGTGGGATATTAATCAGATGATCATCCTGAAGTGAGCCACTGAGGGGACCGGCAGTGACTTTGGGCACAAGGATAGCGCCCATATAATTAAGGTACTGCTGCCACAGAGGGAGGTTAAGTTTGTAAAATTTTTCCTGCTGGGCAATAACTGCCGCAGGTAATTTCTTTTCACTGGAGAAAGGGCCACCAGGCACAGCACGGGCAATACTAAAAGTAATGAGCGAAACAAAGAAAACTACAACCAGTAACCACAATAAACGACGGGCAAAATAGCGGCCCATAATGCCTCCTGGGGCTTGAAGTTTATCTCGTTCCCAAACCGGGTTTGGGAAGAGATAAAGAAGTCAAAGTACCCTAAAGGTTTTAGCCTTTAGGGTCTTTTTTAGTTACTTATTCAGCAGCAGGCTTTTCCATTGACCACTTCTCAAAAGATTCCTGACCACCCGCGCCATTGGAGCGAGTGATATAGGGTTTAGTCAATTCCATGCGGGTATACCAGTAGAGCGGAACGATAACCGCCTCGTCTTCGATCAAAATCTTTTCAGCCTGGGCATATAATTCTTTACGTTTGGCCAGGTCTGTTTCACGAGCAGCCTCATCTACCAGCTTGTCGTACTCTTCATTGACCCATTTGGTGTGGTTGTTGCCAGAGTCAGAGCGGAATACGTCTTTGAGGAAGTTGCTGGCATCGGGATAGTCGGAGCACCAGCCCAAGCGCCAGATTTGGGGCGGGTCTTCGTCCAGGGTCTCCAGGTAAACCTTCCATTCCTGGGTTACCAGGTTGACATCTACCCCCAGGTTTTCCTTCCACATTTGCTGGACAGCTTCACCGATTTTTACGTGGCTCTCAACCTGATTCATTACCAGGTTGACTTCAGGTAATTTGTCCACACTGCCAAAGGAAGACTCGGCCAAAAATTGCTCGGCCTGTTCCAGATCGGCCGCTACCGGCGGGCCAAAATCGGTGCCGGCATCGAGCGCGGCCACCAAACCGGGGCGAGAGAACCAGCGGGCCGGTTCCTGGCCGCCTTTGGTCACATTTTCAACCAGCAGGGTGCGGTCAACGGCATAGGAGAAAGCCTTGCGCACATTCACATCGTCAAAGGGCGGCTTGGTGACATTAAAACCATAGTAGTAGGTGCATTGAATGGGCGGTGTGGTAAACTCGGCGGAGAGGGTCGGATCAGCCTTAATCCGGTCCACTTCGGGCAGAGGCACATCCGACACATCAATCAAGCCGGCTTCATAATTGGCAAACTGGGCCGATTGATCCAAAAAGTCAGAATGAACGTACTTGATCGTGGGCTTGGGAATGGAATCGCTGCCTGGCCAGAAAGGATTGGCAATCATGGTTATTGAAACATCATGGGTCCAATCTTTCAAAGCATAGGGACCATAAGATTGAATAACCCCGGACTCAATCCAGCGGTCGCCTTTTTCTTCGATCAACCATTGGGGCTGGGCGGCGTTGATCCACATGCTGGCAATGGCTGGATAGAAGGCAGCCGGCTCTTTCAGCGTAATTTCAACGGTAAAATCATCCAGGGCTTTTACGCCAACTTCATCCAGCTTACTGTAAAGCGGATTTTCTTCAGCGTCTTCCGCCCCGCCGTTCACTTCCTGAGCATTCACGATCAGCCAGTTGACATAGGCATAATCGGAGGCAGTGGCCGGGTCGAGGGTGCGCTTGATACCATAGATAAAATCGTTGGCATTGACAATGCGGGGATTGCCTTCATCGTCCATCACCTGCTCAACTTCGCCGGTGGCGTTGTTATACTTGACCCAGGGCACATCATCGCGCAGTTTGAAGGTATAAACCAGGCCATCAGCGGAGATGTCCCATTCAGTGGCAATACCAGGTTCGGTTGCATTGGTTATTTCGTTAAGGCGAGTTAAGCCAATAAAGAGTTCCTGCCCCCACTGAATGGAGACACTATCTTCTAACAGGGCCGGGTCCAGCGTAGGCACATCGCCAACACCGGCATTCGCGCCGCCGTAAAACAGTGTTTCTTCGACTGGCAGAGCATCCGGGTCAACGGCCACTTCTTTAACAACTTCAACTTCCTGGGTAACAACTTTTTCAACTTCTTTCACTACTTCAACTGTTTCCACAACGGTCACAGTTTCGCCCTGAACCTCTTTTTCCACCACCACGGTCTCAACTACAGTGATAGTTTGGGGTTGGGCAGCGCCGCAGCCGGCGGCGATCATACTCAACAAGGCTATAATTACCAATAACAATACAGCTTTTTTAGAAAACATGTGTTTTCTCCTCCTGATGCGCTAAATTTATTCACCGTCAAAGATATTAAGTTTAAGTTGGAGTGGAATTCGTAAGTCGTAATTCGTAACGATCAAATAGAATGGGGTTGAGGTTTACGTTTTACGCTTTACGTTTTATAACGTCACCTCCCTTCCAGGTTTATTGAGTATAAACCACAAAGACCACCCAGTTTAGTGATAAATATCACTATTTAGCAGGACACATGACACGTTAAGCAAATAATCAAGCACTTATAATCAATTAAGGTCAACCCATGTTGGCGCCAATCAATTATACAAATGACAGGCCACCCAATGGTCTGATTGAGCCTCTTTATATTCAGGTTCAACCAGCGCACAATCAATGCCCTGTTCTTTCATCACCCGCTCGCGGGCCGGACAGCGGGTACAGAAGTTACAACCTTTGGGGGGATTGGCCGGGCTGGGCACATCACCTTGCAGAATGACGCGCCGTTTTTCGCGCTCAGCTTCGGCCACCGGATCGGGGATGGGTACGGCTGAGAGCAGGGCCTGGGTGTAGGGATGGAGGGGGTTGCGATAGAGGGTGTCCCGGTCGGTCAGTTCCATGATCTTGCCCAGATACATCACCGCCACGCGGTTGCTGATGTGGCGCACCACGGCCAGATCGTGAGCAATAAACAGATAGGTGAGGTTAAACTCTTCTTGCAGTTTTTCCAGCAGGTTGATTACCTGGGCCTGAATAGACACGTCAAGCGCGGAGATGGGTTCATCGCACACAATAAAATCGGGCTGGACGGCCAGGGCGCGGGCAATCCCGATACGCTGGCGCTGTCCGCCGGAAAATTCGTGGGGATAGCGGTTGATAAAGTAAGGGTTCAAGCCCACCACTTCCAGCAGTTCTTTGACCCGCTCGCGGCGTTCTTTACCGCTGCGGGAGATATTATGCACTTCCAGAGGTTCACCGACAATATTACCAACCGTCATCCGGGGGTTGAGCGAAGCGTAGGGGTCCTGAAAGATCATCTGCATATTACGGCGCATTTTGCGCATGGCCTCGCCTTTAAGGGAAGTCAACTCGGTATTTTCAAACTGGACAGAGCCGTCGGTAGGCCGGTAAAGCTGGAGAATGGCCCGACCGGTGGTGCTTTTGCCGCAGCCACTTTCACCCACCAGGCCCAACGTTTCGCCCCGTTTTACCTCAAAATTTAAGCCATCTACGGCTTTAATATCGCCAATGTGACGCTGAAAGATGATGCCCTGGGTAATGGGGAAATACATTTTCAGGTTTTTCACCCGCAGGAGGACATCATTTTTCTGTTTGCCGTTCGTTGTTGTCATCTCTCATCTTCCCCTGGTGGAATTAAAATAAAACTAGAGATTGGAGATTTAATCATCTCTAATCTCCAATCTCTCTATTACGCTTCCTGGTATGGGTGTTCGGTGGTCGGTTGAGCCACGCTAATATCCACGTGACAGGCCGCTTTGTGTCCAACCCCCACCGTTTTGAGCGGCGGCGCTTCGTGGGCGCAAATGTCAATCCGATAGTTACAGCGGGCGTGAAAAGGACAGCCTTTGGGGTAATTGATTAAATCAGGCGGCAACCCTTCGATGGAGTTCAGCTTTTCAGGCCGGTCGGCATCCAGGCGCGGCAGCGAGCCAAGCAGCCCCAGGGTGTAGGGGTGGCGCGGATTTTGGTACAACTCTCTGACCGGCGCTTCTTCGACAATGCAGCCGGCGTACATCACAATCACCCGGTTGGCCAGCCCGGCGACGACGCCCAAATCGTGGGTAATCCAGATAATGGCCATGCCAATTTCATCGCGCAGGCGTTTGACCAAATCAATAATTTGGGCCTGGATGGTCACGTCGAGCGCGGTGGTCGGCTCATCGGCGATGAGGAGCTGAGGGTTGCAGGAAAGACCCATCGCGATCATGACCCGTTGGCGCATACCCCCGGAGAATTGGTGCGGGTAGTTATTCAGGCGGTCTTTGGCCGAAGGAATACCGACCAGTTCCAGTAATTCAATCGTGCGCTCGCGGGCCTGCTTTTTATCCATCCCCAGGTGAAGTTCCAACGCCTCGCCAATCTGGCGGCTAATAGTCAACACGGGGTTGAGCGAAGTCATGGGATCTTGAAAGATCATGGCAATTTTGTTGCCGCGAATGGCCCGGATTTCATCGTCGTTCAGTTTCAGTAAATCCTGCCCGTCGAAAATAACCTGGCCGGCCACAATTTTGCCGGGGGGCGAGGGAATGAGCCGGATCAGCGACATAACGCCCACACTTTTGCCGGAACCGCTCTCGCCGACAATACCCAAGGTCTCCCCTTCGTTCAAGCTGTAACTGATCCCATTCACGGCGTGAACCACGCCATCCTGGGTGAAAAATTGGGTTTCCAGGTCTTTTTACCTCCAACAGGGTGGGCATGCGCTGTTATCCTCTCAAATAAGAATTAAGAATTTAGAAATAAGAATTTAGAAATAAAAAGCAACCTGCAATTTCTATTTTCTTATTTACAGGGGTTACTCGGTCAGCTTGGCATGTCATTTCGACCGGAGGGAGAAATCCCTCACACCTCGTCTTGCAAACGTAGTTTTGAGGGACGCTTCGCGTCGCTCGAAATGACATGACTACGTAGCTCCTGTTATTTACAAATTGCTACCTTGCCGCTTGCTACTTTGCTTTAATGCTCAGCAATAGAGACGTATTGGAATCTCGGCGCTTTGAGGGGCGGAATCCAGAAATCTCGCACGTAAGGTTTGACCAGCCAGTTCTCCACCGAAAAGTAAAGCGGAATCCAGGCAGCATCTTCCAGAATGATTTGTTCAGCTTGCTGATACAGGGCCGAGCGTTCTTCAATATCCTGTGTACCCCTGGCTTTATCAAGCAGGCCATCTACCTCCGGGTTGCTGTAGCCGCCGTGATTTTGGCTGCTGGTCGAGTGGAAGAGAACTTCCAGGAAGTTTTGAGGATCAGGATAATCGGCTACCCAGCCCAGCGAAAACATCTGGTAGGGCATATTGGGTTGGCTCAAATCAGCCAGAAATTCAGGCCAGGGCGTTTGCTCTACCGAGATTTCCAGGCCCAGATTGGTTTTGTAGGATTCAACCATCGTCTCGACGATAGGTCCGACTGCACTCCCCTCACCTGGCACATTCAAAACAATTTCCGGCAGTTCCGTGACATCGCCATAAGATGACTCGGCAATCAATTCCAGGGCACGTTCCGGGTCAAATTCATAGTCGCTCAAATCGGGGTTTTCATAGCCAGGCATGCCAGGAGGGACAATCCCGTTGGCTACCGGCACCGTATCCTGAAAAACCAGCTTGACCATACGCTGTTTATCCAGAGCCAGATTGAGCGCCTGACGAACGTTAGGGTCATCAAACGGCGGTTTTTCAACATTAAAGCCCACATAATTGACACTCAGCGCCGCCGCCGACTCAAATTCTTTGCTCAGAGGATTGTTGGGGTCGGTCGCCCGGCTCAAATCATTGATCCCAATGGGGACCGCATCATAGGTGACGCCTTCCGACGCGCCCAGCGAACTCAAGCCTTCCTCGTATCCGGTCATCGGGTTGATGGGGGCGCTGATCAAAAAAAATCACCTGTTCCAGGGTGGGTTTGGGGCTGCCGTAGAAATTTTCATTCCGCGCTAAAACAATCCCGCCTTGTTCCAGATCATACTCGGCCAGTTTGAAAGGGCCGCTGCCGTTGGGTTGCTCAAACCATTTGGGGCCGCCGTTTTCGACGTTCTCGCGGTCAAGCACGTAAGCGGTGGGATAACTCATTTTGGCCAGGAAAAAGCCTTTCGGCTCGTCAATGGTTAGCTTGAGGGTCAAATCATCCACCACTTCGACGCCCTTGACTTCCTGGGCTTGCCCCTGTAACTTATCCCGGCAGCCGACAATATCGCCCATGTAAGTATCGGCGGTAGTAGAGCCGGTGGCCGGGTCGCAGGCACGCTCAAACGACCACTTGAAATCCTCAGCCCGGATCAGTTTGCCGTCGTGGAAGGCGGCGTTATCTCTGAGCTTAAAAGTGTAAACCAGCCCGTCAGCCGAAATATCGTAACTTTCGGCCAAATCGGGGATCAGATTCAAGTCGCGATCATAGGTGGTCAACCCGCTAAAAATCTCGACCATATATTCCGAGGAGATCGAGTCTCCACTCAGATGGGGGTCAAGCGTGGTGGGTTCTGCGCCGGGCAAGATAAGAGCCTGATTCGAGGCCAACTCCCCCGTATCGGCTGCTTCCTCCGTTGGGGCTGAAGCGGGCGCGTCCTCGGCGGCTTCTGTCAAAAGCGGGGCCGGGGTGGCTGGGCTTTCGCCGATGGTGGCAGATCCACTTTCTTCGTTCGGGCTGGTAGAGCCAGCATCGGCGTCCAAATCAACTGTTGGGGTACTCTCCTGGCGGCCAAAACCGGGGATGGGGATACCTAACCCACAAGCGAGGCTAAAACTTATCAGACAAATAATAACGAGGGGTATCAAACGATTCTGATAGCGCATTAACTTCTCTTCTTCTCTAAATCTAAAAATCAGCTCTGATCCTAACTTAACGTTTTAAGATTAATGATTTTTGCAGTAAAGTAGACAATATTTTACGAGGAAAAGAGGAAAGAGTCAAACGTTTATGTAGACGCGGCTTTTACGAGCTGCCAGAGATGTGGTAGGATAAGTGAGACGTGTTGCGTGTTACGTGTTCCGTCAATTAACGCAAGACACAACACGTAAGACGCAAGACGGCTTATGTCTATTTATGAAACGCTCAACCAGTTGATGCTTCAATCAAAAAAGCCAGCCCGGACCAACTGGCGCAGTTGATTGAGCAGGCCGGCGTCGCTCCGTTTGCCGGGGATTTGCTGGAGGCAGACGAGGCGCTATGGGGCAGTTTTTGGCAGGGCGATGTTATTGCCCCCGGCTATCTCCTGCCCGCCGCCGAACTGGCCCTGCTCCGCGCCACCCGCCTCGACCAAACCTGGCCGGAGGAGACCACGCTCACCGACTTTTTGACCGACCTGCATCAGGCCGTTCGCCACCCCCAAGCCGGTGTGTGGGCGCTGCAAGCAGCCGGTGAACCATGCCTGATATTTGCCGCGCCCAGAGATGAACATTTAACGTTCAACATTCAACGTTCAACGTTCAATGTTGCCACGCTGGTCTGGTACTGCGCGACAACGGGTCGGCTTCACGCCGGGTATCGAGCGACAGTTGACTGTCTCAATTTTCCAGGCGAGGCTGAGCAGCGTCTGCTGACAGGGGTAGGCTGGACGCTTCCGGCAGCAAACATACAATCAGGTTGGTTAGCGAGAAGTGCGGAACGCCACGAAACGCCCCACAGTCTCGCCCTGGCCGCCCGCCTCGATACCGAGATTTTGTATTTCCGCTGTCGAACCGGGCCAGCTTAAGAGAGAATTTTCCCAACGAAAATGTCTGGCGACGGCCCCCGGTCTATTAACAGGAGTTTTGTCACACCAGCCGCTTTACTTGCCGGGGTTTGTAACCTGTGGTACAATCGCCTTCCGTTTGAATTACCAACATTATCAATTGCTCATCACTGATGTGCGCAGGCTTTGACTTAGCCGGACCCCCTGCCTCGTTCTCAAACACCCGAGTCACAGCCCGCCAACCAATCCCAGGGTATTGACCCTTCAAAACTAAACCTTATTAATTTCCCCGGGTCGGCAAATAGGAGGCGCTGATGAAAGCCCTATTTCTCACCAATGAATACCCCCCGCACATTTACGGTGGGGCCGGGATTCATGTGGAGTATTTGACTCGTGAGTTAGCCAAGCTCATCGAGGTGGATGTGCGCTGTTTTGGCGACCAGTCGGCCCAGGCAGAAACCCTGACCGTCAAAGGCTATCAATTTGATAAAAAGAGCTTTGAGCAGAGCGACCCCAAGCTCAAATCGCCTTTGTCGGCCTTCAGCAACTGTATCGCCTTCAATGCCGATCCGATTGATGCCCAGGTGGTCCACTGTCATACATGGTACACCCATTACGGCGGCATCCTGGCTAAACTGGGGTACGGCATTCCGCTGGTCGTCACCACCCACTCACTCGAACCGCACCGCCCCTGGAAACGGGAGCAGTTGGGCCGGGGCTATGATATGTCCACCTGGATTGAAAAAACGGCCATGGAGATGGCCGACGCCATTATTGCCGTCTCGCAGGGGATGAAAGAAGACGTGCTGGAACTGTTTGACGTGACCGAGGACAAAATCAAGGTCATTTACAACGGCATTGATACCGATGAATTCCAGCCCGTCAGCAGCGCCGACAGCCTGCAACAGTACGGCATCAACCCGGACCTGCCTTATGTCCTCTTTTTGGCCGGGTGACCCGGCAAAAGGGTATCATTCATCTGGTCAACGCCATTCAATATCTGGATGACAACGTGCAGGTGGTGCTGTGCGCCGGGCAGCCCGACACGCCCGAAATAGGGCGGGAAATGGAAGACAAGGTCAAACAGGTCCAGGCCAGGCGAGAAAATGTGATCTGGATTCGGGAGTGGGTGGACAAAAAACCCAAAATCGAACTCTATTCCCACGCTGCCGTGTTCTGCTGCCCTTCCATTTATGAACCGTTTGGCATCATCAACCTGGAAGCGATGGCTTGCGGCACGCCGGTGGTCGGCAGCGCCGTCGGCGGCATCAAGGAAATCATCATTCCGGGCGAAACCGGCTATCTGGTCGAACTGGAACAACAGCAGGAAAGCCCCTTTGAAGCGGTCAACCCCGACCAATTCGCCCGCGACCTGGCCGAAAGCATCAATAAAATCGTCGCCAATGACTCGCTGCGGACGGCCATGGGTGCAGCCAGCCGCAAACGGGCCGAGGACGTTTTTAGCTGGAAAGCCATTGCCCAGGAAACTTTGGAGTTGTACAAGAGTCTCGTCTGAGCAAGTTTTCACTGTTCAAGCTCAAAGCGGGTCTGCGCCCCGCGTCAGTCGGGGGTCAGAGCCGAAGACTCCCTGTGGGCAGACCCCCTGCGAGCAATCAACTGCGTAAGCCCTATAAAAATCAAGAATTTAGAAATAAGACCCCCGAAACCTCTAATTTCTAATTTCTTGTTTCTAATTTCTTACTATTTGAGGTCTGACTATGCTAAGCCACAAACCAAGCCCTTTTGTCATTGAAAATATTCAGCCGGCCGTAGACGGCGGCAAATTCCCCATCAAAAGAGAAGTCGGTGATACGCTCACCGTCACGGCCACTGTTTTAGGGATGGGCATGACGTTATTATTGTACTGCTCAAATACCGGGAGAAATATGGTCGGGATGAGTGGCGTGAAGTGGAAATGGAATCCCTGAACCCCGGCCTTGACTTATGGCAGGGCGGCTTTATTTTGGAAAGGAATGTCCGCTACCTCTATACCATTGAAGCCTACACGGATGTGTATCAATCCTGGCTGCGCGATACGGCCAAAAAATTTGAGGCCGGTCAGGACATCAGCAGCGAACTGCTGGAAGGTCAAAATTTACTCATCGCCGCCTCGCAGCGTTTGGGGCAGCCCGAAATTTTGGAATATATGCTGGGCAACCTCAACGCGGCGGAAAACGCCGGCGAAAAAATGCGAATTTTCTCCGAAGGGCAGTTGATCCGCTTCATGAAAGAAAAGTCCGACCGCAGTGACGCCGGGGTGTATGAACCCTACCTGGAAGTGACGGTGGATCGGGTGCGGGCCAGATACGCCGCCTGGTATGAAATGTTTGCCCGTTCGCAGGGCACTATTCCCGGTCAAAGCGCAACCTTTGCCGACTGTAAGGCCAGGCTGCCCGAAATCAAAGCGATGGGCTTTGATGTGGTTTATCTGCCGCCCATCCACCCGATTGGCGTTACCAAGCGCAAAGGTCCCAACAACAGCCTGACCGCCGGTCCCGGCGACCCCGGCTCGCCCTATGCCATCGGCAGCGACGAGGGCGGACACATGGCCGTCGAGCCGGGGCTGGGTACGCTGGATGATTTTGCCGATTTTGAGCGGGCCTGCCGCGATATGGGCATGGAAGTCGCCCTGGATTTTGCCATCAACTCCTCGCCCGATCATCCTTATGTGAAAGCGCATCCGGAGTGGTTCTTCAAGCGCCCCGACGGCACCATCAAATATGCCGAAAATCCGCCCAAAAAGTATGAAGACATCTATCCGCTCAACTTTCACGCCCCCGACGACCACTGGAAAGATTTGTGGGAAGAGATGAAGACGGTGCTGCTCTTCTGGATCGAGCGTGGCGTGCGCATCTTCCGGGTGGACAATCCTCACACCAAGCCGGTCCCTTTTTGGGCCTGGGTCATCAGCGAATTGCAGCAGCAATACCCTGATGTCATCTTTTTGGCCGAGGCCTTCACCCGCCCGCCGATGATGAAAATGCTGGCCAAAATCGGCTATACCCAATCCTACACCTACTTCACCTGGCGCAACTTCAAACAGGAGATCATTGAGTACTTTACCGAACTGACTCAATCGGACATGAAAGAGTATTTCCGGGCCAATCTCTTTGCCAATACACCCGACATCCTGCCCCAGATTCTGCAAGAAGGAGGCCGGCCGGCCTTCAAGATGCGTTTTGTTTTGGCGGCCACGCTTTCTTCGGTTTACGGCATTTACAACGGCTATGAATTGTGTGAAAATGCGGCCGTGCCCGGCAAGGAAGAATACCTCAACTCTGAAAAGTATGATTTCAAAGTCTGGGATTGGGACCGCCCCGGCAACATCAAATATTTGATTACCAAAGTCAACCAGATTCGGCGCGACAACCCGGCCTTGCACCAATACAAAAACCTCCGCTTCTACCGCTCCGACAACGACAACATTCTCTTCTACGGCAAAGCTACGGCAGATAAGCAAAATATTATCCTGGTGGCGGTCAATCTTGACCCCTACAGCGCTCACGAATCGGCTATTTACATCCCCATCCAGGAATTTGGCATCGGCTGGGAAGAAACCTATCAACTGCACAACTTAATCACCGATGAACGCATGCTGTGCAAAGGGGAACACGTATTCATCCGGCTGGACCCGCAAGACGAACCGGCCTATGTTTTCCAGCTCAAACGCTGGCTGCGCCGGGAACACGATTTTGATTATTTTGGAATGTAAAATTGGAGTACGCTATGCCTGAGGCTCGTCAAAAACTACGTGTGGCTATGGCAGCCTGGGAAATTGGCCGGGTTTACACCGGCCTGGGAACCAAACTCGGCGGATTGGCCGTGATTGTCGAGGAACTACCGGCTGAATTGGTCAAAGCCGCCGCCCGTCAGGGCATTGAGCTGGAAGTCGAACTCCTCTCGCCCTGTTATGCCCATTATGATAAAAGCCGCCTGACCCAATTGGACCTGCGGGTGCCGGTCACGATTGCCGGCAACACCTTTGAGTTTGAAGTTTATACCCACACCTTCCCCGACGGCCAGAAAGCGGTCTATTTCTGGGATGCCGGGCAGTTGGGCTGGACCAGCGCCAACGCCATTTACCCGGACGACCCGCAGATGGCGGTTCAACTTTACGCGGCGGCCGGTCAGGCTATGGCCGGTTATATCCGGCAGGGAAATTTTGATACGGTTCACCTGCATGATTATCACGTCGGCCTGGTGCCTTTCTACCTGGACGACGATTATTTCCAGAAAGGATCAGCCCATTTTACCATTCACAATGCCACCCACCAGGGCATTACCGCTCTGGTTGATGGCGGTTACAGCTCCATTGACCGGCTCAACCTGCCCGGCGAAAAGCTGTTTCACAAATATTTTGATTATTTTAACAACCTGAATTTGATGAAAGCCTGCATGCTCAAAGTGTATGAAACCGGCGGCAAAATCACCACCGTCAGCGGCGACTTAGAGGGCACGTGGGGTTACGCCGCCGAACTGCGCGAGACGCACGCCTCGATTATTGCCAGGGCGGAAGCCCAAAAAGGCGGACCGGTGGGCCGGGTGTTTCACCCCAACAACCACCTTGACCTGTTTGAAAAGCTGCCCATCGCCGGGATTACCAACGGCATGAGTGACCGCAATCGCCCGGAAAATCTGCCGGAACTCAAAGCGGATACCCTGCGCGCGTTGCAGGAAAAACGCGGTCCGCACGCGCCCCTTTTTGCCAATCCCACCGTCCAGGCCGAAATGCTGGCCCGCGATCACTCTTTTGACGCCGGGCATCTGGACGTAAAACAAGAGCTGCGCCGCCTGCTCTATCTGGAAACCTTTGGGCATGAGCCTTATGGCTATCCCATCATCATCTCCGTGATTGGGCGGCTGGTGGAGCAAAAGAACCTGGGCCTGGTAGCCGATGTGATTGAGCGCGTTCTGGATTACGATAACCAGGTTAAATTTACCATCCTGGCCTCCCCCCTCACTTGGGATGGCTACAGCAAAACCTACGAAGGCCGTTTTTTTGACCTGGCCCAGCGCTACCCCGGTCAGGTCTATTTCAACAATACCTTCAACATCGCCCTTTCCAAGCTGATGCTGGCCGGCAGCGATTTTACCCTGATTCCCTCTCGCTTTGAGCCGTGCGGCCTGGTAGATTACGAAGCGTCGCTGTTGGGTACGGTGGTGATCGGCCGGTTGACCGGCGGGCTGGCCAAGGTACGCCACTGCGCCTATCTTTATGAATGGCTGGATATTAGCGACTGGTGGGGCGAAGTCAACGCCCTGTTCTGGCAAATCAAATTCGCCATTGATACCGTGCGCCATAACTACTCACACCATCTGGAAATGGTCCGTCAGGCTATGGCTATCAACGCCAGTTGGGATACCTCAGCCGGGCAATATGTGGACATGTATCGCTCTCGCTGGTCAAAAAATGGCAATAGCGCTGCCGCCAACTCATAAAAAGTCCGCAAAATTGTGGGGTACGAACGTTTATAAGGTGTCAAATATCCGCGTCAATTAGTGACATTCATCACTAACACTCTGAATATATATCAGTTATACTGAAAACTGGTTGCGGGCTGCCTTTGACTCTAAGAAGGTCATCGTCTATAATGGGGCACATCAGAATTGTGATATAGGTATAAATCCGATGCTCGCCAGCCTAAAATCTACCCTGCGCTGGCTTCACCCCGGCCTGGGTCTTAAACGCTGGTTGGCGCCGCTCCTCCTGGGGGTTGTTATTTTAGCCCTGGGTATTGCCCTTGTTTTGTGGGATTTGTACGCTGCAAGCGCCTATCCTCCCTTTCTACATTTTCTACTCTTGCAAGATTGGCCGCGCTGGCTACCAGCCATTTTTTCAGCCTCACCGGCCTGGGATTGGTCGCTTTCAGCATTTACCAACTCAATAAGACGTTTTTAAGCGCACTCTTACCCCACAATGTTACCGCTGCTTATATAGCCGAACAGGTTTATTTTCGGCAGCGGCAGCGACAGGGTCCCAAAGTCGTGGTCCTGGGTGGCGGTACCGGGCTGAGCGTTTTACTGCGCGGGCTAAAACGCCACACCGATAACATTGTCGCCATCGTTACCGTAGCCGATGATGGCGGCTCTTCCGGCAAGCTGCGGCGAGAGTTGGGGGTGCTGCCTCCGGGCGATTTTCGCAACTGCATCGCCGCCCTGGCCGACGACGAAGCCTTGACCACCCAGCTTTTTCAGTATCGCTTTCGCAGCGGGCAAGGGTTAGAAGGGCACAGCTTTGGCAACCTGTTTATCACCGCGATGGCCGAGGTAACCGGCGCTTTTGAAAAAGCCCTTTACGAAAGCGGCCGGGTGCTTAATATTCGGGGGACCATTTTGCCCAGCACCCTGGAAAATGTGACCCTGATGGCTGAAGTGAATGAAGGCGCGCAAACCCGCAAAGTTGAGGGCGAGAGCGCTATTCCAGCGGCCAAACTGCCCATCGAGCGGGTTTACCTGGAGCCTGATGCGCCCCGCCCCTTTCCACCCGTGTTGCAAGCGCTGTTGAGCGCCGATTTAATTGTGGCCGGGCCGGGCAGTCTGTATACCAGTGTTATTCCTAATTTACTGGTGGGTGAAGTGGCTGCCGCAATTCGAGCCAGCAGCGCGCCCAAAATTTATATCTGTAATGTGGCTACCCAGCCCGGCGAAACCGATGATTATTCGCTGGAAGATCATGTACAGGCAATTGAAGCCCATGCCAACGCCGGTTTCAATTTTGTTCTGGCCAATAGCAACCTAAATCACCCCATCCCCGACTCGATGAACCATTTACGCGCCGTTTTTGCCACGCCTGCCCGTGATAATAGTTATACAGTCATCCCCGCCGATGTGGTTGACCAGCAATATCCGTGGCGTCACGACCCGCTCAAGTTGGCCGACGAACTAATGAGTTGGTATAAAAAAATTAGTAACGCAGGGTAGCAGGTAGCAGGGTAACAGAGTCCCAGGGTGTGAGAGTTTCGTTCTGGTTCAACCTGCTACCTTGCTACCTTACTACCTTAGAAAAACCTTTATTCAAGAATTTGGAGGAAAATTCATCATGGCAACAAAAGTTGGAATCAACGGTTTTGGCCGCATTGGCCGCCAGGTCTTCAAAGCCATCCGCGACCGGTATGGCGACAGCCTCGATGTGGTGGCTGTCAACGATATTGGGGATATCCCCACGATGGCCCACCTATTAAAATATGACTCGAACTACGGCAAATTTAACGGCACAATTCAAGCAGTCGAGGGCGGCATCAATGTTGATGGCAAACTCCTGAAGGTGCTGGCCGAGCGGGACCCGGCTAATCTGCCCTGGGGTGACCTGGGTGTGGATATTGTGGTTGAAAGCACCGGCTTTTTCACCGACGCCTCAAAGGCCGGCGCTCACATCAAAGCCGGTGCCAAAAAAGTTATCATCAGCGCCCCGGCCAAAGGCGAAGACCTGACCATCGTCCTGGGTGTCAACGAAAGCATGTACGACCCGGCCAAGCACCATATCGTTTCTAACGCTTCTTGCACCACCAACTGTCTGGCTCCCGCCGCCAAAGTGGTCCACGACAGCTTTACCATCGTAAAAGGTTTGATGACGACCATTCACGCCTATACCAACGACCAGAAAATCCTGGACCTGCCCCACAGCGACCTGCGCCGCGCTCGCGCCGCCGCGATGAGCATTATCCCCACCACCACCGGCGCAGCCAAAGCGGTCGCCCTGGCTATCCCCGACCTCAAAGGCAAGTTTGATGGCTACGCGCTGCGCGTTCCCACCAGCACCGTCTCCCTGGTAGATTTTACCGCGCTGGTAGAGAAAAATACCACCACCGAAGAACTGCGCGCCGCGCTGAAGGCAGCCGCTGAAGGGCCAATGAGCCATGTGATGGATTATGTGGAAGAGCCACTGGTCTCGATTGACTACAAGGGCAATCCCGCTTCCAGTTCCATTGACGCTTCTCTCTGCCAGGTTTTGGGTGGCAATCTGCTTAAAGTAGTCACCTGGTACGACAATGAGTGGGGCTATTCCAATCGCACCGCCGATTTGGCTCAACTCATGGCCAACAGCCTCTAATTAACCTGATCGGGTTTTCCAACTCGGTTTGAATATCAGCCAAGTAGGGGCAGGTCTTGCACCTGCCCCTACAAAATCTTTACCCAAACAAATTGACGGCATTGGCAAACAATGCTATAATTACAGGCGAAATCTGGCGTATAAGATTGTTCTCCACGCGGTTTCGGGCAAATAAGATACTATCCCCTCAAGGCAAAACTTAAAAATCCAATTTCTCGAAGAACCAATAGTATAATTTTGGCCGCGTCCCCTAAATCACCACTAAAGTGGGCTACCGTAGCGTATAATAAACCCGTTAAAATAAAAATCCAAACTATTTCGCAATAAATATCTTTTCTGTAAACTTTTGTTACACATCTATGACTCGATAGTCGAAGACGATTGATTAAAGCAAGTTTTTAGTAGATGCTCAAATAACTGATACTTTCCTCCACTGGAAAAAACAATTGAGCAGCCCTTGTTTATAGCTGTCCAGGGGCTGGCTGCTATTAGCCAGAACATGCGCAGCTACAAACTTTTTATTTTCCTTGGCTATTGTCCTCATCAGATATAGAGAGGAGCGATGCGTTTCAGAACAAAGATGAAACGTCATTGCGCCTGGTACATATTTCGGCAGTCATAAGTTTGGCGCTGCGAATTTACCTGTTCCAGACTTGTCAACCGAATTTAATCTTCGATACCCATATCAATCTATCAACCCAGAGTTGTTTGCTCAGCAAAATAGATTCCAAACAACAATTTAGCAATTATTTTAGGAGCTTTTATTATGAATATGGCCCAACTAGAGGCCAAAACCCTTGAAGAACTGCGGGGTTTAGCCAGAGAACGCGAAATTTCCGGTTACAGCAAGCTAAAGAAAGACGACCTGATTTTAAAACTTCTCAAAACCAATGCCGAGGCCCAGGGTTTTATTTTTGGGGGCGGAGTTCTGGAAATTATCCAGGATGGCATTGGTTTTCTGCGCTCGGTGGATTTACTGCCCGGCCCGGATGATATTTATGTTTCCCAAAGCCAAATTCGGCGCTTTGGCCTGCGTACCGGCGACATGGTGATTGGGCAGGTTCGCCCGCCCAAAGATACCGAAAAATACTATGGCCTGCTGCGGGTTGAAGCTGTTAACGGATTAGACCCCGAAACGGCCAAGCAGCGGCCCGTTTTTGAACGCCTGACTCCTATTTTCCCCCTCGAACGGCTCAAACTGGAGACGCAGAAAGATATTCTGTCAACCCGATTGTTGGATATTCTGGCCCCGATTGGACGCGGACAGCGCGGCTTGATTGTATCGCCGCCTAAGGCCGGTAAAACCACCATCCTCAAACAGATTGCCAACGGTATCAGCGCCAATCACCAGGATGTCCACATGATGGTTGTGCTGATTGGCGAGCGGCCCGAAGAAGTGACCGATATGGACCGCTCCGTAGATGCTGAAGTGATGGCCGCTACCTTTGACGACCCTGAATCTGATCAAACCCGCGTGGCCGAAATGGCCCTGGCCAAAGCCAAACGTCTGGTCGAAGGGGGCCGCGATGTGGTTATTCTCATGGACTCGCTCACCCGCCTGGCCCGCGCTTACAACCTGGTGGTCCCGCCCAGCGGCCGCACCCTGTCCGGCGGTATTGACCCGGCGGCCCTGTACCCGCCCAAACGTTTCTTTGGCGCGGCCCGTAATATTGAGGAAGGCGGCAGCCTGACTATTATTGCCACCTGCCTGGTAGATACCGGCAGCCGCATGGACGATGTGATTTACGAAGAGTTTAAGGGCACCGGCAATATGGAAATGCATCTGAGCCGCAAATTGGCCGAACGGCGCTTCTTCCCGGCCATTGATATCGAGCGCTCCAGCACTCGGCGGGAAGATTTGTTGTTATCACCCGAAGACCTGGCCAAAGTGTGGACCCTGCGCCGTATGATTACCGCCGTTGGCGGCGGCTCCGAAGCCACCGAAATGATTTTGGAGCGTCTACCCAAAACCGACAACAACACTGAATTTTTGGCCACCCTCAACAAAGAGATTTATTGATCCCGCTCACAAACTGCCGTCTGCTGACCGTTGCAAGAGTTCATCAGAGTGGAAGTAACGACAGTCAATGGTCTGTCGTCAGGGGTTGTTGGTTGGCAATCAGATTTGACACTTAGACAGAGGTCCGCTATCATGCGGACCTCTTTTGTGTTTAAGCCAAGTTTTTTAGGCATATAGGCTTAAGCAATTTTACTTAGACCCAAGCATCACCCTAAAGTGTATGCAGCAGCCGCTTAGCAAAAAATATCCAAAAGGCAGCTCGCCCGCACCACCCTTGAGCGCTCGTTCGGCTAATCCAGCGCCCGAACCTGCCGGGACATCGAACCTGGCCGGTTTAATTAATCCCAACCCATTCAGTTTAATGCATCTGATAACCACCCTCCGCGCGCAATTCAGCAACTTTGGCCGAAATGAAGCCCTCTTTAGTCGCACCTCTGCCCATCTCACCCTGTTGTTGTTGTTAGCTCTGGCCTTGACCGTAGGCAGTATGCAAATCCAGTGGGGACGCATTAGCGCCCTGCGTCCCCTCACCCAACAAACCGATTTAACGGCTGCCCCGGCTGCCCCGGCTGTTGACGAGGAAACCGGCGCGCCTCTGACCCTCCCGACCCAATTGAATGATTTCCTCGATGATGTACTGGTTTCAGCCGCCGTGCCCCATACCATCATCCCCGAGCGCGCCCGTGAGGAGATATCCACTTATTCGGTGCAAAGCGGGGATACCATCTACGGCATTGCCGGCAAATTTGGCCTGGACCCGGAAACCATTATGTGGTCCAATCCAGAATTAGAAAATGCGCCCGATCTGTTGAGTGTAGGCCAGGAGCTAACCATCCTGCCGGTCAACGGCGTCTATCATCAAGTGGGTGAAGGCGATACCATCCAGAGTATTGCCGATACCTTCAAGACAGACCCGGCAGGGATTATCAATTATTCCCTTAACCAGCTCGATCCTGATAATCCAATCATTTCAGCCGGGCAGTGGGTGGTGGTGCCGGGTGGGAGCAAGCCGTTTATCCCTCGCGCGGTGGTGGCCTATAGCGGTGACATTCCCGAAGGCGCAAATGCAGGCAGCGGCGCGTTTGCCTGGCCGGCCAGCGGGACGATTTATCAGGGATATTTCCCCTGGCATCCGGCCATTGATATTGCCGCCTACATCGGCGCGCCGGTGCTGGCCGCTGACTCTGGTTACGTGATTGCATCCGGTTGGAGCGATGTCGGCTACGGCTACCATATCGTTGTTGACCACAGCAACGGCTACCAAACCCTGTATGCCCACCTCAATGCCATCTATGTCAATGCCGGCGAAAACGTGGTCACGGGCCAGCAAATCGGCGAAATGGGCAACACCGGCAATGCCACCGGCCCCCACCTTCACTTTGAGGTGCGCCAGAGCACGGTCCAGCGTAACCCGATAGGCTTCTTGCCGTAAAAGCAGATCGGAGAAGTCTTCAAAATAAAAGCCACTCAGCGTCGAGTGGCTTTTTGTCTTCAATACAGGAAAAAGGGAGAGTCAAGCAGGTTGACAATCTTTATATCCCTACCAATTCTCGCCCTCGCTGTAACATCGCCTTTACCGCCTCCTCACTCCCCGCCTCGGCGTAGACGCGCAGCAGCGGCTCGGTGCCGGAGGGCCGGATAAGCAGCCAGCTATCGTCGGCCAGGTGGTATTTGACCCCATCGTAGCTGTCCACTTTGACCACGCTTTCACCGGCCAGTTCCGCCGGAGCCTTGTCTACCAGGCGTTTGGTCATATCTTCTTTGGATACCGAGTTTTTCAGGTGGATGTCGCTCCGCTGGTAAACCGTAGGGCCAAAAGTGGCCTGCAAATCGGCGATCAACTCGGTCAGGGGGACGCCGGCCTCGGCCACAATTTCCAGCAGCAGCAGCCCCATCAAAATACCGTCGCCTTCGGGAATGTGGCCCTTGATGCTGATCCCGCCCGACTCCTCGCCGCCCAGCAGCACATCGTCGTTGAGCATCAGCTCGGCAATACCGTCAAAGCCGACCGGCGTTTCGTGCAGGGTCAGGCCATATTTCTTGGCCATACGATTGAGCAGCAGGGTACTGCTGATGGTTTTGGCAATCGCCCCGCTCATCTTGCGTTTTCCACCAGATAGCGCACCGATAAGGCCATAATCGT
>JAAUSP010000770.1 GCA_012032575.1 Anaerolineales bacterium | reverse complement strand
GCTGTCGGTGGTGACGGTAAATTCATCCACCAGTTCTGTCTTGGTTTCGGAACTCCAGTAACCGCCGCCGCCTTCAGCGACAAAGGTGTTGACCCACTCGTAGCGGATGATTTGTACGTCCAATTCTTTAGCCGGCAGCCGGTTGGCGTCCCAGTCTACGGCCACCAGATCAACGGCGGTTTCTTCGCCGGCATCGGCCACGTATTCCTGCGGGCTGAGGCCGCTGTAGTAGTCGCCCTTGTGCAAAATCACTTCGGCCCGCCCGGAGATAACCTGGTTATCCAGGCCGGTGGCGGTGGCCTCGATGATAATTTTCTGGCTGCCCGCCGTCAGCAGGCTGTCAAGCTCCGGGCCGTCCACTTCGATGAGAAGTTGGCCGGAGGCGTCACTTTGACCGCTGCCGCTCAGCACCGGCTGCGGCACACTGTCCTGATACCACCACCAGCAGTCGAAACAAACGTAGGGGTCGTCCGTGTCGTCGAAGCTGTAGCCGCCCAGTTGGGCCGGGTCGAAGCGGTAGCTTTCGGCCAGGATATTCCAGGACACGTCGGCCCCGGCCAGCGGCCCACCGAAAAAGTAGCTGGTGTTGATCGTCGCGGCGATGCTCTCACCCCGTTTGGCCTCGGTTTGGGCCGGGTCAACCGTCACTTCAAACTCCGGGGCGCGATACGCAGAGACCTGGAAATAGTGCTCAAAATATTGGTTGTCAAAATCAATGGCGATGGCATAACTGCCCAGCGCGGCTCCGTCTTCCAGTTTGACTTCGCCGTTGAGGGTTCCGGCCGGGCTGACCTCCATCATCTGGTCCACAATGGTTTCATAATTGGGGTTACGGACAATCAAGTGGACCTGGCGCAGGTCGGGCCGGCCAAATTTCACATCGTCCTCGGTGCGGAGGATGGTTTTGAAGTTAACGGTTTGGCCGGGGCGGTAAATGGGCCGGTCGGTGTAGATGTGAGCGGTGTATTGGGGCAGGCCGTAGGTCACATTGTTCAGACCAAAATCATACGGACTGATCCCCTGCGCCCAATTTTCGGCCACGGCGGTGAAACCATTGCCGTTCGCATCGGGCAGCACCACGGCCAAAATCGCCGAGCGATTGTCGCGCTTGCCCAAATCCAGCCGGGCGACGCCGCTAGCATCGGTGGTGGCCGTGCCTAACCGGCTGCGCTCGTCGTCGAAAAACGTCACTTCCAGGCCGGGCGTTGGCTGGCCGCTGGCCAGATTGGTCGCCCAGACCAGGGTATCGTACTGGCCGGTTTTGAGGGTCAGGTTGGTTTCGCTGACGACCATAATGTGGCGCTGTTTATCGTTGTACTGGTCGTCGGGAATCTGGGGCGAGTCGGCTTCCAGGTAATACAGGCCCGGTTCCAGTGCGCCGCCGCCCTCAACCAGGTCAATGGTGTGGAAGGACTGCTTGTCCACGGCAGCTTCCAGCCGCTCCGACCACTCGCGGACAAGATCGCCGCCGGCGGGGGCAAAATCGTTCCACTCCCAGTAGGGGCGCTGAATCAGCAGCGGGTCGAGCCGGAAGAGGCGCAGGTTGAGGTCGGTCAGGTTGACATAGCTGACGATCATCCTGGCCGCCAGCCCGGCGTCATACGTGCCGATCAGGTCGGGGATGCGCAGTTGGTAGGTGGGCGGCAGCGGCGCGGTGCGGAAGCGGACGGTCAGGTTTTCCTGGGTTTTGTTGCCGTAAGGGTCTTCAATACCGGGGGTAATCCTGACCTCGTAATCGGTGGACGGTTTGGCCCCAAAGCCAATGCTAAAAGTGTTATCCCAGGGCGAATAATAGGTATAAACTTCGGTTGGGGTGATGGGCAGCGGCGGAATCATCGAGATGTGCGGCATCACCGTCGCCGGGCTGATGGGGGTGTTGAAGGTGATGCGGAAATCGGTGTACGGATAGGCGGCCCGCTCGCCGTTTTGCGGCTCGGTGCTGACAATTTTGGGCAGCGGCACGGTGGTAAAGCTGAAAGTATAGGGGCTGACCATGCCCTGGCCGCCCGCCACCGAAGTGATCCCGGCCGCAAGCGTCACCTGGTAGGTGGTGTCAAATTCCAGGCGCTCGGTCGGGGTGAAGGTCAGGGTTTCGCCGACAACCTGGAACTGGCCCTCGACGCCGCCTCCCCCAAAGAAACCGCCGGCATTGAGGCTAAAATTGATCTCGACGGATTGGGGATCAACCGGCTGGTTGAACGTGACCCGCACGGGCGTTTCGATGGGTACTAAGGTTTGGCCGTCGGTGGGTGAAACAAAAACCACTTCCGGCGGCTGGGTGGTGAAACTCCATTCAAACGCGCCGGCCATGACCGTCTGCCCGGCGGCGTCGGTCAGATCAGGGCTGACCCGCACTTTGAAGGTCGTCCCGCCCGACATTGGTTTTTCCGGTTTAAAAACGTAAATCGAGGTATTTAACCACTCGCCGGTTCCGGCCACAGCCGGTTCAAATTCGAGCGGCTGGGGAAAATTTTCGGCCTGTTCCAGCGAGGTCAGCGCGACGACCGGACGGTTGAACATGACCGTAATCGTGGCATCGGTTTCCACGTTGGTCGTGCCGTCGGCGGGCATAACCTGGGTCACTTCCAGGTAGCCGGGGGTGCTGAAGCGGAAGGTGAACGGTTCGGCCAGCGGCGCACCGTCTTCGGCGGTGGCGGACTGGGTCAGGATGGCGTCGTACACGGTGGCCCGGTCGAGCGGCTGGCCGGGGGTGAAGCGCATCGTGCGCCCCTGCGGGTCCGGCCAGGTAATCTGCCCGTCAACCTTTTGCGGCGGCGCGGCGGCAACTTGCAAGGTGAAAGCCCCGGCGGTCGCAGCCTGATCCATCGCCCGGTCAAAGGTCAGCTCAATCGAGCCGTCAGGCTGCAACTCCTCGCCCCGGCGGGGGAAGCGCTGGACGATAATCGGCGAGACGGTATCGGTCGCCACCGGGGTGTAGGCAACCTGCGGGGGCGGCGGCGGGCTGGTCGGCGTGGGCGTAGGGGAAGTGGCAGGCAGGGGGGTCGGGGTGGTGGATTGGGCGGAGGCGTCGTTACCCAGAGAGCAGGCGGGAACAAGAAGGATGAAAGCTGAAATCAGAAGGATGAAGAACGTGATGCGTGATACGTGATGCGTGATACGTGACACTCGACACTTGACACTTGACACTATCTTTTCTGGCATGGGAGTTCTCCTTGCTTGAGCTATTTTCATGATACTCAGACGTTGCAGGGGGGCAAGGAGTTCCCATAAAAATAGAAGTGTTCACGGGCCTGAGCACGCTACCAGCGATGAAAATGTCATTGCGAGGCCGTAAGGCCGAAGCAATCCCCCACGCCAGAGAGGGAGACTGCTTCGCCTGCGACTCGCAGTGACATGAGGCAGGCTATTTTCGGAGAACTACAATCTAAGATCATTGACTGACTCGCCCCAACCTATCACCCATAACCGCACTTCCTCCGGCGAGCCGCCTTCTTCCTCAAAAATCAGCAGTTCATTCTCGGCTTGCAGCCAGGAGACCGGCACTTTGTAAA
>JAAUSP010000769.1 GCA_012032575.1 Anaerolineales bacterium | reverse complement strand
CACTTCAACGGCCAGACTGAGTAATTGCAGCCCTTCGACCAGAAAGCGGTTTTGCTGCCGCCGGTATTTACGTTCCGCCAGCTTGCGGGCTTCGATGATGCGGGGGTTTTTGGTGGAGGTGATCATAGGGGAAGGTTAGTCTTTCACTCACCGGCTTGATGCAATACCGCATCAGTTACGGTTTTGCTTAGACTGAAACCTCGTTGCTGCAACTGTTCAAGTTCGGGGCGGATCATTGGGATCAAATCGGCTTGCTTGGCTTTAAGTAAAATCCCAAGTGTGCCGATTTTGTTCAAGCCCATTTCGGATAATTTTCGTCGCCCCTTCTTCTCGTCCATCAATACCCAATCTGCACCTAACTCGCGGGCCAACACGATGGTTTCGGCCTCGCCCAGGTCCAGTTCATCCAATAATACCTCGACAGCTAACCGATCTTTTACTGCTATTGTCTCGATCCAGGAAGCCGTGGAGACTTCGCGTTTGGCCCCACCGACCTCCCGTCCGGCCAGCACAGCCTCATCATAAACAGCCTGAGCAATGTGGATTTTACCGAAAAGGTGGAACAACAGGTCAAAGTGTTCAATCACGGCCAGGCCAATCAGAGGGGTGGTATTGGAGACGACAATCATTTGTCTTGCTTTATCGGCAGCGCAGTTACAGCAGCAAACTCATCGGCCAGTTCATCTTCGGAATAATCTATAAAAGCAATGCCTCGCGCCCGGAGTAAAGCCAGAAAATCAATCCGGCTCAAATTCAAGAGCCGGGCTGCTTTGCCCGACGAAATACGCTCTTCGGTGAAAAGCGACAACACTAACCACTCCGTCACTCGCCGCTGCACTTCGTCCCGGTCAATGCCGAGCTGCAATAAAGGCGCGGGAACGCGGATTTCAACGATGGTTTCAGACATTAAAGACTCCTATTTTACTCTGGCAGAATATATATCACAGGACAGTATTTCTACAAAAAATTGTTTTGCTGCCGGTACTTGCGTTCCGCCAGCTTGCGGGCTTCGACGATGTGGGGGTTTTTGGTGGAGGTGATCATTGAATACAACAGTCCTGTTGTTGAAAAGCCAGTGAGATGAATACCTCACTTTGGGATGTGAAAGGGAAGCGGGCTGACGAAGAGGTATTAACGCCTGGGAATAACTTGCTTGCAAGTTAGTAAAGTTAGTTAAATTTTATGACAACTTGGCTAGCCAGACAAGGTTGAATATGCAGCGGTAATAGATCGGGTTCATATCGTTTTTAACCGGCTCACCCTGCCAACATCTGATGACGTGAAACACTGAATCCTCCATCCCGCTGTTTCTCAAAAAGCACTGCCACCCGTCTAAGATTGCTTTTGCCTAACCAGAACCATCGCGCAATAAGATCAGCCTTAGGTAGAAACTCATTTGTATATTCTACTGCAAGATTATATGGAATGTGTCCACCATAAGTTTCAGAAAGTCGCGTTGTTGTTTCAGCAATAGCACCTGCTACAAGATCAGCAACCGAAGCAAAATCCTCATCAATATTGTCACCTTCATCAATTGCAGTAGTGCCAATACCAAGCTCCCCTAAAGGATATTTGGCATAGTGACTCGAATATGAAGATAGAAGACGGGCGAGATCTTTGCTCCTAACTTCATTAGCAAAAAGACTATCTTCGTCCGAAATCCAGTAAATATTCTGATTAGGTTGTGATAAACCTCCGATGAGACAGCCAACAAAATGTGTTAATCGGAGCGCCTCTTCCAACTCTCTATCTTTCCATCGGGCACGTAAATCCGCAACTTTGCGCATTTCATCATAATCACCAGCATTTAAACAGAGATGTCGGATAGCTTTATTTATAATCACTACAAAGCAAAGACCATGAATATACTCAGCAGCAGATAAGAATGGCCCTAACGCCTTTGCTCGTTGGCGATCTGAGAGACTTTTATAAGACATACGTCGACCATCTGAGAGATATTGCTGGCGTACTTTATGCCTTAAAAATCCCCAGTTTCCAGAAGCTTCTAAGTCAGCACATAAAATCACACTTACGTGATAGCGGTTATTCTTATTCATACCACTGTAATCAGATGCAATATACATTGTCGAACCGTTCATTGTTGGAGGATTCTCAACAGTGACGATGCGATCAATAGTTTTAACCCAAGGATAGAGAGGAGCCGATATATGTTTCCAAGCCATAAACTTTATCTACAGCTGCATTATAGATATTTGTAGTTAGCTTTGATTGCCGCAAATTCAAAATTCTTCTGGGCAATGCACTTCGGAATAATGGAATTTCACAAATCAATGCCCCTATTCTAGCTGCTCAACAACCGAACCTGCCGAAGCCTCCTCAACCCACCACCCTCTCCAACCGACCCAACGCCTCTTTCAGCCGACCCGTCTCCACCGCCAGCGACAGCCGAATATAGCCCTCGCCGTTCTTGCCGTAAATATGGCCGGGCGTGAGTGAAATATGCGCCTTTTCCAGCAGCAGGGTGTGAAACTCCAGCGAAGTCAGCCCCTCCGGCACGCGGAACCAGATATAGAGGCCGGCTTTGGGGGTGTCGGCGGTAAAGCCGATGCGCCGCAGCATGGCCAGAACCAGATCGCGCCGCTCCTGGTAAACGGCGTTGCGCTCGGCCAGCCAGCTTTGATCGCCGCTGAGAGCGGCGGCGGCATATCCTGGATGGGCCGGCCAATGCCGGAGTCAATCTGCGTTTTGACCGTCGCCAGCGCCTTGACCGCCACCTTATTACCGACAGCCATGCCCACCCGCCAGCCGGCCATGTTGTACGTTTTGGACAGAGAGTTGAACTCAATCGCCACCTCTTTCGCGCCGGGGATTTGCAGCACGCTGGGCGCAACGTAGCCGTCAAAGGTGACATCCACGTATGGCGCGTCGTGGCACAGCAAAATCTCGTAGCGGCGGCAAAAATCCACCGCCTCGGCCAGCATGTCGAGGGTGGCAGTTGCGCCGGTGGGATTGTTGGGGTAATTGAGCCAGAGCATGCGTGCGGTTGTAGCTCTTTCTGCGGGAATGGTCGAGAAATCGGGCCGCCAGCCCTGTTCCGGCAGCAGATCGAAGCGCTCGCTACTTGCGCCGGCCAAAAGGGGAGCAAAGTAGCAGCTTGGATAGCACGGGTCGGGGATGAGCGACAGATCGCCGGGGTCGAGCCAGGCCAGGTGCATGTTAACCAGCCCTTCCTTCGAGCCGATCAGCGGCAGCAATTCGGCATCCTCCAATTCGACCCCGAAGCGCCGCCCATAATAGTCGGCGATGGCCCGGCGCAAATGGGGCTGACCGGCGTAGCCGCCGTAGCTGTGTTTGGTCGAGTCGTCGGCGCTGCGTTTCAGTTGGTCAATCAGTTCCGGGGTGGGCGGCATGTCGGGACTGCCGGCATCCAAGCTGATGATGTCGGCTCCGTCGGCGCGCAGGGCGGCAATTTTTTTTGTTGAGGGCGGCGAAAAAAAAGTTCAGGCAAATTTTTCGGCGCGTTTGGCAGGACGCACATGGATATTGTTTTTC
>JAAUSP010000768.1 GCA_012032575.1 Anaerolineales bacterium | reverse complement strand
CAGGCTGCGGTTGAGGCCGTCTGACCAGGGCGGCGGCGGTCTGGTAGCGCTGGGCCGGCTCTTTGAGGGTGGCTTTGAGCACGACTCCTTGCAGCACGTCGGGGAATGTCGGGGCTGAAATCGCGCGGCGGCGGCAGCGGGTCGTTGATGGTTTTGTACATGACGGCCATGGGCGTGTCGGCGCTAAAGGGCACCCGCCCGGTCAGCATTTCATACAGCACGATGCCGAGCGAATAGAGGTCGGATGCCGGAGTAATATCGGGCAGGCCGCGGGCCTGCTCCGGCGACATGTAGGCCGGGGTGCCGATGCCGACGCCGGTCTGGGTCATCTGCTCGGTCAGGGTCAGCATTTTGGCGATGCCGAAATCCATGAGGATGGCCTGGCCGGTGGGGGTGAGCATGATGTTGGCCGGTTTGATGTCACGGTGGATCAGGCCGCGCTCGTGGGCATACCCCAGGGCCGCCCCGACCTGCTCGATAATGGCGGCCACCCGGCTAAAGGGGCGAAGCTGGCCTTCTTCGGCCAGGAATGATTTGAGGTCGCGGCCTTCGATAAACTCCATGACCATGTAGTAGAGGTTATCCTGCACCCCAAAATCGTGCATCTGGACGATATTGGGATGGCGCAGGGCGGCGACCGCCTGGGCTTCGCGCTGAAAGCGTTCCCGGAACCCTTCTTCGGCCCCAAATTCCGGGCGGATCACTTTGAGGGCGCGGTGGGTGGCCAGACCGGGATGAAAGGCTTTGTAGACATCCGCCATTCCCCCCCGGCCCAGCCGCTCGACAATTTGATAGACTCCAATCGTCTGTCCGACTAAGTTGGCCATAGACTCCCTTCCTATCTGCTTGGTTTAAGGCAATCCCAAAACTTAACGGACGTGATGCGTGATACGTGATGCGTGAGACGTGATACGTGAGGACTTAGGCAACCCCAAGATTTAAATTAACCAAAACGTGTTGCGTCTTGCGTGTTCCGTCTGTTTGATCTTGCGCAAGACGCAACACGCAACACGAATATTTGAGTAATTATTTTCTTGGAGCTACCTTATGGCGTAAATTCATCACGCACCCCGCACCACAGTCCAGGCGAACTGAGGTTTTATTTGCTTCGAGTTACCGCATTGATTTTGAATAATCGGGCGCTGAGAGATTAGCGCAATCCCTGATCCCTTGATAGAGGCCGTCTGTCTTAGACACTGGTCTATTTTAGCATAACCAAAAATCGGAGGCAACCAAACTTTAGGACTATCATCACCGTTATCCGACCGGGGTTAGCGCTGGTTCCGCAGCCAGCAGCCGCCGCGCCTCGGCCACGTGCGCGGCTTCACCAATTAATCCAACCACATCACCGGCCTGGAGCACGGTGGCCGACTTGGGGTTGGCAATAACTTCCTGATTACGCAGAATCGCAATAACTGAAGCCTCGGTCTTGGCCCGGATATTGGCCTCGGCCAGGGTCTGGCCGGCCAGGGGGCTGGCGCTGTCAACCAAAACCCAGGCAATTTCCAGGCCGCGCACACTGCGCAGCAGTTGATCCAGCACCCGGTGTTCCTCGTGGGTCGAGATGGCCGGGTCGTATTGATCGTGCCGCACGGCGTCGGCATACTGCTGCACATCCAGCAGCGGATAGCCCAGGGCCAGCAGGGTGTGGCGCAGCACCTCCAGCCCACCCTCCAACTCCGGGTGGATCACATCGCGCGCACCGAGTTTGCTCAGGTGGGCCACCCCCGCCGTGGTAGCAGCGCGGGCAACGATAGGCAGGTGCGGGGCCAGCTCGTGGGCCGAGGCGACGATGATCTCCGCCGCGGTTTCGTCCGGCACCGTCACCACCAGAGCGCGGGCGCGCTCCAGGCCGGTGTGGGTCAGCACTTCGGAATTGGCCGCATCGCCAAACAGGGTGGGGATGCCCTGCTGCTCGAACTCGGCGACCCGCCCGCCGTCCAGTTCCACCACCAGCCGGGGAACTCCCAGGTGTCCCAGCACGGTCACAATATGCTCGCCGACCCGACCGTAGCCAATCACGACCACATGATCGTGCAGTTTCTCCGCCGGCGGCTGGGGGGTCGGGCCGTGGCGGTCGAGCAGACGCCATAAAGCCGGAAATCGCTGCAAAAATTTCTCAACGTGGGGAACGGCGCGGAACATCAAGGGGTTCACAATAATGGACAGCAGCGCGCCGGCCAGGATCAGGGAATACTGGTCCTGCGTCAGAATGTCCAGAGAGACGCCGGCCTGCCCGACAATAAACGAAAACTCACCAATCTGGCTGAGACCCGCCGCCACCACCAGGGCGGTGTGCGCCGGGCGGGGAAAAAAGGCACTCATCAAAACGGTAAAGACAAACTTACCCAGCACAATCAGGGCGGTCAGCGCCAGCACATAACCGGCATTGGGCAGCAGATAATTGAGATTGACCAGCATACCGACCGAGACAAAAAACAGCACCGCAAAACGTCTCGCGGAAGGGCAGAATTTCTGCGCCCACCTGATGACTAACCGGCGACTCGCCCAAAACCACCCCGGCCAGAAACGCGCCCAACGCCAGCGAAACGCCGAAGAGTTCAGCGGAACCCACCGCCGTCCCCAGGGCAATGGTCACAACCGTTAAAATAAACAACTCGCGCGAGCGGGTACGGGCAATGCGGGTCAGCAGCCAGGGGGCAAAACGCGCCCCGGCGAACAGCATCAACCCCACAAAAGCCGCCGCATAGAGCAGGGCACTGCTGATAGTCAGCCAGGGGTTGCTGTTATCCCTGGCAAACAGGGCCGGCATAAAGACCAGGATGATGACCGTGGCCAAATCTTCCAGCACCAGCCAGCCGACCGCCACCTGGCCGTGAGTGGTATTGAGCAGTCCCTGATCCATCAACCCGCGCAGCAGCACCACCGTGCTGGCAATCGAGATGGCCAGCCCCAGCACCAGCCCCGCCGGAACCGACCAGCCCCACAGTTGGGTCAGGCCGAAACCCAGGCCGGTGGTAATGAGCATCTGAATCATCGCGCCGGGGATGGCCGTATCGCGGACCATCCACAAATCCCGAAACGAGAAGTGCAGGCCCACCCCGAACATCAAAAAAATCACGCCCAGCTCGGCCAACTGGCTGATGGTCTCGATATCGCCGACAAAGCCGGGCGTAAAAGGGCCAATCGCCACCCCCGCCGCCAGATAACCGACGATGGTCGGCAGCCCCATCCGGCGGGCCAGCAGGCCGCCGATAAAGGCGCCACCAGCGCGGCGGCAATGTTAATGAGTAAAGGGAGTTCGTGATGCACTCGCTGCCTCCTGAAGCTTCTCTTAAGGATAGACCTCATAGGTTTTGAAAACCTATGAGGTCTGTTTAATGGCCTAAAATTTTGGATATTATAAACAGACAGTTGATTCAGACAAACGCCCTCGAAAAAGTTGGGCGACAGTAAGCCGCCCATTTTCTTGGCAATTTCTCAGCATTATCTCATTTTCGTCTCAGGAAAGGGTGCTAAAGTTTTAATACTTCTCAACAGTAACCAAGTGCAT
>JAAUSP010000767.1 GCA_012032575.1 Anaerolineales bacterium | reverse complement strand
ATGAATGTGACAGATTGTAATGAATTAGCAGGATATTTATGAAACGACAATTTTGGTTGGGCCTGACTCTTACTTTTCTTCTCCTTATAACTGGGTTGGGCGTGGCCCAGGCCCAGGAGAAAACCCTCTACTGGCAGCGCTACGATGTCAACCTGGCGGTGCAGTCCAACTCCGATATTCTGGTCGAAGAGACCCAGCAGATTGTCTTTACCGGCGGCAGCTTTACCTTTGGTTTTGCCGCTATCCCGCAGGACCGCGTCGAGCAGATCGCCGATTTGCAGGTCTCGGAGATTATCAACGGCAGCGAGCAGCCCTACACGCCCAATTCCAGCAGCGACTATGGCTTTACCACCAGCACCAGCGACTCAGGCGACCTGGAAATTACCTGGTATTTTCCCTCCACCCGCGACAGCGCCCACACTTACATTTTACGTTACCGCGTTGTGGGCGGCCTGCGCATTTATGATGGTGGGGATCAGGTTTGGTGGAAGGCCATTCCACCCGACCACAATTTTCCCATCGAGGCGGCGCGGGTGACGGTCACACTGCCGCAAACCTTCCCCAAAGACCAACTGGTCGTCGCCAGCTATGGCAGTCCCGCCAGTATCGCTTATGGCGACCGGGGCGAGGTCATCTTTACGGCTGAAAACATCCCTGCCGACAAAGAGGTGGAGGTGCGGGTCGAGTTTCCGCAGGGGTGGTCCAGGGTACAGCCCCGGACTGGCAGGCCAGCGACGACTGGCGGCGGCAGTGGGGACCGGTCATCGGGCTGCTCTTTGGGGCCTTGGGGGCGGCCCTCGGATTGGGCGGGCCGCCGGCGGTTTATCTGCTCTGGTACAAGCGCGGGCGCGACCTGCCCCCCGGCGTAGTCCCCGAATATATCAGCGAGCCGCCCAGCGATTTGCCCGCGCCCATTGCCGGCGCACTGATTGATGAAAAAGCCGATTTGCAGGACATTATCGCCACCATTACCGACCTGGGCCGGCGGGGCGTGCTGCGCCTGGAAGAGCAGCAAAAAGAAGGCTTTTTGGGCATCGGCTCCGGGCGGGAGTATACCTTTCATTTGGTAGATGCCAGCAAAGCGACCCGCCCCTACGAAAAAGCCCTGCTCAAAGGTATCTTTGGCAGCAAAAGCGAACAGCGCATGGCCGACCTGCGCCAGCGCTTTTACACCCACATCCCCACCCTGCAAAAAGAGTTGTACAATGAGTTAGTCCGGGCCGGCTTCTTTCCCAGCGACCCCAATGCGACTCGCGGCAAGTGGATCGGGCTGGGAGTGATTGCCTTGATTGTCAGCGTGGTTATTTCCTGCGGCCTCCTGATTGCCCTGGGCGACTACTCGATGCTGGCTATTTGTCCGGGCCTGGCCCTGTTGACCTCGGCCCTGGGCTTGATTTTGTGGCCCCCCATATGCCCCGCAAAACCCAACAGGGCGCCGAAGAAGCCGCCAAGTGGCTGGCCTTCAAGCGCTACCTGCAAACCATCGAAAAGCACGGCGACCTGGCCGAAGTGAAGGATAAATTTGAAGAATTTCTGCCCTACGGGGTGGCCTTTGGCCTGGAACGCAGCCTGATTAACAAATTCAAAGCGGTGGATACACCCGCGCCCACCTGGTGGGGACCCATTTATCCGGGGTATGGCTACGGCTATCCCCATCACTATGGTGGCGGTTGGGGTGGCTCGTCTGCGGACCAGCCCGCTGCCGGCGGACTGCCCGGCCCCCTGGCCGGCGAAAGCGGGGGGATGCCCAGCCTGTCGGGGATGAGCGAGGGCGTCGGCGCATCGCTGGCCAGCATGAGCGACGGCCTGGGGGCGATGCTCAGTTCGGCCAGTTCCACCTTGACCAGCACCCCGCCTCAATCATCTTCCAGCGGCGGATTCGGCGGCGGGGGTTTCAGCGGTGGCGGTGGTGGCGGCGGTGGTGGCGGCGGCGGTTCGCGCGGGTTTGGTTAAGAAGACCGAGGACCGGGGACGGAAGACAGGAAAAATCTAACTCAGCCTCGCCTCTTCGCCTCACCAGTCATCGCATCTTTATTTTAGGAGCCATCTGCAATGGGCAAAAATAGCCGTTTGATCGGCATGATCCTGATTGGCGTGGGGTTGATTTTGATATTGGGCGGCTCTGCCATCTCCCTGATCTCTTCGTTGTCCGCGGCGGACGGGAGTATGGGCGGGGCGGTGCTGGGGGTGGTGGTCTCCATCTTTGTTGGGATTGTGCCCATTGCCTTTGGCGTTTACCTGCTGACCCAAAGTCGCAGCGAGGCCGCCGAACAGGCCGATATGACTCGCCAGCGCAAAATTCTGGATATGGTCAAAACTCGCGGGCAGATAGACATCCGTGACCTGGTTTTTGAATTAAAATCCAGCACCGACCAGGTCCGCGATGATGTTTACCGGCTGGTTGGTATGGGCCTGTTCACCGGCTACGTCAATTGGGATAAAGGCGTGCTTTACTCGCGTGATGCATCGCAGCTTAAGGGCAACACATGCCCCAACTGCGGCGGCGAGCAGGAGTTCGTCGGCAAGGGCGTGATTGCCTGCAAAAATTGCGGAGCCGAGATATTTCTGTAAATGCCTGCGGATTGTTGCCTATTATAATTTTAATAACTACTCAGCCATGTCATTTCGAGCGACGTTAGGAGCCAGACGCGAAGCGTCCTGATCCGTGGTTGCAGAGACAAGGGCTATATTTTTTGAGGCTCTCCCCTGACTCAACTATACCTTCTACACCGCCAACTCAAAACCCTTATTCTGTGTCTGGCTTTGCTCCTCACCGCCTGCGAGTCACCCTCAGCCGCAGCTACCCCGGCACAGGTTTCTCCTCCAACCCGTCAACCTTCCAACCCGCCAACCTTTCAACCCGCCAACCCGCCAACCCGCCAACCTTCCAACCTTCCAACCTTCCAACCCTCCAACTCGCCCCCCCCGCAGGGTGGAACAGCCGCCCTCGCCCTGGTCGGACAGCCTGACACGCTGAACCCCATTACCACCAACGACTCCGCCCTACGCGAGCTGACCCCGCTTTTATTCGACACCTTGTTGCAGGTGGACCCAACTACCGCCCAACTCCAGCCCGGCCTGGCCGAAAGCTGGAGCTACAGCGACGACGGCAAAAAGGTTGTTTTTCAGCTCCCGGCGAACCTGAAATGGAGCGATGGCAAACCACTCACCGCCGCTGCTATTGCCGCCAGTCTGAAAGCCACCGAACATCCGGCGCTGCTGGCCTTTAGCCAAATTACTGCGCCGAATGCCGCAACCCTGGAATTGACCTTTGCCCGGATAGACTGCGCCGCCGTGACCACCCTGGCTCAACTGCCGCTGCTGCCTGCTGACGCCATCCTGGAGCCGGTTCCCACCGGCAGCGGCCCCTTCAAAATCGGCGAGTGGTCTGAAAACAAACGCAGCCTGAGTCTGACCCGCAATCGCTATTATGCCGGTCCCGCCCCCCTGCTGGACGGGCTGACCATCCGTTTCATCGCCGCAGACGAGGTAGCGGTGGCCCTGTCCGAAGGTCAATT
>JAAUSP010000766.1 GCA_012032575.1 Anaerolineales bacterium | reverse complement strand
CTTTCCGCCGCTTACTTGGCCATCATTCCGCCGTCCACCATATAAAAGCCGCCGACGCAAAAGCTGGCTTCATCCGAAGCCAAAAAAACAGCCAGGGCCGACCACATCCTCCGGTTTGCCCAGGCGGCCAATCGGCATCAATTCCTCGCGGTTAGCCCGGAAGGCCGGATCGCCCAGAACTGTCTCGGTCAGCGGGGTGACGACCGTGCCCGGCACCAGCGCATTGACCCGGATGTTATCGCGGGCGTAATCAATCGCCATCACCCGGGTCAAGGCAAACACCCCGCCCTTACTGGAACTGTAAGCCGTTTGACCGGGAGCACAGCCGGTCAGCCCGGTGGGGGAGGCCACGTTGATGATGGCTCCGCCGCCCTGCCGGAGCATTACCGGGATGGTGTACTTGGCGCACAGCCAGGTTCCCCGCAGATTGACCGAGTGGGTCAGGTCCCACACTTCTTCGCTCAGTTCGTGGGCGCGGGCTTCCTGTCCAAAAAGCTCAACGCCGGCATTGTTGACCAGGATATCAAGGCGACCATACTGCTCAACGGCCGTGTTGACCATCCACTCCACCGTCGCAGCTTGGGCTATATCGGTGGGCGCAAACACGGCTTCACCTCCCGCCGCCCGAATTTCCGCCACCACGGCCTCACCCCCCGCCGAATTACGGTCAGCTACCACCACTTTGGCCCCTTCGCGGGCATAGCCCTGGGCAATCGCCTGCCCCAATCCACTGGCCGCGCCGGTAACAATCGCAACTTTGTTTTTTAAACGCATCATAGTACCTCTTTAGCTCAATCTTATAACTTCATTCCGCTCTGCCGACTCGTAGGCCGAGTAGACCAGTTGCATGGTTTTCAGGTTATCCGCGCCAGTGTTTTCGGGGGGCTGGCCGGTGCGAAAGGCTTGCAAAAAATCCTGGTGCAGCGGGACCATGCTGGCATGATTCACATCGTAGGCCGGATCGGCCCAGGCGTAATGGGGTGGGGGGCAGCGCCGAATTTGAGTGCCGCGGGCGGTGGTCAGCCGAATCCAGAAATCGGCGGCTAATTCCAGCGTCCCTTTTGGCCCTTCCAGGTAGACAATCACTTCGGGAAAGTGATTCCACTCGGTTTTGCTGACAAAGCTCAGTTCCACATTGCCAATCGCCTCGCCCATCCTCATCGAAATCGAGGCCACATCTTCGGCCACAATATCGTCGCGCACCCGCAAATGCTGGCAATAAATACTCTGAGCCTCGCCCAAAAAGAAGCGGGCCAAATCGAGTTGATGACTGCCCTGGTCGGCAATAATCAGTCGCTCCAACGTTTTGAGCAGGGGCTGATTGTCCCACACAAAAGGCTCCAGGGCGTGCATAAACTGGAAGCTTCCCCGGAAAGGGCGGCCAATATGGCCCTCGTCCATGACCTTTTTGAGTTCCCGGATCGGCGCTTGCCAGCGATAATTTTCGTGGACAAAGAAGGGAATTTCCGCTTCCTGACAGGCTGCCACCATCTTTTGCGCGGTTTCATAATCCGGGGCCATCGGCTTCTGGCAGATAACCGGCACTTTGTACTGCGCCGCCAGGTAAACCAGGGGAGCGTGCGCGGGAACCTCGGTAATGATGTCAATGAAATCGAGTTGTTCGTTTTGGAGTAGGTCTTCGGGGTCGCCGTAAACGCGGGGCACATTGAATTTTTGGGCTACTTTCTCGGCCTTAGCCACGGTGCGATTATAAACCGCCACCAATTCCACCCCTCCCACTTCGTACCAGGCCGGTATCTGGAAATGAGACCAGAAACCGGTACCTAAAACAGCAAATTTCAAGTCAGCCATTGACTCCTCCCTGTTAAGGCTTTAACAACACTTTCATCACTTCACCGGCTTTCACCAGTTCAAAGCCTTTTTGGTATTCTTCCAGCGGCAGAATGTGCGACAGGTATGGCTTCAAATTAAGCCTGTCCGACTCGACCAGTTGGACCATTCTGCGCCACGTTTCCCAGGTGCGACCCATGGTGCTGACCAGCTTAACCTCACGTCGGGTCATTTTGAAAAAGGGATTGAACGACACCGGGCTGTTGAAGGTTCCAATCGTGACAATTGTGCCGACCTGCCGGACCAGGTCAAAGGCTTGATCCAGGGCAGATTGGGTGGCCGCAGCTTCCACTACAAAATCAGCCCCTCGGCCATCGGTCATCGCTTTGACCCGCTCCACCGGGTTTTCCTGGCGGACGTTAACCACATCCGCGCCGCTAATCTCGGCAGCCATGTCCAGCCGGGATTGGTTCACATCGGTCATGACCACGTTGACCCCACTAGCCATAAGCGTTTGCGCCGCCATGATCCCAATCGGGCCGCAGCCAATCACTACGGCTGTATCGCCGGGATCGTGCGGCTCAATTTCAACTGCATGGACGGCCACGCCCAGGTTTTCCAGCATCGCGCCCTCTTCAAAACTCACTTTATCGGGCAGTTTGCAGATAACTCGCTCCGGCAAAACGGCGTACTCGGCAAAAGCGCCGCGTTGCTTACCATAGATTTCCCGCTCCAGGCACATGTTGGTGTAGCCCTTACGGCACAAATAGCAATGCCCGCAGTGGATCAGCGGGTCAACGGTGATACGGTCGCCCGGCTTAAATTGTTTGACCAGACTGCCCACCTCGGTAACGGTTGCCGCCACTTCATGCCCCAATACGGTCGGCAGGTGGAGGGTCGTATCGGTGGCAGCCCAATCGTTCCAATCATAAACTTTGTTTCGCCAACACAGATGGCGCAATACTCAACCTTAAACTGCACCTCGTCGGGCTGGGTAATTTCGGGTTTGGCGATATTTAACAGGGACAGCCCCGGTTCGGGCCTTTCCTTCACTAACGCTTTCATCTCAGCCCTCCGGCTTCTGCGCCTTTCGATTCAGTTCGGCGTAGCGATTGGTATTCTTATGCATCTGATCCAGGTTTTCGTGCATGGCCTGGCGCGCGCCGGCCACATCCCTGGCTTCGATCCGCTCCAGCAGCTTTTGGTGGAGCGGCAGATTTTCCTGGCTGGGATCGAGATAAGGCGTCACCCGCGCTACGTACTCCTGTAACAAATCCCGGATGGAGTCAACCAAAATGGCCAGCAACGGATTGTGGGTCATTTTGGCTAAGGCACTGTGAAAATCAGCATCATGAACTGCCAGCTTGACCACATCCGTTTGTGCCGCTTCCATATTGGCCACAATCTGTTTCAACCCGGCAATTTCGGCTTCGCTGGCTTGTAAAGCCGCCAGGCCGGCAATTTCTACCTCCAGAATGGACCGGACTTGATAAAGCTGCTCAAACGAGATTTCACCGCCGGTGTGGCTGCGCAGCAAAAGACCGAGCGGTTCGACGACCTGCTCGCGGGTGAGCTTGCGTACCATTGTTCCTTTACCCGGCTGAGTCTCCAGCAGGCCCTTGGTGACTAAAATCCGAACTGCCTCCCGCAAGGCCGTGCGGCTGACCCCCAGTTGGTGGCCAAATCCCGCTCCGGCGGCAGCTTGGTATCCGGCTCAAGCTGGCCGGAA
>JAAUSP010000054.1 GCA_012032575.1 Anaerolineales bacterium | reverse complement strand
GGCAGGGGGCAGGGGGCAGGGGGAGCGATGTTGCCACCCGCTAAAGATTAATCCGGCGACGATAATCAGATTGATGACCAAAAGCAATCGCCAAAAATCAAGGGGACCAGGCAGGTAAACGGCGAACATCGCGCCGAGGATGGTCAGGGCTAGAGATAGCCCGACAGCCATAGTCAGGCGTTCGCTTATCCCTGGAAGCGGTGATTCTTGCCGGGAATTATTTTTTGGCGGCGGATCAAAAAAAGCGTCCAGCCAGACCCAACCGGGGAGAAAGGCCAGCAGTATCAAGGCGGCGATGGTGCGGAGGCTGGTCAGGGCCGGGATAAAAAGTAAACCATTGGCGGCCAGGCCCAATCCCAGCGGCCACCAGCGGCGAAGTGAGGTTAAATTTTGGGCATACCTCTATTTAATCACACTTCGCCCGCCTCTCAAAATTGACTATTAAACACCTTAAACCGCCATCGCTTCAAAGGCAACTTGTAACTGTTCCGTCTTGGTTATCGAAAAGTTCAGTTTTTCAAACCCAATGACCCGTCCTTCTTTGTCTTTCATTAAAATTACTTCTTCACCTGTTTCTTCCGAAATATATTCTTTCTGCGGGTCGTCAAACCAGACCGTCAGGGTATTTCCTGCTTTATCATAATAGACTTTTACTTGGGCCATATCTTCATTCCTTCCTTTACTGCATCGGTCGGGTAGGTGGTAATCAGAAAACCTTCCTCATCAAGCCGTTTGGTAACAGCACAAACCCAGCGTTTCATTCTCTCAGATTTATAAAAAAGGTATACAGTGGGGTCATTACGGCTCACCCGAATTTCATCGGGAGTTTGGAGAGTCGCTTGAACATCTTTTTCTCGCCCTGCCATTGCTGGATGTTTGACCGTAACGATATACTCCCAATATGAGCGAGTAACTCGAACATAAAAATTCAGCGGGGTGAGAACTTGAAACAATAAATCATCTGACATGGAAAGTATTTTAGCTTTTTTTATTCAAACCTACAAGTTATGTGACGGCCTGCTCTCCAAATGGTTGCCAATTATTTCAACGAACGCTAAACAGCCCTGGCGTAAACGGCTGCCAGGCTACGGACTGCTTCTGGCACATAAAAAAGCGCGACGCACTTTCATCTTGGAGTGCGTCGCGCCTGTTTGTTTACCTTTTTTCAACCGAACAGGTGGACAAGCCCAACGGTAAATAAAGAGGGCACCAACCGATGGCCGCAGTCAGCAGCGGCACCAGCCCGACCGCGCCCCACCAGCTACCAAAGTAGAAACCGGCCAGCAGGATAGCCAGCCCCATCACAATCCGAATCACCCGGTCAATGTTGCCAACGTTGCGTTTCATGATAAAAATCTCCTTTTGTTATATGGGTTTGAACAATTTAGTTACCCCAATCATAACAAAAAGAGCGGTCAAAGTATGTGACTATATCACATAGCTACAACATCCTGGCTTTTTCAAGCAACGCCGGTTTATTTTGAATCACAATTGACCCTCTGGACAAAACGATAGAATTTTCTCGTTCAAAATCTTTCAGGATGCGGCTGACAACCTCTCTGGCGGTGCCCAGTTCAAAAGCAATCTCTTGATGGGTTATTTTGACTTCTTGATTCTCTTCAGCCAGGTTGGCTACAAATTCGGCAATCCTCGCATCTACGCGCCGAAAAGCAACCTCTTCGACGGTTGCTATCACGGTTGCCAGCCGTTCCGACAAGAGATTAAAGACGTAGTCGCGCCACACTCCGTATTGTTTGACCCATTCCCGCAGAATGGAGGCCGGAATCAAAACCGCCCGAACCGTACTTTCGGTAACGGCTAAGGCCGGAAACTGAGTTTGGCTGAGAATGCACGACGCGGTCAAAATACAGCTTTCATTTTGTTCTATGCGGTAAAGGGTAATTTCCCGGCCGCTCTCACTTACCTTGTAAACCCTGACAGAGCCGGATAAAACCAAAGCCAGTTGGGTACAGGTATCCCCTTCCCAGCAAATAGAAACGCCAGCCGGAATTTCTTTGATCTGGGCGTGGGCCAAAAGCTGCCTTTTTACTTCCGGGTCGGCATTCTTTAAAAAAGAGAAATATTTTTCAAAGTCAATTGCAGTCAAGGTGGACATAAGTTTTCTCATTCCGAGATGTGTTGGGTCTTGTGCCTCAACCCCGATAAAACTCGGCAATCGCCCCGGCCACAGTCTGAAGCTGCTCGTCGCTCAATTCAGGGTAAATGGGAACGGCCAGGGTTTGGGCGGCGGCGGCTTCGCTGTGGGGGAACTGGCCGGTTTGACCGCCCCACTCGGCAAAACACTCCTGCTGGTGCAGCGACACCGGGTAGTAAATCTCGGTGCCGATTTTGCGTTCGGTCAGGAAGGTGCGCAGCTCATCCCGTTGATTGGCCGCCCGCAGAATATATTGGTTATAAATATGGCGATGTCCGGGGAAGGGATTAATCTCGGCATCGCTGCGGAGGGCGTATTGACCCGACTGGCCGGATTCAACCGGCAGGGTGAGTTGAGTACCGGCCAGCCCAGCCTCGCTGAAAAGTTGATTATAGCGGGCGGCATTGCGTTGGCGTCCGGCGGTCCAGCTATCCAGGTGCTTGAGTTTGATCCGAATGACAGCCGCTTGCAGCGCGTCCAGCCGGAAATTCCCGCCGACAAATTTGTGATAATACTTGGGTTCGGCTCCGTGTACCCGCAGAATTTTCATCTGTTCGGCCAGTTGCGGATCGTTGGTGCTGACCGCGCCGCCGTCGCCAAAAGCCCCCAGGTTTTTCGAGGGGAAAAAGGAGAAGCAGCCAATGTGGCCGATACTGCCGGCCCGCCGACCCTTGTATTCAGAACCAATAGCCTGGGCCGCATCCTCGATGACGTAGAGGTTGTGCTTGTTGGCAATCTCCATAATCGGGTCCATATCGGCGCACTGGCCGTAAAGGTGGACCGGCATGATCGCTTTTGTGTTGGGCGTGATTTTAGCCTCAATCCCGGCCGGATCGAGGTTATAGGTGTGGGGGTCAACATCGGCAAAAACGGCCTTGGCCCCCAGCCGGGCCACCGACCCCGCTGTGGCAAAAAAGGTATAGGGCGAGGTAATCACTTCGTCGCCGGGTTTGAGATCAATGGCCATCAAAGCCAAAACCAAAGCATCGGTGCCGGAGGAGACGCCCAGAGCGAATTTGGTCTGGCAGTAAGCGGCCAGCTCACATTCCAGTTCGCTAACTTCGGGGCCCATAATAAAATACTGCGAGTCGCAGACCCGGTTGATGGCGGCCTGTATTTCTTCTTTAAGCGGGGCATACTGGGGTTTGAGGTCTAATAAAGGAACAGTGATCATAGTTTTTCTCCTGGATTGATATAATTTTATAGGTAACAGATTTGGAAAGGTAGCAAGGAAACGGCTTTTTACTTCCTACTCCTTACTCCTTACTCCCTGCCTTACAATCGCATCGCTCATCCGGGCCACCCGGCTTATTTCTTTGACCTGATGGACCCGCACAATATCCGCGCCGCGGGCAATGCCAATCGCCACAGTGGCCGCTGTACCTTCCAGCCGGTCCTCCGGCGGCGCGTCGAGGGTGTAGCCGATAAACGATTTGTTGGATGTGCCCAGCAAAATCGGATAGCCCAAAATTTTAAATGTGTCCAGATAGTTAAGCAGGGTCAGGTTTTGCTCCACCGTTTTGCCAAAACCAATGCCGGGGTCAATGATAATATGCTCCTCCGGCACCCCGGCGGTTCCGGCCAGATTGATACTGAATTGCAATTCGTTGGTTATATCCATCAATAAATCATCGTAAACGGTGCCAATGTAACGCCCGCCCAGGCGACTTTCCTGCACCGCGTTGCGGGGATGGCTGCGATTGTGCATGACCACCACCGGCACCCGCCGTTGGGCGCATAGACCGGCCAGAGCCGGGTCCATCCGCAGCCCCCAGACATCGTTGACCAGATGCGCCCCGGCATCGAGGGCGGCGGCGGCCACTTCCGCTTTGTAGGTATCAATGGAAATGGGCAGGTTCACCTCGCGGCTGAGCGTTTGAATCACCGGCACGACTCGCCGCAGCTCGGTTTCGGCATCCACCGGCTCAGCCCCCGGACGGGTACTTTCTCCGCCCACGTCCAGGATATGCGCCCCCTCCTGGGCAAAGCGGACGCCTTGCTCGACTGCTTTTTTCACCCAGCCCTGGTCGCTCAACAGCCCGTCGCCCGAAAAGCTATCGGGGGTGACGTTAATAATCCCCATCACATAAGTTTGGCTGCCCCATACAAAGGTAGCCGGACCAATTTTTAATTCAGTCACGAGTTTAACCTGTTATTTGTCCTTTTCGGCGGCAGAAATGGGTAAAAATAACTGGAACAAAACCTGGTACGAAACAACCGAGTCCAGGAATTCATTTTCAGCGCCGTTCCAGCCGCCGATGGCGTAGATTTTGGTGTCAATCGCGGCCAGGCCCAAATTACGCCACTGAGCAGCCAGCGGCGTTTCAAATGAGGTCCAGGTATTGGTAGCCGGATCATATTTTTCGCTGGAGGTCAGGCTGTGCTTCCAGCCCCCGCCGACGGCGTACAAATTGTTGGCCGCGGCAATCAGGCCCAAACCGCCGCGCTTTTCCTGCATCGGCGCTTTCTCAATCCAGTCGCCGCTGTCCGGCTCAAAGACGTAGGTTTGATTAAATTCAGCCTGACCATCATAGCCGCCAGCTACGTAGATGGTATCATTCAGAACCGCGGCTCCGACGTACCCTTAGCCTTCGGCATGGCACTTTTTAGCGTTTCCCAGGCCTTCTTTTTGAACGAATAAGCCAGCACAGTGTCTTCAAACGTCTCGCCGTTCCAGCCGCCAAAGAGGTACAGCTTGTCCTTAAACGCTGCCAACCCGTAGGCGCACCGGCCTTCCGGCAAATTTGGCCCTTTTGACCAGCTATCCTGCTCAGGATCGTAAATTTCAAACACAGTGACGGCCTTGCCTTCGTTGGTGCAGCCGCCCGGCACATAGATTTTGCCATCCACGGCGACCCCGGCGATATTGGCTGCGGCGGTGGGTTTAGCCGCGCCTTCGCTCCAACTGTTGGCGGTGGAATCATAAATTTCCACCGAGCGGGTGGCCTGATTATTGCCCCGCACCCCGCCGATGGCAAAAAGTTTGTTGGCCATCGGCACCAGTCCCAGGCCGGCGCGTTTGGTCGGCATGGCCTCGTGGCCCACCCATTGGCTCGCCGGAGCACTGACCGGAGCCGGCGCAACCGGCGTGGGTGGTTGGGCATAAATCACCGGCAGTTGGGGCGTTTCGAGCGTCGGCTGCCGGGGAATGAGCGGAATAATGACCAGGGCCAGGGCCAGCAGGGTAGCCAGCAACAGATAGATTTGCTGCCATTGAGCCAGAGGCGGGTGCATATCGGCAATGAGAAACGTTCGGGCCGGGGCAGCGATTACCTCAACGGGTTTTGCCCCGTCTTCGGCCACCTTGACCCAGCCTTCCTGAATGGCCCGCATGGTCGCCTCGGTGCGCGACTGCACCCCCATTTTCTCAAAAATGTTGCGCAGATGCACCTTGACCGTGTTGACACTGATGACCAACTGGTGGGCAATCTGCTGGTTGCTGGCCCCGGTAGCCACCATTTCCAGGATTTGGCGCTCACGCTCACTTAATTGTAGAGTGGATTCGTTGTCAGACATATCACAAATTATGGCACAGAACTCAGGCCAAAGCAAGGGTTAAAATCAAAATTTGACGAATCAAAGACCGTACTATACAATGCTCTTTCGTTATAAAACCTATAGCATCATGACGTGCCCTTCGAGAAAGCAGCAGCCATCGAAGGGTATATTTTGGGTTAATACGGCCATGTTCGAGAGTTTACAGGATCGTCTTCAGGGTGTTTTTAATCAATTAAACAAGCGCGGGCGTTTGTCGGATGCTGACGTTGATACGGCTTTGCGCGAAGTTCGGCTGGCATTGCTGGAAGCGGATGTTAATTTCAAGGTGGTCAAGGAATTTATTGGCCGCATCCGCGAGCGAGCTATTGGCGCGGAGTTGAGTAAAAAGATCACACCGGGGCAGCAGGTCGTCCGCATTGTTCACGAAGAGCTGCTGGAAACGTTGGGCCAGCCGGCTCGACTCGACCTGGGAGGCGCTTCGCCGCACGTGATTATGATGGTCGGGTTGCAGGGGTCCGGTAAAACGACCACCACGGCCAAGCTGGCCCTGTACCTGCGTAAATCCAAACACCGGCCTCTGCTGGTCGCCGCCGACACACGCCGTCCTGCCGCTATCGAGCAGTTGAAGGTATTAGGCCGTGAGCTGGATATTCCGGTTTACTCGGAAGACCCCTCAGTGCCGCCGCCGACTATTTGCGCTAACGCCATCAAGCATGCCAAAGCCGGCGCTTACAATATTGTCATTCTTGATACCGCCGGCCGGCTGCAAATTGACGAAGCCCTGATGGACGAGTTGAGCCAGATCAAGGCCAAAACCAGCCCGCAGGAAGTACTGCTGGTGGCTGATGCCATGACCGGCCAGGAAGCGGTGCGCGTAGCCGAAGGCTTTCATCAGCAGGTCACGCTGACCGGCCTAATTCTGACCAAAATTGACGGCGATGCTCGCGGGGGAGCGGCTATTTCCATTCGCTCGGTCACGGGTGTACCGATTAAATTCTTGGGCACAGGTGAAAAATCCAGTGATCTGGAACTGTTCCACCCCGACCGGATGGCCTCGCGTATTTTAGGCATGGGCGATGTGATGTCGCTCATCGAGCGGGCCGAAGAAGTGATTGACGAGGATGTGGCCGAGCGCGGGGCCAAACGGTTGATGGAAGGCCACTTTAACCTGGAAGATTTTCTGGAGCAGTTGCAGCAGATCAAGAAACTGGGGCCGCTCAATAAAATTCTGGATATGATTCCCGGCATGGGCCAGCTAACCAGCGCTATTCCCCAGGAAGATATGGAACGGCAGTTGAAGCGGACCCAGGCCATCATCAACTCGATGACAACCAAAGAGCGGCGCAATCCTAAAATTCTGGACGGCAGCCGCAAACGCCGGGTGGCCAAAGGCTGCGGCGTTACCGTGCAGGAAGTTAACCAACTGCTGTCGCAGTTTCAACAGATGCAGAAGATGATGAAGCAGTTGCGCAATCCACGGGCGCGCCAGAATATCATGAATATGTTTGGCGGCTCTCGGTAAACTACCCACTTATCCCCCCAGCTTGGTCCGCAAAAAAGGTTTTCAAGAACCGGATGCAAAAACCACAGCAAATTGGGCAAATATTATAAAGAGATTTATAATTGGGAATTAAATTCAATTGTGAGTGGTTAATTGTTCAGTCTTAAAAAAGCTTGCAGCATGATGAAACCGTTCACAATTCAAACTATAAAGGTTTCCCTTTGGGACAATTTTCAATTTACCATCAATAATGCAGGAAGGAAGTTTTAAGAACCATGGTTAAAATTCGTTTGCGACGTACCGGCAGCAAGAAAAAGCCAACCTACCGGGTGGTGGTGGCAGACTCTCGCTCGCCGCGTGATGGTCGCTTTATTGAAATTATTGGCTATTACAACCCGCGCACCGAGCCAACCACCTTTAATATTTCCGAAGAGCGGGCCATGCACTGGTTATCGGTTGGGGCACAGCCGACAGATACGGTGCAAAAACTGCTCAAGAATTCTGGCACGATAGACCGGTTTAGCCAGAGCAAAGCTCAGGCTAAAGAGACTTCAGCCGCGCCTGCCGCTTAACACGGGGCTGACCTGTTACGATGAAGTAATAGCAAACTTCGGATCACGCCCCCTCCGAGGATGCTTGAAACCAGATGGGGCTGAGAACAATAGACAGGCAAAAAGCCGCAAAAAGGTTGCTTGATGTAGGTGTCCGAGTTCTTACCCACCCCAATTCCTAGCTCAAATTGACCGTCAAGAAGGAGGTGCCCGACCATGTCTTCATCAATGAAAGAACTTGTTGAGTTTATGGCTAAAGCCGTAGTTAACGATCCTGACTCTGTCATCGTTCGGGAAATCGAGGGTTCTAGCGCAACGATCTATGAACTGAGTGTCACTCCCGATGATATGGGGCGTGTTATTGGTAAGCAGGGGCGCGTTGCCAATGCGATGCGGACTCTGCTGCGGGTGGCTGCGGTTAAAGAAGGTAAACGCGTCACGCTGGAGATTGTTTAAGTGACCGGACCGGCAGGTCCGGCTCAAGCGAATACAGGGGGAAATAGTGGAAGTTCAGGTGAGCGGCGACCTGAACTTCGCTATTTAGCCGTTGGGCGTATTGTTCGGGCGCATGGGCTACGCGGTGAAGTTTCGGTAACACTGCTGACCGATTTCCCCGAGCGCTTTGATACAACGGAATGGCTTTACCTGGGTAATGAATTTGAGGCAACACCCTATCGGCTGGAAAAGTATCGCTGGCACCAGGATAATGTGCTGCTCACCCTGGTCGGTGTTTCCGACCGGAATGCGGCTGAACAGCTCAAGGGGTTGTTTGTCCAGGTTCCCATTGAAGAAGCGGTACCCTTGCCGGATGGGTCGTACTATCTTTATCAACTTATCGGCCTGCGCGTTGAATCAACTGAAGGCGAGGTTTTGGGTACCATCACCGATGTGCTGGAGACCGGAGCCAATAATGTCTACGTGGTCCAGCAGGAGAATCGGGAGATTTTGCTGCCGGCCATTCCCGATGTGGTTAAAAAAATAGATATAACTCAGGGAATTATGGTGGTCCAGCTTATCGAGGGGTTGATTTGACATTGGCCTGACATTCATTATAGTAGTCTGATTACACATGAAAGGAACGCCGGGTGGTGTTCCTTTTTTAATTTTCGGCAGTGGTATTCCCATCTCCAAACCCCTTGACAATTGCTTTATCATCGTGGTATGCTAACCAGCGATTGTGGTCACTTGTCCGGGGGGAATCATTTTGGTAACGGATAATCTGTGACAGACAAACTCGGCTATTGGATTGGCTTTAGCAAAGTGCCAGGAATTGGCCCGGCCCGGCTGCGCTCGCTGCTGGATTATTTTGGCGATGTGGCGGCGGCCTGGCAGGCTGACCCCGGCGAACTGCGGGCGATTGGTCTGGATAAACGCTCGGTTGAGAGTTTAGCTAAGGTTAGAAGTCAGCTTGATCTGGACGCCGAAATAGAGAAGCTTAAAAAGCATAATATTTCCGTTTTTACCTGGGACAGCCCGGATTACCCTGTGCTCTTGCGGACTATTGCCGATGCGCCTTTAGCCCTGTACGTGCGCGGCAGCTTGTTGCCGCAGGATGAGTGGGCAGTGGCGGTGGTCGGCACGCGCCAGGCGACAGCCTATGGTAAGGAATGTACCCAACTGCTGGTCAATGGCTTAGCCAAAAACGGGATCACGGTGGTCAGCGGCCTGGCCTATGGCATTGACACCGAAGCGCATCAAACCGCCATCCAGGCCGGTGGCCGGACGATTGCCGTGTTGGGCTGCGGGGTGGATATTATCTACCCGGCTGAAAACAAAAAGCTGGGCCAGGCGATTATTGAGCATGGCGCACTGGTTTCGGAATATCCGTTGGGGACTAACCCGGAAAGCGGTAATTTTCCCCGGCGCAACCGCATCATCAGCGGCTTGAGTTTGGGGGTTCTGTTTGTTGAGGGCACCACCCAAAGCGGAGCGCGTATTACCACCGATTATGCCCTGGAGCAGGGCCGCGAAGTCTTCGCTGTGCCCGGCAGCATTTTGCGGAAAAGCGGTTCCGGTCCCAATTTTTGATCCAGAATGGAGCCAAACTGGTCACCCAGGTCAACGACATTCTGGAAGAACTCAATTTAACGATGGTCGCCCAGCATGTCGAAGCACGGGCGGTGATCCCGGAAAATGAGCTGGAAGCGCAGTTGTTAAAGCAGCTTTCCACCGACCCGCTGCACGTGGACGATTTGGGCCAGGCCACCGGCTTGAGCGCCGCCGAAATTGCCAGCGCCTTAACCTTGATGGAACTTAAAGGGATGGTGCGGCAGGTCGGGGGGATGAATTATGTTATTGCTCGCGAGGTGGGTGCTCAATATGTGGCAGAGCAATGAAAAAGGGAACTAACGGAACTTAGGGAATTGATGGAACTGAGGGATTAACCCTTTAGTTCCTTCAGTTCCATCAATTCCTTGATTTTTTCTTTTCCGTAAATCCGTATCTATCAATAACGACAGGAGTCCCGATGTTCGCACTGATTCTCGCCGGCGGAGCCGGTACCCGCTTGTGGCCGCGCAGCCGCGCGGCTTTGCCCAAACAACTCTTGGCCCTGACCGGGGGCGATACGATGATGCAGGCTACGGTCAACCGGGTTTTGCCGATTGTGCCACTGGAACACATCTTTGTCGCCACCAATCGAGAGTACGGCCCCTTGATCCGGGCGCAAATTCCCGGCATGCCGGCGGAGAATATTGTCGAAGAACCCAGCGGTAAAAATACCGCGCCCTGTATCGGTCTGGCGGCCGCTCGGATGCGTCAGCTTGACCCTACGGCAGTCATGGCTTCGCTGCACGCCGACCATTTTATTGCCGACGAAGAAGGTTTTCGGCAGGCGCTGCTGGCGGCGGCGGAAGTGGCTAAAGAGGGTTATCTGGTCACGCTGGGCATCACCCCCGACAAGCCGGAAACCGGCTACGGCTATATCAAGCGGGGAGCCGAATTGGGGACTTACAACCAGCACGCCGTGTATGAGGTCTCTCAATTTTTAGAGAAACCGGATTTGGCGACGGCGGAAAGGTTTGTCACCAGTGGTGAGTATTATTGGAACAGTGGCATTTTTATCTGGCAGCTTTCTACGTTGCTGGACTCGTTTCGCCGCTACATGCCCGAATTTTACGAACAGCTTGGTCAGATGGAACAGGCCATGGCCGCCGGTCAGGCCATTGACGCCATCTGGCAGCAAATTCGGGGCGAAAGCATTGATGTCGGGATTATGGAACAAGCCGCCAAAGTCGCCGTGGTGCCGGTCAATTTCGGCTGGAACGATGTCGGCAGTTGGGCCGCCATCCACGAAATTAATCAAAAAGATGAAAACGGCAATGTCGCCCTCGACGCCGAACATCTGGCTATTGGCACAAAGGGAACGCTCGTGCAGGGCAACGGCCGCCTCGTCGCCACCATCGGCCTGGAAGATGTCGTCATCATTGACAGCGGCGACGCCCTGCTGGTCTGTGCCAGGGATAAAGTGCAGGATATTAAGAAGGTCGTTGAGTGGTTGAAGGCTCAGGGGCGGAATGAGTTATTATGAGGTGAATTATGTTAGCCGTACATGGTGTTTATGATGGGCAGGTAGTTCGATTGTTAGAGCCGGTGCAACTCGAAAAACAGTACCGGGTCGTGGTGACTTTTTTGGAGCCTCTGGCAGAGGAAACCCCATCGGTAGCTGAGGACAATCTGGAACGATTTATCGGCATGTGGGCCGATTTTACTTCTGAAGAGGAACGTGTCTTCGAGACTATTCTGGAAGAACGGGCAAGCTACTTTGCCAACCGCAACTTCGAAATTGATGAGAAAGAAACGGAGTGATGAGTCCAGCAATTCTCGATACAGATATGTTGATGCCCTTGTTCAAAGGAATGTCAAAAGTTACTGAACGGGCACAACAACATCGAGATTTATATGGCTATCTTAACATTACGATTATCACCTATTACGAGGTAATGAAAGGTCACCAGTACGTTGGGGCACATGAACGCCAAAAAATTTTTGACGAGTTTTGCCGGTTGAATAACGTGATTGTGCTGGATCAATCTGCGTGTAAGCAAGCTGCTCAGGTATATGCTGATTTACGACGACGCGGTAAACTCATTCCTGATGCAGATATTCTGATTGCAGGTATTGCTTTAGCCGGTGGTTATACCCTTGTTACTCAAAATGTGAGGCACTTTCAACGCATTACCGGGTTGAAAGTTGAAAATTGGCTGAGTTAAAGATAGCCGTTTGCGATTTGTTGAATTAATGGGAGCATGTGTTTGAATGAGTGAAGAATCTGTGATTGCATATTGCGTAAAATGCAAAGAGAAAAGAGAAATGGTACAGCCGGAGGCGGTTTATACCGCCAACGGTACGCCGGGGACGAGTGGGACTTGCCCGGTTTGTGGCACAAAGATGTTCAAAATGGGTCGCACGCCGGCCCACGAGCATATCGCGCCGCCGGAGCGAACCAACCAGAAGAGCAAAAAGAAAGCTGCCGCCAAAACCCCCCGCCGTCACGGCAAACTGGTGATTGTCGAATCGCCGGCCAAGGCCCGCACGGTGGGTAAGTTTTTGGGCAGTGGCTACACCGTCAAAGCCTCGGTGGGGCACGTGCGCGATTTGCTGCGCTCGCAGCTTTCGGTGGATGTAGAGAACGATTTTGCCCCCAAATACCGCGTGCCGAATGAAAAGCGGCAGGTCATCAAAGAGCTAAAAACCGCCGCCGATAAAGCCACGGAAATATTTCTGGCGACCGACCCCGACCGCGAGGGTGAGGCCATCGCCTGGCATTTGATGGAAGCGACCGAGATGGAGCAGGCCCGCGCCAAACGGGTGGTCTTCCACGAAATCACCAAAGACGCCGTGGCCGAGGCGTTTGCTCATCCCCGCCAGGTGGATATGAAGCGGGTCAATGCTCAGCAGGCCCGCCGTATTTTGGACCGGCTGGTGGGTTATCAAATCAGCCCGCTGTTGTGGCGTAAAGTACGCAGCCGTACCAGCGCAGGCCGGGTGCAGAGTGTGGCCCTGCGTCTGGTGGTCGAGCGGGAGCACGAGATTGACGACTTCAATCCGGTCGAGTACTGGTCAATTGAAGCGGATTTGGCTAAAACCGGCAAAGGTACCTCGCCAGAGCATCAATTCACGGCAAAGCTGGCCCGTATTCAGGGCGAGAAAGTTGACCTGAACAACGAGGCCGCTGCCGGGGCAATTGTCGCCGACCTGGAAAAATCAAACTACACCGTGATTGAGGTCAAGAAAAGTGAGCGCCGCCGCCGGCCGGCCGCGCCTTTTACCACCAGTACCTTGCAGCAGGAAGCTTCGCGCCGCCTGGGATTTGGGGCGCGCAAAACCATGAGCATTGCCCAGCAGCTTTATGAAGGCATCGAACTCGACGGGGAAGGTACGATTGGTTTGATTACCTACATGCGAACCGATAGCACCAACGTGTCGCAGCAGGCCCAAAACGAGTCGCGCGATTTTATCGGCCAGCGCTATGGTAAGGACCTGCTGCCCGAAGAGCCGCCGGTTTATAAAACCAGGAGCAAAGGGGCGCAGGAAGCGCACGAGGCCATCCGTCCGACCAGCGTCTGGCGGGAGCCGCATAAAATCAAGGCTTTTCTCAGCCGGGACCAGGAGCGCCTTTACACCCTGATTTGGCAGCGTTTTGTCTCCAGCCAGATGGCGAACGCGGTTTATGACACGATGACGATCGGCGTCGGGGCGACCCCCGCTGCGCCGCCGGCCCAGGATGAGGAGTGGCCTTATCGCTTGCAGGCCAGCGGCTCGCGGGTGCGCTTCAAGGGGTTTTTGACCGTTTATGAGGAGACGCTCGATGAAGACGCGACGCCCGATGCCAGTGAAGGTGTCATTCTGCCGGAGTTGAGCGAGGGCGAAACGGTCGAGCTGCTCAAGCTGCTGCCGGAGCAGCACTTTACCCAGCCGCCGCCCCGTTACACCGAAGCGACACTGGTCAAAACCCTGGAAGAGTACGGCATTGGCCGGCCCAGCACCTATGCGCCGATCATTACCACCATCCAGCAGCGCGGCTATGTGGAGACGGTGGACAAACGCCTCTACCCGACCGAACTCGGCGAGGTGGTCAACGAACTGCTGGTGGAATATTTCCCCGATATTGTCAATGTGGAATTTACGGCCCAGATGGAAGACGATCTCGACCGGATTGCCAGCGGCGACATGGAACTGACGCCGGTACTGCACGATTTTTACGCGCCCTTCTCTCAGGCCGTGCTGTATGCTGAAACTCATATGCCAGAAGTGGAAATTGAAGACCAACCCACCGGCGAACTGTGCGAAAAGTGCGGCCATCCGATGGTTTTGAAGTTTGGCCGCTTTGGCAAATTTGAAGCCTGTTCCAACTTCCCGGAATGTCGCAACGCCAAGCCGCACCTGGTCAAACTGGGCATTGCCTGCCCCAAGGACGGCGGCGAGCTGGTCGAGCGTCGCACCAAAAAGGGCCGGGTATTTTACGGCTGCGCTAACTATCCCGAATGTGAATGGAGTAGCTGGAAGCGGCCTCTGCCCCAACCTTGCCCCACCTGCCAGGGCTTGCTGGTGCAGAAAAATCGCAACTGGGCTCAGTGTCTCAACTGCGAAGAACAAGTTGAAATGAATCAACTGTCCGGCGCGGTTCAGGAGTCGCCCGTTTCCGAGCCGGAACTGGCAGTGGCTTAACCAATGAGTGGTGATCAGTAATCGGTGAATGATTTACTTACCGTATCTCATCTCCTCTTAAGGCTGAGGCTGAGTCTAAGGCTAAGAAAGACAATACAAGTGTAACCTTTATTCTTAGCCTCAGCCTTAGCCTTTTACTATCTTCAAGGAGCAAGTATGTCTCGCCTGGAAAAATTTCGTCAACTGATGACCGAGCAGAAAATAGATGGGTTTCTGATCACCCAGCCTGAAAACCGGCGCTATTTGTCCGGCTTTACCGGCAGTTCCGGGATATTGATTATTACCCCGGAACGACAGGCGCTGGCCACCGACTCGCGCTATTATGAGCAGGTGCGCCAGCAGTGCCCCGATTGGGAGTTGATCGAGGTGGGGTATGATTTTACAGGCACCATGCTGGAAATGCTGCGCCAGTTTGAGCTGGGCGCTCGGCGGGTGGGCTTTGAACCGGGGCACATCAACGTGACCACGTTAAACAGTTGGGAGCGGGCCTTAAAGGGCCGGTTGGTTCTGGTGGACACCGAGGGCTTTGTTGAATCGCTGCGCATGCGTAAGGACGAGGCGGAAGTCGCCAGTATTAAAAAGGCTATTGCGGTGGCCGATGAAGCTCTGGTGCATGTCACCGGCTGGATGAAGCCCGGCATGACCGAGCGGCAGGTCGCCTGGGAATTGGAAAGTTATATGCGCACTCACGGCGCTGATGCCCTTTCCTTTGAGCCGATTGTGGCTTCCGGCCCCAATTCAGCTATGCCCCATGCCCGCCCCACCGATCGGGTGTTGCAAGCCGGGGAACCGATTACGATGGATTTTGGTTGTGTGGTCGAAGGCTATTGTTCGGATTTGACCCGGACGGTGTGCCTGGGCGAGCCGTCCGATGCCAAATATTTGGAAGTGTGGCATACCGTTTTGAAAGCGCAGGAAATGGCCGAGGATGGGGTCAGGGTTGGCATGACCGGGGAGCAGATTGACAAATTGGCCCGCGATGTCATTGTCGAGGCCGGTTTTGGTGATTATTTTGGGCACGGCCTGGGGCATAGCGTCGGTTTGGCTATTCACGAAAATCCGCGTTTTAGTTTCACCTATCCGCATGAAGTACCGGTAGGGGCCATTATGACGGTTGAACCGGGCATTTATATCCCTGGTTGGGGTGGGGTGCGCATTGAGGATATGGCCCGAGTGCGGCCCAACGGCCTGGAAATTTTGACCACTGCGCCCAAAGCGCCGGTCGTGAGTCTTTAACTTTAAGAGATAGCCTTGCACGAAATATCTAACTATGGTAATATACTATACATAAAGTTAGATAAACTGATCTCTTATACCCTCACCTGAGGAGCGTGCTTATGAGCGACTCGGCAAGACCCTCAATAAAATCGGTTCAAAGAACGTTGTTTGTCGGCATAGGGGCGGGCCTTCTTTTGGGCCTTCTGCTTGGCCTTATTTTTGGGCTTTATTATGCCTGGCAAATAAATCCAGCCACGTATGCAGGTGGGGCTTATCCTGATCAGTTAGCGTCGGGTTATCAGGCCAACTATCTGGATATGGTAGTCGACTCCTATATATCCAATAACCAGGTAGAGCAAGCCCGCCTGAGGCTGCAATCGTTTGACTCCTCGACCAAAATTCGGCTTTTGGCTCGACGAGCAACCGATTATGCCGTAGCCGGACAGTCGGTCGAGGCGCAGAACATTAATAATTTGGCGATGCAGTTGAAAGCTTCTGAGGGCTGGAGTAATGAGGCCGTACAAACGGCCATTAGCCAACTAACCGGCGAGTATCAGGCCGCCGGCGATAGTGGCCGGGTTCAGGCAATTGGCGCATTCAGTAATCAATTGACCGGTACGGTTCCGGTTGTGTCCACTCCGCAAGCGGGTCAACCGGCAGAACCGGCTGCTGCGCCGCCCGCCGCCGCGCCAGCCGAGGGGAGTGGTTTCCCGTGGAGCTGGCTGCTGGGCTGTTTTTGGTCCTGTTACTGCTGGTCGCTGTGGTGCTGCTGGCGGGCCGCTGGCAGCAGAGCCGCAAGAAATCCATGAAACCGCCTCAGCCGGTTTGGGAAGGCGAAGGGCCGGCTCCGCTCAAACGCTGGACCGGCACTTATACCCTGGGCCAGGACCATTACGATGAGTTTTTCACCATCGAAACCGATAGCGGCGACTTTTTGGGTGAGAGCGGCATGGGCATTATGGAGGCTATCCCCAACACCAGCCCCAAACAGGTCATGGCCTTTGACGTGGGCCTGTTTGACAAGACCGATATTACCACCCTCTCGCGGGTGGTGATGAGCGAACAGGCTTACAATGACCCGACCCTGCGGGCCAAGATTGAGGCCAACCCTCAGGCTCAGGCTATTCTGGCCGAACCCGGCAAATCCTTTACGCTGGAAACCTCGGCCATGCGGGTTGAGGCCAAAATTGACGAGCTGGAGTACGGCCCTGGTAACGCCTATTTCAACAAGCTGAAATTGAGTCTGGCCGTTTTTGTCAAAGAGGGAGCCGATTTGAAGATTGGGACGATGGATATTCCCGATCAATATCGGTAGGCAAGATTGTTTGAAAGATCAAGAGCGATGGGGCAGTACCCATCGCTCTTTTTGTTTGAGTGGGTTTAAGATGAGATGTAGGACAAACTAACAGTTTGTCCTACATTTTTAATTGGGGTTCAGCCTGTCAAACTCGTTCCATCGGGTTAAAGAGTTTACTGTATTCTTGCAGGGCAAAACGGTCGGTCATCCCGGCAATGTAATCGCAGACGGTGCGGTACAGGCTGCGTTGTTTGGCCGCCTCCTGAACGCTGGTGGGCAAAATAACCGGCGAGTTGGTATAAGCTTCAAAAAGTTCGGCTATAAAGCGCCGGGCTTTGCGATCCATACGCATCACCCGCCAGTGCTGGTAGAGATTGTGAAATAAAAAATCTTTCAATTGGCGGTCTAGCGCCCTGACTTCCTCGGAATGGCGCACCAAATTGTGGGGCAGCCGGCGCACATCCTCGACACTTTTGACTCTGTCAGCCTCAATTTGGGTGTGAGTAGCATTGATCACATCGCTAACCTGTTTGCCCACCAGCCGTCGGATGATGCGATGCCGGTCCATATCATTAAAACTCTGGCGCGGATTTAAATCCAGTTCTGAAGCGACCAACCGCCAAAACTCGATTCCCTCCAGTTGGGCCGGGGCAATCATGCCATAGCGCAGCCCATCATCCAGGTCGGCGGTAGTGTAGGCAATTTCGTCGGCATAGTTGACAATTTGCGCTTCCAGCGTGGGCCGCCAATCCGGCTCAAATTCGGTCACATCGCTGCGGTCATACTCGGTTTCGTGTTTGAGGATGCCTTCACGCACCTCCCAGGTCAGGTTCAGCCCCCGAAAATCGGGAAAGCGATTTTCCAGCTTCTCGACAATGCGAAAACTTTGATAGTTGTGGTCAAAACCGCCGTGTTTAGCCATCAAACCATTCAAAGCGGTTTCGCCGCTGTGGCCAAACGGGCCATGCCCCAGATCGTGGGCCAGGCAAATGGCCTCGGTCAAATCCTCGTTGACCCGCAACGCGCGGGCAATCGTGCGGCCAATCTGGGCGACTTCGATAGTATGGGTCAGGCGGGTGCGGTAGTAATCGCCTTCGGTGGTTAAAAAAACCTGGGTTTTGTACTCCAGCCGCCGAAAGGCCGTGGTATGGATAATCCGGTCGCGGTCGCGTTGAAAGGCAGTACGGTAAAGATGTTCTTCATCGGCATGTGCCCGCCCTTTTGAGTCACGGCTAAGCATGGCATAGGGAGCCAGCCGCTCTGCTTCCTGAGCTTCGATTTCTTGCCGGGAAATGATCATCGTCCACCTCCATCAAAAGAGTGTCAGGTGTTAGAGTGTCAGGTGTCACGTAAGCGTTTTGCCATTAATATGGCCAAAAGCTATAGCCCTGCTACCTTAATAATTATAGCATAACTTCGCTGATTCCAAGCCGGAGCCGGGTAAGCCAAAACGCTTAGAGGTATACGCATATCACGCAGGGCAGGATGGTCAATTCACGTACCCAAAATTATGTCAGGTCAGCCGATGTTTTTGGCAATGGTTTATGGCATACTGAATTTGTACCCTTACATAAAAATTTATCATCAACCTCCCAGGATACCGATATGAAAATTTCATCTATCATCGCCATTGTGATATTGTTGGGCGTTGTCGTGACCGGTGGCTATTATCTGAGCCAATCTGAAAAAGTGGTCGAGGCTGCGCCGGGGCTGGCTCCGGTAAAAGCGCCCATCAGTGCGCAGGCTACGACGATTGAAGCCGTGAAAGCACCGAATGTTCTGCCTTTAATGAATCAGAATTTAATTTATCAAAACGATGTGTTTAATTATCACCTGAGCTATCCGGCGGATTGGACTCAAACGCAGCCGTCGGCCAATGTTGCCATTTTTCAGGCCCTTGACCATACGACAGAGGTCAGTGTTGAAGCAGTCGGTCCTCTGCCGGCTGATGGCCTGACCGCTTTTGTTGATCGCAGTCTGGGCCGGGATGTTCTCATCAGCCGCCAACTGTTGACCCTGCATGGCTCTCCGGCCGAAAGGGTTATCGTGTTCTCTGACCGGGTTGAAAGCCAGGTGACCAGTTTTTACATTGACGCCGGGAAGTCCGCTTTTGTCATCAGCGGCGTGGGTGAGCAGGCCGCTATTGAAATGATCGCTCGTTCTTTCAATGCGCCGCAGTTGGTGGCCCAACGATAAAATCAGACCCTAAAGGTCTCCAGTAATAAAAAGAGCTTTAGCAGTCTGCTAAAGCTCTTTTTGTTTGAAGTGTTCAATTCAAGTTGAGGGCTGCCCACAAGCTTTGAGTCTGAATGGCCGGGATTGATGGGGTCAAAGCAAGCTTTGGACTCCAATTTTTGTAATGGCTTAAAAACCTATCCGAAAACTAACGGGGCAGGCTTCCACGCCCGGCCAACGGCGGCGTGGAAGCCGCCGCTGCTGGGTTTTCGGATAGACTTTAAGTATCCGCTTCCAGTTCGGCCAACTGATCTCTCAATTCAGCAATGGTTGTTTCGATGCTATCAAGTTCATTTTGCAGATTAAGCGGCGCATTGGTGCGGCTGCCATAGGTGGCGGCTTGCTCCAGTAGTTTATTCAAATTGCGGGTCTGGTCAATCAATTGGCGTTTAATACCGGCAATTTGAACATCAAGGTATTCCTGGTCAAGCCTTTCCCCTGTTCCGGCGGCGGGTTTGGGTGGGATCGAAAAGACGCCGCGCTGGCGGTTGTCCAGCCGCTGGTTGACCAGGGCAAAAACGCCTTTGGGCGTGTCGCCGACGGGGGCGTGGTCAACTGCCATGGTCGCCGTAGCGTCACGCTCGGTGCGGGTTTCTTTATATTGTTCATAACGGCTGACAAAGGTTTGCATCAATAAAAGCGCCGGCATCTGGGTGGGACGTTCCAGCAGCCAGTTGCCCAGCGTGCTTTTGTAATTAGCGTTGAGGCCGTCTACCACCTGAGCTAACAGGTCTTTCACATTGAGGGACAATTTGCCCACCATCGTTTCGTCTTTTTGCCACTCGCGCCAGGCTCTCAGGTCGGCGGTATCACCGACGATTTCATCGGCAACCCATTCACACAGTTCGGTTGAAAAAAGATGGTAGGCAGAGGTATCCGGGTTTTTAAGGATCAGGCCGCGGTTTTCCAGGTCGCCAATAACCTGGCTGCCCGGGCATAAAAGCGTTCGAGGTCGGCGACGGCATCTTCACCGGCGGGTGTGCTGGTTAAGCTGCTGGTGCCGGCTTTGGGTTTAGTGGCTTTGCGTTCCAACTCACGCAGGGCCATAACCGTCAACAGAATTTGTTGGGAGGGGGTTGAACTGGTCCAGACATCTTTAAAGAGGGCATCTATATCCCGGCGCGCTTCCTCGGCCAGGTAATGGCGGCGTTCTCTATCAGACAAACCCTTCTGGTGGGCGCTAAAAAGGTGATGGCAGGCCATTTGCAGAAAGTAGGGATTGTAACCGGCAATGGCAAAAATGATGTTTAACTCGCTCAATAGAAAGGTTACGCCGGTGTTGTTAAGGTAGCGGGTAATCAACTCGGTGGCGTCCTGCTCGGTAAAGTTGCGCAGGTTGATGGTGGCAAAAATATTAAAAAAGGGTGAGGAACGAACTTGTTCCGAATGGGTCAATTGCACCAAATCCTGGCGGCTGGAGGTGATGAGGGCCAGGTTATGATGAATGGCCAGGGCGCGCAGGCCACCAAAGAAATCGTTATCAAAGTTGCGGTTACGGGTGACTTGCTCAAACTCATCCAGCAGCAGCACCACGTACAGCCCTTCTTCGTCAATTAAAGTAAAAATGTCATCCAGGGCGTAGTTGTCAATGGTTTCGGCTTTGAGGGCAAAATCAATTTCGGTCACGACGCTGCTGTGGGCTGCTACGGCTCGCCGCATAGCTTTTAACACCCGCTGCCAAAAGCGGCTGGGGGTGGTGTTTTCATCAAGAAAGAGGAAGTCTTGATAAATAAAATGATATTTTTGCGGATCAAGACCAAACCTGGCCAGGGTATCAGCATGGCCCAGAATTTTAAGCAGGGATGTTTTGCCGGCCCGCCGTTCGCCCACAATGGCGCTTGACTCAAAAGCCGAAAGTAAACGGCTGTAAAGCTGCTCAATTTCACGCCGGCGTCCAATAAACCGGGCCGGATCGTCAATCGGTTTGCCGTAACTAAAGGGATTGATGCTGCTCATAAATTACAACTCCTACCAATTTAAGGCTAAGGCTGAGGCTAAGGCTAAATCAAGCTCATAATTAACTCAGCCTCAGCCTTAGCCTCAGCCTGTTCTTTAGGGTGTCCAACTAATTCGCTCTTCTGTCCAGCCGGTCGAATTGGCTACATCAAAAAAAACACGACCCTCAGGCGACCCGGCCATTGTAATAATTTTGCGCCGTTCCTGACCATTCGGCGTGACCGCCCAGATGGCCCATTCTCCGCCGGTGTTGCTCACATAGGCAATCGCCCGGCCGTCGGGACTCCAGGTGGGCAGCCCGTCCTGCGCCGGATCGTCAGTTAAACGAATTAAGCCGGAACCATCGGCGTTGATTAAATAAATCTCCCAATTTCCATCTCGCCTGGACATAAAAACAAGCTGCTGCCCATCACTCGATAGAGCAGGGGCCGTATCATCATCACGGTCGGTGATAGTCACTATATCATTAAGATTGCCAGAAGCAAGTCGCAGGCCAACCCCGTTACGCCCCTTGGCCCGAAAAGCAACCTGATTGGTTGCGCCCCAGCTTGGGTATTCACCTTCGCCCAGATAACGTTGATCTTCCGCCCGCGTGAAAGCTGCATCGGCCTGGGTTTGGTACAGTTCGGAGGCGCGGTCGCCAGACCTTCGGGTAAAGAAGAGGACTGTTCGGCCATCGGGACTCCAGGTGGGCAGCTTGTCCTCCGGCGCGTTGCTGATGAGAATTTCATTGTCCCCATTCCGGCTCGTTGTCAAAATACCACGGGTGCGACCCTCCCAGGACAGAAAGGCAATGCGAGTTCCCAACGCATTGAAAGCCGGTTGGCTGGCACCCCGGCGAAAGAACTGGCTCTGGCCGGTGCTGGCATCACCAAAATAAAGGTCATACGTGCCATCGCCAAAAGCCGGATAAGCAATGATCCCTTGCAGCGAAGTTACCAATGAAGCTCGTGGGGTAGCGGTAG
>JAAUSP010000765.1 GCA_012032575.1 Anaerolineales bacterium | reverse complement strand
TCGACGCTGAGGGTGCGCACCCGTCCGACCAGACCCAAATTGGCCAGGTCGTTGATCCGTTTGTAGGCGGTCCTGACCTGGGCGGAGGGCCAGAGCAAACGCTGGGCCTGAGCAATGGTCAGGACACTCAGTTCCCGCAGATACTCCAACAGACGCTCATCGCGACTGGTCAGGCCGCCCCGGCTGACAGCCTGCTCGATCCGCCGCCGGATCTCTTTCAGGTCAGCTTCGCTTTTGGTCAGGCCCGAGGCATAAATCCGCTGCCGATTGCCGATGGCAATGGGTTGGGTCTGGGGGGTGGTGGTAATCATCATTAACTCCTCAAAAATAGTAGTCAGTAGTCAGACAGATTTGTACTCCTGGGGGCGCAACGGCTCCTGTCAGCGCAAAATGGCGTCAACCTGGGCCTCGGTTTCATAGTGGGGCGTGCCATAGCCCAGCCGGACCAGCTCCCGCACCCGGGCCAGCTTATCGGGTAGTTTCTCCGGATGTTCGATCAACTCATTGCGGCGGATAGCGTCATCATAGCGCCGGGCGGCCAGGTAGGCCGGCCAGTCGCCTTCAGGCAGGGCGCGCAGGGCGGCCCGCCGTTCCTCGTCGGAAGGCAGGGCCTGCACCCGTTTCAGGTGGGCCAGGGCGGCTTGACCCGGATGGGCCGGCAGCGGCTCCGGCTCACCGCGCCGGCTACTGCGTAGTTCTTCCGCCGGATCGGGGAGGGGCGGGTCGGCATAGGTGTAAAGGGTGCAAACCGGCTGGGGGCTGCCATTGCCATTGGCCGGACGAGCAGCGTAGTTGGCCAGGGTGGTCAAATCCTCAATGGCCTTAAGCTCCGGCAGCCACTTCAAAAACTGGGGCGCGTCTGAGGCCTCGGCCCGGAAGACGATCTTCGTCCCGGTATTGTTAGCGACCGAGCGGACCAGGTCGCCCTCGGCCAACTGGCCCAGGTGCTGGTGGGCCAGGGTCAAACTCGCCCCCATCTTGCGGGCCTGTTCCAGGATGTTGGCAAACTCCTGGCCGCTCTGGCCAACAAAGGTCTGGAACTCGTCCACACAGATGGCCACCTGCCGCCGCTCCCCCTCCTCAATATCCATCCGGCTCATAACCGCGCCGAACAGTTTGTACATCATCATCGCCCCGACGAAAGCACGGTTGGTGGGTCCCATGCGCTCGTCGAGCTGGACCAGGATGATCTTGCCGCGGTCAATGGCCTGGCGGAAGTTGACCGTGCTGTCCGGCTGGGCCACAATCCGCCGGACGACGGTATTGCGGACAAAGGCATTGATCCGCCGGCGCGGGACGCTGAAGATAGCATCCAGTTCCTTTTCCTTTTTCTGCTCCAGGCTCTGCCAGTAAGGGGCGGCAATCGGGTCAGCGATATTCACGGTCAGGTCGTAGCGGTAATCGGGGTTGGTCAGCAGCTTGAGCAAATGGACCATCGTCGGCCGAGGCTGCCCGCCCAGGACGGCCAAAAGGGCGTTTTCCAGGATTTCCTGCATCTGCACGGCCGTATCCCAGTTGGCCCCCATAGCCTTGCGCATAACGCCCATCACGTTGGCTACCACCGCGCCCCATTTCCGCCCCTGGGGGCAGTTCCAGGGGATTGATCGCCCATGACCCGTAAAGGGTCCATCACGTCCAGCCAGATCACGTCCTTTTCCCGCCACAGCGGCACCCGTTTAACCACTTTGTGGGTCAGGTCCTGGTGCGGCTCTTGCAGCCAGACCGCCGCTTCGGGGAAGTCGGCCAGGTACTGCCAGATCATGCGCAGCAGCATAGTGGATTTGCCGACCCCGGTTGGGCCGACGACGTGGAAGTGGCGGCGGGCATCCAACAGCTTGATCCCGACCGCCCGTTCGGCCTCGGTCTGAGCGGCGTCCCTGCTCTCGCCGGTGGACAGCTTGAGCAACCGGCGCAGGGATTGGAGGGGGTAGGTCTGTTCGGCCAGTCCGCCATTAAAGGAAGGCACATCCACAAAGCGGCCCAGGGCGACCCGTTTTTCGCCCGGCTGGATAAAGGAGACCGGGCTGGGTTTCTCGATGCGGCCGGCCGGGCCGAGGGAGACGCCGCTGATGTCGGCGTTGGGCAGGTGGGTCAGCGCGGCCAGTTCGGCCTCGCTGACGACGCTTTGGCCCCAACGGCCGGGAAATAGCGCCCCCTCACGCGATACAGCTCCTTTTCGTCGCCGCTTTGACGAACCGCTAAGCGGTTGTCCGCCGCAAACTGGTCAAACACGCGGATCAGGCGATCCAGGTTACTGCTCACATTGCCGTTACCGGCCACCAATACCCGCAGGCACAGGTCATAGCCGCGCGTCTGGCCCTTCACCTCGATTTGTTTGAGCAGGTCTCGCTCCTGGCTGCCCAATCGGGGCCGGGGCTGGCCCGGAGCCAGCCGGTCGCCGCGCAGCCGGGCGGCAAAAGCCTGCCCGCCCTGCTGCCAGCCACTTGTTGCCGAGCGCAGCACGAAGTGCAGCGCCGCCACCTGGCTGCCGGCGGCAGCCCTTCCAGGCTGGACAGCAGCGAGGGTAAAGGGTCGCCGCTAAAGTTGGCTCGCAGCGGCCGCCAGGACTCCCGCGCCAGGCCCAGATCGGCCCACTGCCAGAATAGCGGCGGGAGTTCGGCCTCGGAATTGTTCGGCGGCTGTTCGAGCGCCACCAGGTAATCGTCCATTTCGTCGCTCGGCCCGCCCTCCGGCCCGCTTTTGACCAGGGTTTCGATCTCCAGCCCGGCGTAGGCCGCCCGGAACTGCCGGACCAGGGTCTCGGCACCGGCCGCGGCGCCCACAGGTAAAAGGTCAGGCGTTCTCCGGCCTGCTGGACGATCTCGAAACTCAGGTGCAGCCCCGCTCCGAGCCAGCTCTGCCAGCCGGGCCGGGCCAGGGTCGAGTGCAGGGCGGCCCACAGGTCGGCTGCGGCGGTCCACTGGCTTTTGTCATCTACCCGTGGAGCCAGCCGCAGCAGCACGGCATTGGCCGCCAGTTCTTCGTTGCGCCGTTTCTGCCAGGTGCGGGCCAGCCCTTCGGCCCCCATCCAACCTGCGGCGGTCAGGATAAACAGCCCGGCTGCCCCGGCTCCAATCGGTCCCCGGTAGATAACAAAAGTCTGGCGGGCGCTGCGCGGGATCAGGGCCAGCGGCCCGCGCCGGGCGGTCAACTCTTTCTCCGCCAGCCGATAGCTGGCCAAACTCAATCCGGCGGCCAGGAGCAGCAGACCCAGGATGAGGGTCAAAATTTGTTTAGGGCTGAGGGCAGAATTTGAGAAACGTGATAACATTTAGATCGTCCACTCTCGCGGCAGGTTCCAGCGCGGCGGTTCTTTACCGGCCCACAACTGAGCCGGGCCTGCCGGATCAAAGTGCTCATCGATGGGCAAAGCCACCGCCACCCGGTCCAGCCGCAGCGACACCACTCGCTGTCCAGCCTCATCGTAGGCCCAAAAATACCTGTTTTTGCGGGTCGCCGGGCTGCGTCCGCCCTTAATATCCAGGGGCGCGAGGATAAACGTTCGTATCCCCTGCGCGTTTTGATACCCG
>JAAUSP010000764.1 GCA_012032575.1 Anaerolineales bacterium | reverse complement strand
ATAGCACAATTATTCCAAGCCACAATTTGAAGAAAACTAGACATTTACGAAGAAGATGAAGAGGATGAAGAAGGAGATGCGTTTGTTTTTGCGGATTACGAAAGCAAAGATTATTTCATGCTTTATGGAATGATTAATGAGGCAAGCGTCGCAAATCTTATCTATTCTTTGACTCTAACCACCAAAGATGATGAAAAGATTCTTGCAAAACAAAAAGAAGAAGGCATCGAGGAGGGGCTAAAGCCAATAACCATAATGCTGAATAGCGAAGGGGGCTATGTCTCTGATTTCTTTGCTCTCTATGATGTTATTAAACGCATTCAAAAAACAAGAGAAGTCCATACGGTTGGGATTGGAAAAATTATGTCCGCTTGTGTCCCGCTTCTCGCTTGTGGAACAAAAGGCAAGCGGAAGATAGGAAATAATACTCGTGTTATGTTGCATTCTGTCGGCGGAGGCAACTCAGGGTCTATCCATTCAATCAAAGCTCAATTTGAGGAACTTAAATTGATGCAAAAAAGTATGACTCTTCTTTTGGAAGAAGAAACCAAAATGCCTAAAAAGATTATCAATAAGATTTTTGAGAAGAAGGTGGATGTTTTTCTTGATGCAAAGCAAGCCATTGAATACGGAATTGCGGATGAATTGATGTGAAAAACCAAACTTTAAATTACCACGGCTTAAAGGGTATAATGGATTATACTTTATTTTCTGTTAGAACTTTTCCAATTTTTTCTTTAAAAAATGAAAGAGTTATAGATTGTTATGTGTTGGAAACCTATAAGCAACTTTGCTCTGCATTTTTTTCTTTCAGGGTTGAGGGTGAGTTGAACTTTTCTCCAACAAACTTTAAGAAATTAGTTAAACTCAATAAGGTTCTATAAAATGTCTTTTTTATCAAAAATAACGGATTTATTCTCAAAAAAGCCAAAAAATCAATTTCAAGAAGAAATTGAAGCAAACATTATTTCTGCAAAACAAAATGGTTGGGCTCCTGGTTGGTTCGGTCAATCTCAATTTGATGATGGACTTATCAATCAGATAAAACGTTTCCAACGCCAGTATTTTATTGAAGAAAATGGTATTGTCGGCCCATTAACTTTTCGAAGGCTTATCACGGAGCGCGAAAGCCTTGGAATTATGCCGTTTAAGCAAATTTCGTATAAAGGAAGCGGTTATAACCCGGCAATTATTAAATCCGGAAAAAGGTTGGCGATAAATTGGGACAAGGTCATCAATTTTGAGGACAACCCTTCGTGGGCGGCTCCTGCTAAATCGTATCGGCCTTGGACGTCCGGTCAGCGAAAAAACGACCTTTTCGTGGTTCACTGGGATGCTGCGCTTTCTTCGAGAAGTTGTTTAAACATTCTCCAAAAAAGAAACTTATCGGTTCATTTTTGATTGATAATGATGGAACCATTATCCAAACAATGGATTTAGACCACGAAGCCTATCACGCTGGGTCAAGAAGCATCAATCAGCGCTCAATTGGTGTTGAAATCTCAAATGCTTTTTATACAAAATACCAACAAACTTATGTTAAAAACAAATTTAGTGAAAGACCCGTTCTCCACGGAACAAAAGTTCACGGAGGAATAATTCAGGAGCATTTAGGGTTTTACCCGGTTCAAATTGAAGCGCTTAAAGCGCTTGTTCGGTTCCTTAACAAAAATCTTGGAATTCCCCTCCAAACCCCTTCAATTTCTGGAAAAGAAGTTAATACGCTTTATCAGCCGATTTTGGATGGAAAGTTTAAGGGGATTGTGCACCATTATCAGGTTTCTTTGGAAAAAATCGATTGTGCTGGGTTAGATTTGGTGGCATTGTTGAAGTCGTTATGAAGCGAATTGGTTTTTGTTATTGGAGTCTTCTTAGCTGAATAGAGCTTAGGACACACAGAAGTCCTAAGCTCCCACTTGCGTATGCATACGTTCTTCCCTTTTATGTCTATTGCCCGTCTAGTTGTTATTCACTCGGTTTAAAATCCGTCAAAATGTTTAAAATGTCATGGAAACAATAATACATTGTGTAGAATATAAAAGGAATTATTTTTTGTAGATTTTTCATTTTTCCCTTTATCAAAGGTAGACAATACAGACAAAGAAATGTTATTGTTTCACTTCATGACCCACCTTGTGAGTGTTTTTTCTATGGTTGTTTACAAAATCAAATCAAGATGTTTAAAATGTTATGAAAACAATAATAAAAAACGCAGGAACATTTATCATTTTTGAAAAATTTTTAATTTTTGCCTTTTCGGGAGGAAAGCCTTTTATAATAAAACATGGTGTTTTTACATTTAATAATCCAATTGGATCTCCTGGTGGGTATTTTTTGTATGGTCTTTCGAAAAATCAAATCAAAATGTTTTTGACTTTATCATAATTCTGTTATACTCTCTTTAATACCCTATGAAAACAAAACTTATTTTCCAAAACGAACTTCAACAATCCCTCTCCAGAGGTGTCGACAAACTTGCCGATGCCGTAACAATAACCCTCGGTCCTTCCGGGGCAAACGTCATCATTAAGCAAAAAGACAAGACCATCTTGACCAAAGACGGCATTTCCGTCGCTCGTGCAATAACTCTTGAAGATGACGCTGAACAACTTGGTTTATCCATCATCCGGGAAGCAAGCGAAAAAACCGCCAATTCTGCCGGAGACGGGACAACAACCTCGATTGTTCTTGCAAGAGCAATTTATAAAAATGCTCTCAAATACGCTCAAACCGGTATCAACCCTATCCTGCTTAAAAGAGCAATTGACGAGGTTTGCGAGAAAGTTCTCGCGGAAATCAAAAGCAAACGAACTTTTATTTCTTCCGTTGAAGACATTAAAAAAGTTGCCTTTATCTCATCAAACGGAGATGAGTTCATCGCATCTCTGGTTTCCCAAGCGGTTGAAGCCGTTGGAAAACACGGAAGCATAACCTTTAAGGAATCAACACGAGAAAAGACAGAGCTTGAATTAATTGAGGGGTTTAGTTTTGATAGCGGCTTGATAAGCCCTCAATTTATAACCGATGAGCGACAAATGATTGCCCGTCATCAAAATCCAATCATCTTTATAACAGATTTTTCAATAAGCAACATCGATTTTTTGATGCCGGTTCTCGAATTGGCTGCCCGCGAGGAAAAACCCTTGGTCATCATTGCCGATGATGTTAATAATTCCGCTCTCGCTGGCCTAATTTCAGGGCACATTCAAGGAAACATGCCGATCGCCTGTATCCGCGCTCCAAGATTTGGCTCTCAACGAGAAAATATTTTGAATGACCTTGCATTAGCAACCGGAGGCAAGTTTATAACAAAAAATAAGGTCAAAGACTTAAAAGGCATTTCAATCGCCGATTTTGGTCGTGCCGAAACAATCGACATTTCTCGTTGGAAGACAATTATTGCAGGGTGCAAAGGAAACCAAGAAAAAATCAAGCAAAGAATTGAAATCTTGGAAGACCAATTAAAAAAGGTTGAAAAAATTGAAGAAGCAACCGAAAATAAAGAAAGAATTAATCGTTTGGGTTCAGGGTGTTGCGAT
>JAAUSP010000763.1 GCA_012032575.1 Anaerolineales bacterium | reverse complement strand
GTACCTGATTGCCGTCGGCGGCTGGCCGATTGCCCTGATTGGACTGCTGTCCATTGCCGCCGGGCTGGCCTACACCGGCGGGCCTTTTCCGCTGGGCTACAACGGCCTGGGCGATGTGTTTGTCTTTCTCTTTTTTGGTCTGGCGGCGGTCTGCGGCACGTATTATGTGCAGGCGGGAACGGTCAGCCCTGCCGCGTGGTGGGCCGCCGGGCCAATCGGACTGCTGGCGACGGCTATTCTGGTGGTCAACAACCTGCGCGACCTTGAGACCGACCGGGCCGCCGGTAAAAAAACATTGGCGGTGCGCTGGGGAGCGCGGGCAGCGCGGCTTGAATACAGCCTGCTGCTGGCAGTGGCCTACCTCTGCCCGCTGTTGATGGGGTTAACCGGCGTGTCCAGCGCCTGGGTCATGCTGGCCTGGCTGTCGCTGCCCCTGGCGCGTTCGCAGTTTGACCTGATCTGGCGCAGCCAGGGCCGCGTTCTCAACCAGGCCCTGGCCGGAACAGCCCGCCTGGAGTTGGTTTACGGATTGTTGTTTTCTGCGGGACTGCTTATCGGGCGGTGGATGACCTGAGGAGATTAGAGATTGGAGATTCTTAATCTGAATCTCCAATCTCTAATCTCCTGCCTCAACGCCGGCTCTGCCAAAAGCCGGTGATGGCCAGCAGCAGCACCGCTCCTAGCACCGCCACGCCGAAACTGGCCCAATTCCAGCCAAAGCCAAAATCTCGCCCGGACAATAGTTCCACCAGAAAACCGCCGATAAAGGCTCCCACTACGCCGACAATAATATTGGCCAGACAGCCCATTCGTTGATTGCGGCCGGTAATCAGGCTGGCCGCCCAACCGGCCAGCGCCCCAAAAATGATCCAGCTAATAAAACCCATCGTTGTTTCTCCTCGTATAAGTAGACGGTAGACGGGGAGTTTATGCTCCCCTGCTACTTCAAGTACCTATCCGAAAACTAGCGGGCCGGGTTCCCACGCCCGGCCCAACGGCGGCGTGGGAGCCGCCGCTGCTGAGGTTTTCGGATAGGCTCTAATTACCAACACTCTCCATGATAACCTCAAGTGTAGTCGGGTTGCCCCGCGTGATAACATTATAAATGCGGGTGGTGATGAAAAGCAATTTTCCATCAGCCTCGATCCGCGACTGGATGGCGTATGTATGAACGGGGTCAATGGCAGTGGGGTCGTAGGGCAGGGCAAAGGCAAACGGAACCTGCTGCCCGTTGGCGGGGATAACCTGCTCCGAAATGACCTCGGCGGGGGCATCGGCCCGCGAGACATCTACCAACTGCACGGTGAGGCTAGCCTGCGGAGGCAGGGCCATCCGCTGCAAGTAGCTAACCGTGCCACTGACAAAGGCTTTGCCGGCATTACGCGCCGCCACGTCGAAACGATACAGCCGCAGCGGAGCCTCGCCAAAAATAGAGAAATCGTTGGAAATCAGTACCCCGTCGGCCACCTGGAAAGTATAAGCTGACTGGGCATCGGCCAGAGTCACGCTGAGAGTGTTATCGCTTAAGGTCCACGTCCCGGCTTCGACAATGGGCGCTTCGCCGTTGAGATAATCACTCTTGAGGCTGGCTTTGCTATCGGTATTCAAAAACAGGGTCCAGTCCAGGCCGCAGCATGAGGCCGCCGGGGAAAACCCTTTGTATATCCCGGCGAGGTTCTGGCTCATCGCCTGGGCCGCTTCAGCCGGGTTGTAGGCTACCGTCTGCTGACCCGTCGCCAGGGCCTCGAAACGGATATACTTCCGGCCCAGCGAGCCGTAATTATCTTCGTCCGGGGTAGTCGCCAGTGTATCGCCTTCGAGCGTAAAGGTGTTAATATTGGGCGCAGCGTAAACCGTCCCGCCTTCGCGCCCGCTGAGGCTCACCTCAACCTGACTGCCCGCACCCCGCCAGTTGCCCACCTCAACGATGGCCGGCTCGCCGTTGAGATAATCTTCCACCTGGCGCACGGTGCTGTCAATGTTAAGGTAAAGGGTGCTGTCAATGCCGGGGCTGGAAGCAGCAGGCAGCAGCGCTTTGTAAATCCCCACCGCCGCCTGATTTTGGGGCGCGGCCGGCAGCCACAACTTCTGACCGGCTTCCAGCACGTTGGGGTCGCTGATGACGGCGAAGCTGCTGTCCTCGGCGGCTTTGGCATTGGTCGCCTCGACGATAGCCGGGTAGGTCAGCGGATCGCCATACTGTTTCTCAGCGATTTTGCTCAACCAGTCGTCTGCCTGCACGATGTAGGCTTCACCTGGCCGGCCACCTGTTCATCCCCGGCATTCTGAAAAGCCAGCGCCGGCGAGCCAACCAGCAGCACAGAAACCAGCGCGATTATTCCGATCATAAATCTTTTCATCTATTTCCTCTCTGCTTTCAATGGTCAACAAATCACTTCTTCCAAGTAGCATTATAAAGTAGGTTAACCTGTTGTCAATCCGGCTGGAAAGTAAGCAAGGGCATAAAATCCCCCTTTTCACCGTAATATTACCCACCTGAGTATAGGCAAAAAATGTCAGGTTTGATAAGATAATCACGACAGGAATTGACGTATACCTGCGCTACAATAGAAGTGTAACACCTTAATGAAGGAACCGGGCAGTCCCAATCAGGACGACCCCAACGATGTAAATGTCTTTCTGACTACTGACTACTGACTACTATTTTTAAGGGAGCGAGGCAGAAAAACATGTCCAACACGGCCACCCGCTTGATTACCCTGATCATGCTGCTCCAGCGCCAGCCCAACCAGACAGCGGCGCAACTGGCCCAGGAGCTTGATGTTTCGGTGCGGACGGTCCAGCGCTACATGATGATGCTGGACGAGATGGGCATCCCCATCTACGCCGAGCGCGGGCCCTACGGCGGCTACGCCCTGGTGCGCGGCTACAAGATGCCCCCCCTGGTTTTTACCCCCCAGGAAGCAGTCGCCGTTTACCTGGGGACCAGCTTGCTGGAACAGGTCTGGGGCGCTTGTACCAGGAAGCGGGGCGCGGTGCTTTAGCCAAGCTGGATAACGTGCTGCCCGACGAGCAGCGGCGCGAAGTCGCCTGGGCGCGGCAAACCTTATTAGCTATGGGCATGCACCAGGCCGACCCAGGTATCGCCGCGCCTTACCTGGAGAAATTGTGGGAGGCCCTTCATGAACGGCAGCGGGTCAGGCTGCTGTACCGGGGCCAGAACCAGGCCGAAGCTTCGCAGCGCGACGTTGACCCCTACGTGCTGGTACACGGTTGGGGCCGGCAGTATTGCCTGGGCTACTGCCATCTGCGCCAAAGTATCCGCACCTTCCGGGTGGACCGCATCCTCGACTTGCAACTGCTGGCGCAGCCCTTTGAAATCCCGGCTGAGTTCGACCTCCAGACCTATGTCGCCTCGCAGCCCTACTTTGAACGCCGCATCCAGGCGCGGCTGCACTTTGGCCCGGAGGCGGCGCTCCAGGCTTTAGATAACCGCTCTCACTGGGACAGTCTGGAGGAACAGCCGGATGGCTCGATCATCGTCGCCTTTGACGTGCCCGATATAGAGATTGCGGCCACAATT
>JAAUSP010000762.1 GCA_012032575.1 Anaerolineales bacterium | reverse complement strand
CGAGGTGGGCCGCTTGCAAACGCATCAGCCGTTCTTCGGCGTAAGACAGGCTTTGCAGCCGGGCGGCGCATTGGTCCACACTCAGGCCGGGTTGTTTGACGTTGGGCAGCCCGGCGTATTGGTAGGTTGGGTTCATATTGTCTTTCGCTTTCTGAACATTGGTAAACTGTTGAAGTCCTGCCTTTAAGGTAAATATTTTGCCACGAATGACACGAATTTTCACCAAATGTTTAGTGTTAATTCGTGCAATTCGTGGCAGATAAATTCTATAGTCTTAAGATGGCCAAGTTGAATAAAAGTAAAGTAGGAGATTTCTCCCTTCGGTCGAAATGACAGGTTTGAACAGTATTGGTTATTGGCAATTGCCGGACTAACTTGAACTCGTTCAAGCAATGTGTCCAACCCCAATTCCCGCAGGCACTCCGTGCTGGGTTCACCGGTGTTAGGGTCCCACTTCATCAGCTCGTAGTAGCGGCGTTTGGCCCAGGCGAATGATTCTGCATTGATTTCAACTCCGGCCAGCGGTCCGCTTTTAAAGGCTTGCATCACTCGCTTGGGCAGCTTGTCGTCGTCGGCGGTGAAGCCTTCGCGCAGGTTGAACAGGCGGGAGAGGGTTTGCGCCCGCGCACCTACGGCCAGGATGTCGGGGATGGTGTAGGGCACGCCGGTGACGCCGGAGATGGCTTCGGCCATGTGACCGTACTCGTAGGGATAAAAATGGCAGTTGATGGCGCAATCCTGAAAGTGCATCCAGTTGACATCGGTATAAAAGACCTGCATTTTATCTTCGCCCAAATCTTGCAGCGCCAGCGGCCCGACCTTTTGGCTCAACGCAGCATTGACCCGGCGCAGCCCGCCGCCCTCGCTGGCGAAATCGGTGTCGTGGATATTCATCATGTGATCGGCCCCCACCGGCGCGACAGCATAGCCCAGGCCCATCGCCTGTTTGAGCCGGGGTTCGTGCATGGGCAGTTCCTGGCCTTTGATGGTCAGATTGAACGGCTCCGCCGCCGCTCCAAATCGCGCAGCCATACGAGCGACACCTTCGGCCAGCACGCTGCCGAAACCTTCGCGCCGGGCAATCAACTCGACCGAGCGCACCACTAAATCGCCGTCGCCCCAGCGATAATCCAGCCCACCGGTATCGGCCGGGGTCAGGATGCCGTTGGCAAAACATTCCATCACAAAAGCGATGGACGCGCCGGTAGAAATAGCGTCCAGCCCGTAGGCGTTAGCCAGTTCGTTGGCTTTTAAAACCGCCAGATTGTCCTCTACCCCGCACGAAGGGCCAAAGGCGGCCATGGCTTCATATTCGGCCCCGCCATAGGCCGGGTTGAGTTTGCGGTAGGGATTGTCGTCCTCGTTTTCAAAAACCTGTTTGCAGGTAATAGGACAGGCCTGGCAGGTGTCGCGCTCTTTCAAAAACATGTCATAGTTGCGCTCGCCGCTGAGCAGTTCCGGGTGCGCAAAAACGGGCTGGCCGAAATTTTGGGTGGGCAAAGCGCCAAAATACTGCCAGTGCATGAGCGAGTCCTGTGTGCCCCGTCCGATACCGGCGGCGGCCCAGGAGGCCAGTTCCTTGTAGTTGGCCCCCAGCCACTTGGCCACTTCGGTCACTTGTTTGCGCACGGCCACCGGCACATTGATCGTCCCCCGCACAGCCACGGCTTTGAGATTCTTCGATCCCATCAACGCACCCAGGCCGTTGCGTCCGGCGGCGCGGTTGATGTCGTGCATCACCGCCGCATAGAGCACCCGGTTCTCCCCCGCCGGGCCAATCTGGGCCACGCGGATGCGCTTATCGCTCAGTTCGGTTTGGATGGCTTCCTGGGTTGGGGCGGTCAGCAGACCCCACAGATGCTCCGCCGGGCGGATTTCCACCGCACCATCCTTGATCCAAAGATAGACCGGTTTTTCGGCCCGCCCGCGAATGATCAGTGCATCAAAGCCGGTGCGCTTGAATTCGTGGCCCCACCAGCCGCCCGCTTCAGCGCTGCCGATGGCCCCGGTCAGCGGCGATTTGCCGCCGACGCCGTGCCGGCCCGCGCCGGGCAAATTGCTGCCCTGCATAATCCCCGGCGCAAAAATGAGCAGGTTATCCGGGCTGAAGGGGTCGGTGTGGGGTAATAAGTCGCGCAGCAAAAAGTAGGCAATCATCGCCCGCCCGCCGACCAACAGCCGGTAAAAGTCGTCGCCGGGCTGCTCGATGTGGGTTTGGCCGGTGGTTAAATTGACATGTAATATTTTTCCGTGTGTTCCGCCGATCACTTGAAAGCTCCTTCAATAATAGACAGCCGACGGCTGACAGCCGACCGCCGAAAACCATTTCCATAGTCGTGGGGTGGTATTTATCAGGCTCGTGGCACCTCACAGGGGTGTGCTATAATTAGATTGCCGACAATGGGATTTTTCCCTTTACTTCTGCCGGTCACCAAGTTTAAACGTCCGTCAGGCTTCATGCAAATCACTGGTCAGACTCCCCTCCTGGCTAATCTCCCCCAACTCAATTAGAGCGGTCTTTTTGACAAGGCACTTCGTTCCGGTACGGCCAACTTCGCCCTGAAATAATCAATCAGCGACAGCGCCGGGGTGGTCATAAAGGTGGTGAGCAGGGCCATCAGGACCATCATCGTAAAAATGGTCGGGGAGAGAATGCCCAAGTCATAACCGATATTGAGCACGACCAGTTCCATCAGACCCCGTGTGTTCATCAACGCACCAATGGCGCACGAGTCGGCCCAGGATTGACCGGTGAAGCGGGCCGCGACCAGACTCCCGCCGAATTTGCCGGCCACCGCCACCAAGATAATCAGCCCGCAGACCAGCCACAGCGTGCCGTTGTTGAGCAGGCCGACCTGCGTTTTGAGGCCGGTGAAGGCAAAAAACAGCGGCAGCAAAATTACCAGGCTGACATCCTCGATGCGGGCAATGAGCCAAAGCCGAAAGACCGCAGATGCTGGCATCATCGCCCCGGCCAGAAACGCGCCGAAAAGGGCGTGAATGCCGATAACCTCGGTGGCCAGAGCCGACAGAAAAAGCACAATGAACAGCGCGGCCACAAAGGTTTTGTTAACCTGCCCCGGCTGGCCGTAGCGAAAGCTGAGACGCTGCAACAGGGGCGGACCAAAAGAACATCACCCCGACGTAAATGGCCGCCAACAGCACCGTAAAAAGAGCAGTCGTGGCGGTGCCGGCCTGGATCGAGGCGGGGATTCACGCGGGCCTTGGGACCGACGGTGCGGCCTCCAACAACGACCTCGACATGTTCGAGGCCATGCGCACAGCGGCCCTCCTGCACAAGAGCGTGGCGATGGACCCGACGGCGATGCCGGCACGATGCGGCAATTGATCGATCAACTGAGCATTCTGCATCGCGACCGCGCGATGGCCGTGATTCTGATCGCGCACGCCAAGGTGGAGAAGTTCGACGACCCTGAGTCTTCGCCCTACGACCGCTACTCGCCCCGCCTGCACAAGCATGCCCTCTGCGATCGTCACAGAGTGGGTCGATGCCGTTCTGTCGCGACCAGAATCATGCGGACGCA
>JAAUSP010000761.1 GCA_012032575.1 Anaerolineales bacterium | reverse complement strand
TGTGGCAAATCGCAGGAAGAAGCTGCTGCCCTGCTGGGTGCGCCGATATTGGGACCAGTCAGCAAAGGGTCGGGCGCCAAGAAGATCATTGCTCTTGACAAACTTTGGTCACCCGAGGCGAACTCGCTGCGGGCGGTGCGGGATAACATGATGTTAAGTGTAGGCAGCAAAACTCTGCGAACACTGCTTGTTACAAGTTCTGATTCAGGCGAGGGCAAAAGTTATTTGTCCACCAATCTGGCCGTAACAATGGCCTCGCCCGGAACCAACATGGCGGCTGTGATTGCTTCGCCGGGATCAAAAGTAATTCTGGTAGATGCCGATTTGCGCAAACCTTCATTGCATGAATTGTTTGATATGCCCAACCTGCTGGGCCTGGCCGATGTTCTGGCTATGCCTGAAGTGGTGGCCCTGGGGATGCTCAAAAAGGCGCTTCGGCCCACCCACATTGCCAATTTGATGTTGCTACCAGCCGGGCGCAACCCCCTTGACCCCGGTTCGTTGGTCAGTTCACCCAATTTTGCCAAAGTGCTAGAGTATCTCAAAACCCAGGCTGACCTAATTGTGATTGATAGCGGCCCTCTGTTGGAAGTGGTTGAAACCAAGGTGATAGCTAATCAGGCTGATGGGGTAGTGCTGGTGGTCAGTAATGGCCGGTCAAGCCGGCGGCATGCTAAGCGTTCAATTCAATACTTTAAACATAACCCCAGCATCAATTTTCTGGGTTTGGTCTTCAATCGGGTCAACTTACGGGGCGGCTATGGGTACGGATATGATGTTGGCGCTCAAAAATTCGGTCAGCTTGATAAAACCAAAAAGCCAGCTACACTTTGGCAAAAATCTGGCCCTTTAAACGATCCCAATCCGGCGAAAGCGCCACCCTAAGCCTGACAGAAGCGGCCGATTATCTGGGGATTAGTAAAGACACGGCCTTTCGCTGGTGCAAAGAAGGCCGGATTCAGGCGGTCAAGAACGGCCAAAATTGGGCGGTTCGCCTGGAGGATTTGAATGAATTTGCCTATTCCTATCAATACAACGGCACGGGCCGTGAGCATATTTCCCGGGAGGTTTAACCTGATATGTTAACTGGCGTCAGAGAACTGGCCTCGCATCGCGACCTTTTAATCAATTGGACCATCCGCGACATCAAGGTGCGCTACAAACAATCCTTTTTAGGAGCAGCTTGGGCGGTGCTTCAGCCGCTGTCGGCTACCCTTATTTTCACAGTCATCTTTTCTATGTTTGTGCCCATCCCAACCGATGGTATTCCCTACCCTATCTTTTATTATTCAGCCCTGCTGCCCTGGACCTTCTTCGCCACCGCGATTTCTTTTGGGGTAAACAGTTTGGTCAATAATATGCATCTGGTGACGAAGGTTTATTTCCCCCGCGAGATTCTGCCTTTTTCAGCCATTTTGGCCAGCTTTGTTGATTTTCTGATAGCCTCGCTCATTTTTATTGCTATGCTTATCTTTTATCGCTATTCAGTCAGCCCCTCCTTTATCTGGATTATCCCGCTCCTGCTTGTCCAGATTATGCTGACGACCGGCATTGTTTTACTGTCTTCGGCCCTGACCGTTTTTTATCGTGACATTCGTTTTGTAGTGCCGCTGGGCTTGCAGCTATGGATGTATCTGACGCCTGTTATTTACCCGCTGAGCACCGTGCCCGAACGATTTTTGCCGGTGTACATGCTCAACCCTATGGTCAGCCTGATTGACTCTTACCGCCGGGTGATCCTGTTGGGCCAGGCTCCTCAACTGCCCTATTTTTTGCTGGCGGCCCTTGTTTCGGGTTTGCTGCTACTGGGCGCATACCTCTATTTCAAACGCGCCGAAGCCGTTTTTGCCGACATTATTTAATTGTAAATCTGAAATCGTAAATCGTAAACCACTATGTCAGTCATTCAATTTCGCAACGTTAGTAAAACTTACAAATTAGGAACCGCTCACAGCAGTTTGCGCGAGGTTATTCCTAACCTGGCTAAACGCCTTACCGGCCGTAATGGGACAGCATCCGGCGAGACGCTGTGGGCCTTGAAAGATGTCAGTTTGAGGTGGAACAGGGCCAAACCGTCGCTCTGATCGGGGCGAACGGGGCGGGCAAGACCACCATTCTCAAACTGCTTTCCAAAGTCACCCGTCCCAGCAGCGGCGACATCAAAGTAAATGGCCGGATTTCTGCCCTGATTGAACTGGGCGCCGGCTTTCATATGGACCTGACCGGCCGCGAGAATGTCTACCTCAGCGGCTCGATTATGGGCCTGAGCCAGAAGGACATTGAGGCCAAGTTTGATAGCATTGTTGCCTTTGCCGGTCTTGAACGCTTTATTGATACTCCGGTTAAACGTTACTCTTCCGGTATGTACGTTCGCCTCGGTTTTGCCGTAGCCATCCATGTGGAACCCGAAGTGCTGCTGGTGGACGAAGTGCTGGCCGTTGGAGATATGGCCTTTCAGCGCCGTTGCCTGGATAAAATTGGCGAAATCCGCTCCAAAGGGGCCACAGTGCTGTTTGTTTCTCACAACATGCGCACTGTCGAGTCGCTTTGTACCCAGGGCATCTGGATGGAAAAAGGCCAGGTCCGCCAGATAGGCCCCCTGCCGCCGATCATCGCCGGTTACACCGACGAAATGAACCAGGCGATCAATGCCGGAAATGTAAGCCAGTACAGCGGTAGCGAGCGGCGTGGTTCTGGCGAAGTGCAATTTACCTCTTTGAGCCTGCGGAATGGCAGCAAAGGCGAAACCAATCAGTTTCGCCTGGGCGACAGGCTTATCATCGAAATGGGCTACCATGCTCACCAGCGAGTCCGCAAACCCAGTTTTGATGTGGCCGTTTATGCTGATAACGGCGCCCGTGTTTGCACGGCTACCACTCGTTTGAGCGGCTGTACCCCCGAATATTTAGAAGGTGAAGGCATTGTTCGCTGCGTTTTTGACTCGATCCCCTTCATGCCCGGTGGTTACTCAGCCACTGTTGCCATCTTCGATGAGGATGACCTGGGTATGTACGATCAATGGTATCGGGCCGTGGCCTTTACCGTTGATAGTGAATTGATGGGTGACGTGCAGTGGCATTTGCAGCAAGAAGAACACGGCGTGGTTTACCTGCCACCCCAATGGGAGCTTTAAGATGGTTCAAAATCTCGGCTCAAAAGTCAAAAAGGCCATTGTTCAACCCTACAAGATTCCTGGATATATCAAACGGCAGGTCGAGCAAGTTCTCAACACCGTTGAAGGTTCGCGTATTGTCTGGCCTGCCGCCGGACGCGCTCTCCTGGAAACTTTTCAAACCCAGCGACCACGCGGTGATGAACTACTGGTGCTGACCCACGCCACCCTGGTCAGCCCCGGCACGGAGCGGGCCATGTTTGCCAAGTTGCCCAATGACCAGTGTTCATTACCCTTTCTATCCCGGCTACTCCGGCGCGGGTGAAGTGTTAATGGTCGGCGACGCGGTGACGCGTTTCAAAGTAGCGACCGGGTTGCGCCGGAACGGGCTTTTTTCACGCCAGTTTGAATACCTTTCGGGAAAATCAGGTTTTAC
>JAAUSP010000053.1 GCA_012032575.1 Anaerolineales bacterium | reverse complement strand
ATTATTTTTCTTTTTTTCGTGTTAATTTGTGTGAATTCGTGGCAGATTATTGCTTGGGAGGCGAGAGTATCTGCGCCCAGCTAAATTATAGGTCGGAGAAAGGGGATGAGTCAAAAAAACCTCACGGTTCAAGCCCGGCCAGGATTTCATCCAGCGAGGCCAGGCCGGTGCGTAGTTGTGAAACAAACCCGGCCAGGTCGGTTTCGCCCACCTTGATCTCCACGGGCACCTTCAAATCCAGGGGAATCATGGTTGAAATGGGGATGGTCCGCTCAATGGCAATCGGTATGCTGGTATCAATCGGCACCTCCAGATTGACCGGCACATTAATCTCAACCGGAATCTCCAACCCCGTGCCGAGGGGGTCAATCATAACCGACGTATTGATGGTCTGCGAAATCGGTACTGTCAATTTGATCGGCACCTCGAAGGTTTCATTGAACGGAATTTCAGTTTCAATCGGCAGCTCCTGCTGGATGTTGACCTTGTAAGTAATCGTAGCCTGCTCAAATGCTTCCAGTTCGTCAATGGCCTCCGGCAGTCCCGCCCGAACCTGGCGCACCAGCCCCACTGCCTTTTGGTGATTCACCTGAAGCTGCCAATACAGCCAAAAGTTCAAAGCCAGCGAACTCAAACCCAGTAAAAAAAGTAAGATGATCGCAATTCTACCGCCTTTAGTCATAGGGGCACTTCCTGTTTATTTTAACGTACCGTCATTATTGACCAAAAAGATTGTTTTGACAATTTACCGGCTAAACTGCTATTGACAAATTTCACCTTTCATGATATTATTTCAATATCAAAATATTCAACATTGAACTATACAAGAAATTTACTTGTAGCTTATTCCCGCTAAAACTTTACCGCCACCTTTGCACTTTTTGAATCGAACGCAGATGAACTTTGATAAACACAGAAAATTTGTGAAAATCAGCGAAAATCTGTCGAATCTGCGTCGTCTGCGTTCAAATTTTGGCCGGTTATGAAGAGTGCAAACGATGCTGCAAAATTCAAATCTAAGGAGAGAAAAATGACAATTCAAGGCTTACATCATATTACCCTGGTTTGCTCCGACGCCCAGCGAACCATTGATTTTTACACCCAGGTGTTGGGGCAGCGCCTGGTCAAAAAGACGGTCAACTTTGACGACCCCGGCAGCTATCACCTTTACTTTGGCGACGAAATGGGCCGGCCCGGTTCAGCCATCACCTTTTTCGAGTGGCCGGGCGCGCCAAAAGGTCATTGGGGCATCGGCGGGACGCATCACTTTGCCCTGACCGTGCCGGATTACAACGGCCTGCTTAAATGGAAGCGCCGCCTGACCGATTACGGTCTGAGCGTAGACGGCCCGCTCGACCGGCATTACTTCAAATCCATCTACTTCACCGACCCCGACGGGGCAATTATTGAAATCGCCACCCAGGGGCCGGGCTGGACGATGGATGAAGCCGCCGATAAGCTTGGCACGGAATATCGCCAACCGCCGCCAGAATGGTGGTCAACAACCGCGACGAGGCACGCATCAAAGCCGAAACCTGGCCCGAACCGATCCCGGAGATTAGCGCCGATATGGCCCTGCGTCAGGGTATGCACCATATTACCGCCATCGGCGCTGACATTCAGCGCACCCAGGCCTTTTTTGGCGACCTGCTGGGCATGCGCCGGGTCAAAATGACCTCCAACTTCGACGACCCCAACTCGGCCCACTGGTACTGGGGCGTGGGCGAGGGCCGGCCCGGCACCCTGATTACCTATTTTGAGCGCGACCCGCTCAAGGTTCGCCGGGCGAAAATGGGCGCGGGCCAGACGCATCACTTTGCCCTGGCCGTACCCGATGAAGAAACCCAATTGGCCTGGCGCGAAAAACTGCTCCGGGCCGGTCTGCGCGTTTCGCCGGTGATGGACCGGGTTTATTTCAAAAGCATCTATACCAACGACCCCGACGGGCACATTGTCGAGCTGGCTACCGCCGGGCCGGGCTTTCCGTTTGACGAAGAGGTAGACCAACTGGGCCAGAGTCTCAAGCTGCCGCCCTGGCTAGAATCCTACCGCGCCGACATCGAGCGCCGGCTGCGCCCGGTCAATGTCGCTCCCTGGCCCGTGCCGGAGGTGGCCTGATGGCTCAGGACACCCTCAAAGGCCCGCATCAGGGCCAGCCCATTCTAACAACCGGCGAGCCGCTGGACCGCGCTCAGGCCGCCATGATCATGATCCACGGGCGCGGAGCCACCGCCGAAAGCATCCTGACCCTGACCGATGAATTGGCTCAGCCCGGTTTTATCTATCTTGCCCCCCAGGCCAGCGGCTATACCTGGTATCCCAACAGTTTTATGTCGCCCATTCCCAGCAACGAGCCGGGCATTTCTTCCGGTCTGGCCGTCATCGCCGGGCTGATCGAGCGGCTGGCCGAAGCGGGTATCCCCACTGAAAAGACTATGCTGCTGGGTTTTTCGCAGGGGGCCTGCCTGTCGCTGGAATTTGTGGCCCGGCATGCGCAGCGCTATGGCGGCGTCGCCGGGCTGAGCGGCGGACTGATCGGCCCGGATGGCACGCCGCGCAACTATCCCGGCTCACTGGCCGGCACACCGGTCTTTCTGGGCTGCAGCGATGTGGATTTCCACATCCCCAAAGGCCGGGTCGAGCAGAGCGCCGAGGTTTTGCGGCAGTTGGGCGGGGATGTCACCATACGCCTGTATCCGGGGATGGATCACACCGTCAATGAGGAAGAGCTTGTGGCTGTCCGGACAATAATGCAAGGGCTGATTTCTGAAAACCCCTAAAAACTTGGGTTGTGTTGGCTGAAAAATTGGTTTAGTATTAGGATAACTTTACCCATTTATCTCAGTGCGCGTCTACCGAGAAAGGATCACTATGCTATCACCGATTACCAATCAGCCTACGGTTATTCATCGAACCGTTGCTTATCGCGGCGAAACTGAAAATTTTTACCAGGGTGATGAGTGTTGGGAGTTCAACTGCCCGCATTGTGATTATCGGGCCACTTATGTCAGAAGCAACTCCACCCTGGTCATCGGCAAGCTGACCATTTGGAACACCGGCGACCCCTCAGCCCGCCACCACAACAGTTTTGCTTCCGAAGAAAGAGAAGAAGAGTGGCTCACCCCAGCCCTGCGCCAGGAAATGGAATCTCTTTTGGCAGATGTGAATTTGGATTTTTGACCGATTTCAAGATAATTTGTCTTGATTATAAAATGCCCTGAGCTTTCAGGGCATTTTGTTTTTCCCTTGTTTTCTTTCCATCGCCGACAAAATGAAGAAGGAAACTCAACTATGCCTGCCAAGACGCCAGCCTCAAACATCCTGCCGGAAACCGGTTCTCGACCAGCCCAGAAAGCCTTTAAACCTGCCACCTCTAAAGACCTCTGGTCGGGGGCCGGGATCGGCCTGATGTGTTTGATCGCTTTTGCCCTGGGCGGCGCAGCCTGGTTAAATCCGGGCGCAGTGCTGAACGAAGTCAACACAGCAGGGCCAAGAGGCGAATATACCTTGCCCTTCTTCCTGATCATGCTAACGTTTCCGCTCTTTCTTATTGCCGCCGGCTACTTTTTCTGGCAGACCTGGCGCGGGTGGCGCGATACCGCGCCTTTGAGCAGGGCAAACAAAAAACCAGCGGGGTGATTATCGGCCTTTGGGTAGACCCACCCAAAGGAACCGGCAAAAAATATTATGTTGGCTATCAGTTTGGGAACAATCATCAGGCTTATCAAGAGGTTCACAGCCGGGTTTACAATCGCCTGGCAGTGGGAGAAACGGTCAAAGTTGAATATGTCCAAGACAAGCCGCAGTTGTCGCGGGTGGACCTGCGTAAATAACCTTTATGAGCAAGCGTAAAGATAGAAAACAGGCCGGAGAACTTTTCGAGAGCGTCGTTCAGCTTGCCGGGGGTGAGACATCCGCTGCCGGCCACGCCGACGATCCGATTGACGACGAAATTCTGGCTAACTCCAAAGAATTAGCCCCCGTCCTGGCCGCACCCCTGCCAGGGCTGCGCAAAATGAAGAAGTTTCGCTTCCAACTGCTGCATCAATGGATGCTGGACCAGCTTCAACCGGGCCGGGTGGCCGATGTGGGCGGTGGCAAAGGGCTGCTCACCTATCTGCTGCGCCAGAGCGGCTGGCCGGCCACCGTAATAGACCCCATTCCCCAAGCGTTACCCGGCAAATTCAAAGACCTCAGCAGCAACCGGCAAATTCACCTGCCGGCCACCGCAACTGTTCCCCGCCTGAACCAAACCTTCGAACCCACCCTGGCCGGGGATTTTGATATCCTCGTCGCCCTGCACGCGCACGGCTGTAACATCCAACTGATTGACGCCGCCGCCCAGTATGAGCGCCGCTTCATTATCTTGCCGTGCTGCATCATCCACGAGCCAATCTACCCGCCCCTGGGAGTCCACTGGCTTCAGTGCGTGGTGGATTATGCCACTCGCGCCGGTTTTCAAGTCCAGCCGTTCCGCTTGAATTTTAAGGGCCAGAATATCGGCTTGTATGGCATCCCCCGTTGAGGACGGGAGTCCAAAATTATTCCCTGCGCCGTTCCGCCCCGCAGCTATGGCAGAAATTAGCATCTTCGCGCAGAGCCACCCCGCAGCGATAACAGAAATTACGGGTCGGGCCGGCTGCTGGCGAGGTCACAGGCGCTGACGCCTCGACCGGTTTGGCTGTTCTTTTGGGCCGCCGCGATGCCGGTCTGGCTTTTGCCGGAGCGGCCTTTTTGGACCAGAGCCAATAAACGGCTACGCCCAACAGCAGCGTCACCCCAATCCCAATCAAACCATACCCCAGGGTCAAGTTCTCGTTGGCCGGCGGCTGTGCCACCGGCGACTCCGCCGCTGCTGGCAAATCGGCGGCATGCTCGGCTGTCGGTCCGGCCAGATTTTGGGCTGATAATGTATCGGTGGGACGACTGTAAGTCGCTGTGAGGGTAAAGGTTTCATCACGGGCCAGTCCGGCGATTTCTACCACCGCATACGTCAAGCCATCAGTCCCGGTGAAGGTCGAACTGGCCGGGGGGGTCAGCGTGAATTTTTCTGCCTGAAAAGGCTCTTGCACCTGAAAGAGTGCTTTTTCCGTCGGGTACGAGGCCACGACCTCAAAATTTAGCTGCCGCTCTGCTCCCTGTTTGGTCAAAATTGAGGCATCGTAATATTCAAATTGAATTCGCGGCACGGGCGTCGAGAAGGTCAGCAGCATAGCGTCATCGGCGCGCTCTAATTTGAAGGCATCCTCATTGACCTGTATCAGCACACCATCGCGCTCCACCGCCACCACAAACATACTTTCCACGGTTGCCGGCAGCCGAAAGGTTACTTCGACGGGCAAAGTGACGGTGGGGGCCAATTCCGCCCGATAGATAACCAGGGTTTCCGGCCGGTCGAATTCGGGCCACAGCTCAACCTCCAGACTCTTCAACATGATAGGTGTTTGGGCTGCGACTACCCCACCAACTATCCAAAAAAGGCTGAACAGCAAGGCTGCTGCCTGCAACAGTTTCCACTCTCTACTTATTATCTTCACCGTAAACAGCCTCAACAAAGAATTATAACTATCACCCCTGTCATTTCGAGCGACGTTAGGAGCGAGACGCGAAGCGTCCTAATCCGTGGTTTGTAGACAACGTTCCCAGAGATTTCTCGGCTTTCAGCCTCGAAATGACATGATGTTTACCAACCACATATCTCCCAAATTTAAGGAGATTCTACGCCTCGATTGTACTGCAAAAATTATGGCAGGCAAAGAGGCGACGCAATGAGGGTTAACTTACCCCCAATATCCCATTGAGTCCCACCCGAAGCTGTGCTATAGTAAATTCAGGTTTTAGCCTGCTCTTTAAAATGATGAATTTGGTCATTCGATGCCGGTGCTAGGCCGGATGCGGATGGCCGACCCTTGACGATGAAACAACAACCTCCGGCCAAAAAACCCCTCGATCCACGCCAGGCTCGGGCCGAAAGATGGCTGGCTTCAGCAATGAACAGCCATCATATACGCCCCTTGCCCCCTCTGGAACCTGAACGTTCGTCTGCTCCCTACCTGGTCGGAGGATTTTTATTACTGCAAATTTTCGCGCTGCTGGCAGCCTTGCTGATCCTGCTTCCCAGCCAGCCATCCGCTCCACAGTCGGTGGGCGTTATCCTACCCACCCCCGCCGCTACCGTGCCAACCCAGCCAATCTTACCACCGCCACCCACCTCCACTCCTGTACCTCTTCCAACCCTTCAACCTCCTCCCCAACCCTCCAACCCCTCCAACCTTCCAGCCCGCCCACCTTCCTGCTGCGCTGGCACAGCGACGACCCCGGCTCCGGCATCGCCGCTTATAATGTTTACGTCAGCGAAAACGGCGGGCCGCTCGAACCGTGGCTGGCCGATACGCCGGCCAATGAGGCCAAATACACCGGCCGGATCAATCACAGCTACAGTTTTGCCGTCCACGCCCGCGACCGGGCCGGCAACGTGGAACCGCTGCCCGCTCAGCCCCAGGCCACAACCCTAATTGTCTCCGGTCCAGCGGTGACAGGGGTAGTTCTCGGCCCTGCCGGCGAGCCGGTCGCCGGAGCCAGTGTGACCATCACCGGTCCCAACACCCAGGAAACCCTGACTACCAACACCGCCGGACAGTGGTCGCCACTGCCCCTGCTCGGCGGGGCGTACGAATTTCAGGCCAGCGCCCCCGGCTACACTGCCTGGCCCGCCCCGCGTCAGGTCAGCCTGACCGGCACCGCCACCATCACCCTGACCCTGGCCCCTGCCACCAACGCCATCGCCAGCGGCGACTTCGAGGGTGACAACGTCTGGAATGTGTGGGACTGGGCCGGCCAGATCAACCTGTCCATTGAGGCCTTCGACGGCCAGGCCGCCGCCCGCCTCGGCGATGGCAGTGGCGAACCAACGGATTGCCCCAACAGTCAGCCCGGCCAATTGTGGAGCCTGGGCCAACGAGTGACGATTTCCACAGGCCCGGAGCCACACCTTTCCTTCCTTTTCAAAATCTCCCCCTTCCCAACCTCTGACTCCCGACCCCCGACCCCTGGCCCCTGGTTATCTGTCTTTTTTGAAACAGATGGCGAGACCCACGAACTTATCTCGCCGGACGAATTGCTCTTCAGCCCGGAGTGGACGTTGGTTCACCAGGATTTGTCCGCGTGGCAGGGCAAAACAGGAACCCTCCAATTTCAGGTGGTGCGCTGCGCGGAGGAACCGTTTTCGGTTAGTTTGGATCGGGTGAGTTTGGGTTCGGGGCAGTGAGACGAGGAGGTGTTGAAGCAGAGATGCTGCAAGATATTCGGGATTATGATCTGGTCAGAGCATTGGTTGAACAGGGTGAAGAAGAGTTAATTCCGAGTGATGTTCTGTATGCTATAATGGACGGAGAGAATCCCATTAAAGTCTGGCGAGAATATCGGCAACTGACCCAACAGCAGTTAGCCGAAGGAACCGGGATTAGTACGCCCTATTTGTCGCAAATCGAAACGGGTAAGCGAACCGGTTCAACCGAAGTATTGATCTCAATTGCGAAGGCTCTCAAGGTAACATTGGACGAAATTGTGATACAACCAGAAATAGATGCATAGTGTTGTAAGGTAGCGTCAAGAATACTGTCCCACTCGACCTCACCGCCGAGTTTTTCTTTCCATAGCCCCCGGCGCAGATTGACTCGTTAAAAAATTTAGCTACCATGTGAGCAATTACCCCGGAGGCAAAAACCATGCAAAATTCAAGCCAAATAACCCCCAGTTTCCCCATCGTTCGACCGCGGCGGCTGCGGCAGAATGCCGGACTGCGCCGGATGGTCCGGCAGACCACCCTGACCCCGGCGGATTTCATTTACCCTATGTTTATCCTGCACGGTCAGAACGTGCGGAAAGAGGTCTCCTCGATGCCGGGCGTCTATCAGCAGTCGGTGGATACCCTGGCCGGCGAAGCGGAAGAGCTGCGCTCGCTGGGTATCCCGGCAGTGATGCTCTTCGGCCTGCCCGCCGAGAAAGACCCGATAGGCCGCGAAAACTTTGCCCCTGACGGCATTGTGCAGCAGGCCATCAAAGCCTTGCGTCAGGCCGACCCCAACCTGGTCATCACCACCGACGTTTGCCTGTGTGAATACACCGATCACGGCCACTGCGGCGTGGTCGAAGATGGGCAGATTTTGAACGACCCGACCCTGGAAATTTTGGGCCAGGTGGCCGTATCGCATGCGCGAGCCGGAGCGACCATGGTCGGCCCAGCGCCCATGATCGGACGGCCAGATCGCCGCTATTCGCCGGGCGCTGGACGAAGCCGGCTTTACCAACACCCCGATTATGGGCTACTCGGCCAAATTTTCCAGCGGCTTCTACGGCCCCTTCCGCGAGGCAGCCGACAGCCCGCCCCAATTCGGCGACCGCTCGACCTATCAGATGGACCCGGCCAACAACCGCGAGGCCCTGCGCGAAATGGCCCAGGACATCAGCGAGGGAGCCGACATCATCATGGTCAAGCCGGCCCTGCCCTACCTCGACATCATCCGCCAGGCCCGCGATACCTTCCCCGACCTGCCCCTGGCTGCCTACAACGTCAGCGGCGAGTACAGCATGCTCAAAGCCGCCGCTCGCCTGGGCTGGCTGGATGAAAAACGGGTCGCCCTGGAAAGCCTGATCGCCATCAAACGGGCCGGCGCGGATATGATTCTGACCTATTGGGCCAAGGATGCGGCGAGGTGGCTTTAGTCACCCTGGCTACACCAGGCAAGCAATAACCAGCAATTATGGAATATAAACGTTCTAAGAAGTTGGACCTCCCTCCAAAACAACAATTTTGGATCGGGTTAGTGGCTGTTATCTCTGGTAACGCGATTATGTTTCTATGTAACAACGACGCTTATCATTTCAACTGGTTAATTTCAATCGCCGTGGTTATGGTAATCTATGGGACGGCTGCAGTGTTGGTTGCCCTGTTCCCCGTGCGTTCAACCGCCCCGTTAGTGCTGTTAGTTGTACTCTCTTTTGTTATTAGCATGACTTATCTGACCTATGGCAAAGATTTATTAACAAGTTTGATCTGGCGGTATAGTTTTTACAAGACCATCCAAACTGAAGGTATCATTGTCGAAATAGATTATACTTCCAGTAAAGGTGGTAAAGTAGAGTGGGCGATCTATGATTATCCGGTTGACGGCATCCTGTATCACGGTGCAGTACAAAATGAGTCACCCGGCCTTCAACCGGGGCAGCCGCTTGAGGTAACGTATGCCGCCGCGTGGCCGCGTTGGAATATGATCCAGCCGATAAACAAATAGGATACACAGGAGCTATGATGAACTTTTCAAAATCCGAACAACTTTTTGCCGCCGCCCAGAAAGTCATCCCCGGCGGAGTCAACTCGCCGGTGCGGGCTTTTCGTGGGGTCGGCGGGCAGCCGTTATTCATTGACCACGCCGAAGGCCCCTACATGTGGGACGCCGACGGCAACCAATACATTGACTATGTCCTCAGTTGGGGGCCGCTGATTTTGGGCCACGCCCATCCCGATGTGGTCAGCGCTTTAAAGCGAGCCGTCGAACGCGGCACCAGCTACGGCGCACCGACCGCGCTCGAAACCGAGCTGGCCGAACTGGTCTGCGAGCTGGTCCCGTCCGCCGAACAGGTCCGGTTTGTCAACTCCGGCACCGAGGCGACCATGAGCGTCCTGCGTCTGGCCCGTGCCTTTACTAAACGCAACAAAATTATCAAACTGCAAGGCAATTATCACGGTCATGCCGACTTTTTGCTGGTCCAGGCCGGTTCCGGCGTCGCTACCCTGGGCCTACCCGACAGCCCCGGCGTGCCGGCCGGAGCCACCCGCGACACCCTGACCGCTCCCTATAACGACCTGGCCGCCATTGAAACCCTCTTCAACCAGCACGGCGACGACATCGCCGGGATCATTCTGGAGCCGGTGGCCGGCAACATGGGCTGCATCCCGCCGGTCGAAGGCTACCTGGCCGGGTTGCGTCAGCTTTGCAGCCAATACGACGCCCTGCTCATTTTTGATGAAGTGATGACCGGCTTCCGGGTCGCCCGGGGTGGAGCGCAGGAATATTACGGTGTGATGCCCGATTTGACCGCGCTGGGCAAGGTGATCGGCGGCGGGCTGCCGGTCGGCGCGTATACCGGGCGGCGCGAGATCATGCAAACCGTCGCCCCGGCCGGGCCGATGTACCAGGCCGGCACCCTCAGCGGCAATCCCCTGGCCATGACCGCCGGCATTGAAACCCTCAAAGCCATCCGTGAGCCGGGGGTGTTCGAGCGGCTGGTAGCCGGCACCACCGAGTTGTGCCAGGGCATCGGCGCGGCGGCGGAAGCGGCGGGCATTCCGGTCTATCAAACCCAGGTCGGCACAATGTTCTGCATGTTCTTCACCGACCAGCCGGTCATCAACTGGGACACGGCCGCCAAAAGCGATACCAAAAAATATGCCCGCTTCTTCCAGGCGATGCTGCGCCACGGGGTCTACCTGGCCCCTTCCCAGTTCGAGACCGGCTTTTTCTCCACCGCCCACACTGAAGGGGTTATCACTGCCACCCTCAGAGCGGTTGAGGCAGCTTTCAGGAATGATGGACAAGTAGTAGCAGGTAGCAGGTTGATTGACTGACAGATTTAATATTTCACCGCTGAGGACGCCGGGGTCGCAGAGATTTTTATGAATTTCTCGGCGGACTTTGCGCGCTCGGCGGTTAATTTGAGCCACAAGGTTAAATTAGTCAGTCAACCAGGGTAGCAGGTAAAAATTTGTGACCTTCTGCTACTTGCTACCTTGCTACCCTGCAATTTTCTCAAAGAGGAGACAATTATCATGTTCAAACGCATTATTGCCGCAGTTGATGGCTCTGAGCACAGCTACAACGCCCTGCGTTATGCCCGGGGCTTGGCCGAGTGTTTTGGGGCCGATTTGTACCTGGTCCACGTTTTTCCCCACACCTCCGATATGCTCGGTTACGACGAGTACGAAAAATTGGTCGCCCGGCGCGAAACGTCCGGCCAGCAAGTTTTGCAGGATGCCCGGCAGAAGTTGAGCGAAACCAGTGTAACCATCCATGAAGAGCTGCTCGAAGGGCCGGAAGCCGAGGCCATTCTGGCCGTCGCCGAAACCCGCCAGGTTGATTTGATTGTGATGGGTACCCGCGGCCTCAGTACCTTGCAAGGCTTGCTGCTGGGCAGTGTCAGCCACAAGGTCATGCGCCACGCCACCTGCCCGGTGATGTTGAGTCACTAAAAATTGTAGTTCAATTCACCTCCCCCCTACCGGGAGATTAGAGATTAGAGATTGGAGATTGAGAGCCGGAATCTCCAATCTCTAATCTCCTTCTTCGTTCTACCCCCCTTAATTTCCCATTGTATTCTAAAATCAATCCTGTTATGATGGATTTTACAAACATTTAACAGTATTTAGAGATCATGTCCGTCTCTAGGAAATGGGGGAGGATGACATGGCCTCAACTGAACTTGATCTTTCCACAATCACAGCGGCCGTCGTTCAAGAAAATAGTGGCCAGATAGCTATCGGCAAGTACGTAGTGCAGATTGGCTCGGTTCATGGCGGGGTGGTCAATGTGGCCATGCCAGAGGAGCAGCCTCACTGGCAGCCGCGTCTGGCCCCTGTTTTGCTGCGCCCGCGCCGCTTTGCCGGTCTGCTGGATCGGCAGGTGGAAACCGGCGCAGCGATGACGGTCCTGCACACCACCCAACCCCTGGAGCTGTACGGCTCGCCGGGGTTGGGCAAAACCAGCTTGCTGCGCCACCTGGCTTACCATCTCCCCCTGACCGCCTGCGCCGACGGCGTGGTTTTCCTTTCGGCGCAGCAGCACGCCCTGGCCGACCTGCTGCAATTCCTCTTTGAAGCTTTCCACGAAAGTAACATCCCGGCCAAAGCCACCGAAGCTCAAATTCGACACGGTTTGCAAAACAAGCAGGCTTTGATTTTGCTGGACGATCTTGGCCTGGCCCGCACCGAGGTAGACGCGCTGCTCGACGCGGCCCCCAACTGTGCCTTTATTTTGACCTCACCGGAGCGCCGGCTGTGGGGCGAAGGCCGGGTGGTAGCCTTGAGCGGCCTGCCCCGCGATGATGCGCTGACGCTGATCGAACGCGAAATGGCGCGTCCGCTGACCCGCGAGGAACTTGCCGCTGTGCTGACCCTGTGCGACCTGCTGGCCGGGCACCCCCTCCGGCTAATCCAGGTGGCCGCCCTCGCCCGCGATCACGGCCACTCGCTGATCGAGATTACCGAGCGGTTGCAGCAGGCAGCCCCTGTGGAAGCTCTGAATCAACAGCTTTTCGACCAGCTTTCCCCGCCCGAACGGCGGGTGTTGGGCACGCTGGCCCTCTTTGGCGGCGCACCCGTGGGGCACGACCACCTGGCGGCCCTGACCGGTCTGCCCGACCCCAGCCCGGTGGTCGAGTCGCTGATTGGGGCAAGCTGGTGCAGGCCCACAGTCCGCGCTACAGCCTCACCGGCGATCTGGCCCAGCATTGGCCTTCGGCCTGGGATTTGACCCCGCTGGCCGAACGCGCCCTGGCTTATTTTGCCGGCTGGGCCGAGCAGTCCCAGGCTGCTTCCGACAGTCTGCTGGAAGAGATGGGGGCGATGCGCCGGCTTCTGGCCTGGGCGGTTGAAGCCAAACGCTGGCCGGAAGCCTTGCGGCTGGCGCGGGCCATCGAAGGGGGGTTAAGTTTGAATGGGCGCTGGGATGCCTGGGCCGAGGTGCTGCAACACGCCCTGCAAGCCGCCGAGGGCCTGGGCGACCGGGCGGCCAAAGCCTGGGTCTGGCACCAGCTTGGCACGCGGGCTTTGTGCCTGGATGATTACGCCACCGCTCGGACCAGCTTGAGCCGGGCGCTGCGGGTGCGCGAAACCCTGGGCGACTTCGCCGGGGCTGAAGTTACCCGTCACAACCTGGGCCTGTTGATCGGGCCGCCGCAATCGCCCTCATCCCCACCGCCCTCCAGTGGAACAGCCGGAACGCCCTGGCCTTTGTTCGGCCTGCTCGGTTCCTTGATTATCCTGCTATTGATCCTGATCGGCTGGCTCGGTTCAGCCTGGCTGCCCTCATTCAACCGCCCGGAAGTGAGGCTGACGGTCGCTGCCACCCCTACCAGCCTCCTCCTGGTCAACGCCCTGTCCACGGCCACCTTTACCCCGATTCCCCCGGTTGTTACCGCTACGCCCGCCCCGCCAACACTGACTGCCATCCCTGCTGCGCTAACCGATACCCCGTCACCTTCACCCTCAGCCACGGCAACGGCAACCGTTTCGGCTACGCCTACCACAACCGCGAGTGACACGCCGACTCCCTCGGCTACACCCTCGCCTACCCTCACCCTCACGCCTACCAGAACGCCAACAGTCAGCCCGACAGTGACACCCCGGCCAGTCGCTTTTTTAACCCCGCAGGATTTGAATTTTGGTTCGGTCCGGGTGGCGGAAACCAGCCGAACGGCCACTGTCAGCTTAATTAACACCGGCGGCGGTCTGCTGACGGTCAGCAACATTGTGCTTGAGGGCGAAATTCCCGGTGATTTCCTTTTTGACTCCGGCAACTGCCTGAGCCGGCCCGGCTTCTCGACCAACAGCGGCTGTACCGTGACCGTCCGCTTCCGACCAACGGCGTCGAGAGACCGCCGCGCCCGTCTGACCTTCCTCACCAATAGCCTTGACAGCCCGCTGAGTGTTTTTCTCAGCGGCTTTGGTACGGGTGATCCGGCGGTGAACCTCAGCCCCGATACGCTGGATTTTAGCGAGCAGCCTGTCAACGGTACAGCCGAGCCGCGAACCGTGACCCTGACCAATGTGGGCCAGGGTGAACTGTCAATTTCCAGAATCGAGCTGGCCGGAGCCAATCTGGACGAGTTTACCTTCGAGGAGGTTTGCACCGGTTTTGTGATGCTGCCCGGCGATGGCTGTGTGATTACCGCCCGCTTTATCCCCCGCTCGACCGGCCTGCGCGTGGCCGAACTCGTCCTGACCGACAACGCGCCCAATTCGCCGCAGCGCCTGTCTTTGCGCGGGGTCGGTTTGGCGGTTCAACCGGATTTGGTAATTACAGCCCTGGACCCGACCGGCTCACCCCAGATAAACTCGCAGGGCCAGGTCGAAGCCCCTATCCGGCTGATAGTGAGAAACCAGGGCAATGCCGAAGCCGCCATCTTCAAAGTCTCTACCGAGTATACCGGGCCGGATGGCGGTACTTTTGCCGTAGCCTTTACCGTACCCGGCCAGAACAGCCTGTGGTATCCCTTTACCAGCGTGCCGCTAACTGCCGGGAACGAAATTGCCTTTGAGGGTTGGGTAACATTCTTGCCCAATTTGCAGGGGCAGACCGTCTCGCTGGTGGGACTGGCCGACAGTTGCAGTGGTGACGAGCGCATGCCCGCCGCCTGCCGGGTCGAAGAGAGCCGGGAAGACAACAACCGTTCCGCTCCGCTCTCGCTGACTCTGCCTCGCGCACCAATCATCGAGTAATGGACACTATTGAGGGGGAATTATGCTAGAAACGCGCCAGATTTCGCTCAAACGGTCCAGCCAGCCATCAAATCCCACGCCGTTGGCTCAGGCGTCGCTCAAAACGGCGGACAATCTGCACACCATTGCCCAGCGTTCGCAGTTGTCCCTGCCGGAGGTCGAGCGGCTGACCCTGCCGGAGTTGGCTAGTGTGGTGGAGCAAGTGGCCCGGCTGACGCCAGCCGGCAATGTTCCCGGCATGATCCTGAGCGGCCTGGCTCGCCTGCCGGAGCGCCGTCCCCCGGCCAAAATGGTCCGGCGCGATCTGAACCTGCTTTTCAAAGGGGTCGAACAAACGCTGGATAAAGCCGTCTTCGCTACATTTTTCGCCGGGCCGGCGGCGGTGATTGGGGCGTATCAACATCTGCTCAAACTGGCCGGCAAAGACCCGGCCGAGGCTTTTCCCGAAGGAACATGGCAGTTTTATGTCGAATACGCCATGCGCGAGGATACCGCCCGCCATGCCAATGAAACGCACGGGTTCGACACCTTTTTGCGCCGCCACGAGCTGCACCTGAACCCGGTTGACCGGGCCACCGCCTGGGTGATGGCGGCCATTTACTGCCTGCACCACTACCATGATTTGCTCACCAACGAGTGGCGCGAGCGCGTGAGGACTCATCTGCTGGTTGAATTGACCCGTCATCGGCCCGACGCCGCCCGCTATGCTCACCTTTACCCCCTCTGGGAAAAACAGCGACCTTACGGACGTCCGGCCAGTGAGTCGCGCTTGCCGTATGTTGTTTATCGCTGTGACCGCTTTGACCGCTTTCTGGCCGAAGCTATGGCCGATTTGGATACCGCCACCCAGAGCGCGTGGGGAACAGGCGCTCCACCGGGCCGAGGCCGAAAACCTGCCCGCTTTCCGGCAGCAAATGTCTATTCTGGCCTACCTTGACCCCGGCCCTTACGGCGAAACCCGCGTCCCCACCCCGCTGAATAAAGCCAGTATTGGCTTGATCCATCAGGGTTGCTATTTCTTAATTCCGACCTGTGCCCCCGGCTCAGACGGCCCACTCAACTGCAAACCGTCCGGGCGATGGTTACTGCGGCGCTGGACCAAACTGAACCGATGCACCCGGCGCTGCCGTTGGCCCAAATCAAGCGCTCGGCCTGGCCTGATTTACGGGAGAAGCTGAATCGAGACCTTGTCACCGAACTGGATCGGCTGCGCCTGGCTCCGATTCTCCTCAATTGCGACCAGCGCCCCCGGACTCTGCCCCTGGCCGAAATTCGCCAGGGAGAACGCGGGCGGGGCGACCATGCCCTGACCCTGTTCGACACCGGCCAGACGATGGTTTTTGACCAATCCCATATCTTTTTTGATGGGGCCTGGGGCGCGGCCCTGGCCGAAATTATGACCCAGGAAGCCGTCCATTGGGCCAAACAGGTTCATGAGGCCGCTCCAGAAATAACCGCGCCGCGCCAGCCCCAGAAATTGGCCTTTCACATCCAGGCCGCCGATTTGACTCTGCTCCGGCAGGCTCCGCAGGCAGCCGTCGAACTCACCGCCGAAACAGAATCCGTTGACCTCAAGGCGATGGTAAAACTGCGTCGCCTTTTCAAACAGCGCAGCGATTTGATCCAATTGACCATCAACGATTTGCTGATTCTCTACCGGGCCATCCATGCGCTCACCTATCAGCCCGACCCGCAGTTGATCGCGGCGCTGGAAGAATTAGCCGTCCGGCCCGAATCACGTCCGGCGGCGCTGGCGGCGCTGGAAACTCTGCGCCCCGTCGAGCCGGTCAACCCTACCATCCTCATCCCGATAGATGCCAGCCAGCGTGCGCCGCAAGATCGGCTCTATCCGGTCACATTTGAAGCGCCTTTGACCCAGTTGGATTTCGTAGGGCTGCGGGGGCGGGTTATGGCGACCTGGAAAGCGTATCAACAGGCCACCGGGGATCGCAGCGCGGCCTACGCCGAGTTTGACCGTTTGCAGCGCGAATATCTGGCTACCCTGGCCGGCTTTGGCCGGATTTTGGGGCAGGTCAAGACGGTGGCTCGGGCCGGTGAAAGTTTTAGCCTGGGAGCGCTGAAGTTGCTGGCCCATTTCCCTGCGCCGCTCCAGCGGTTGCTGGAAAAATCCCTGATAGTTTTGATCTGTTGAACGATTTGATCAAAGGCCGCGAAGTTTTCTCGAATGTGGGCGTGGTTGCACCGGGCAGTACGCTAACCCGTTTTATCTCGGCCAAAGACGACAACGATAAAAAGACCCTGGTCTGGGGCGTGCTGACCGACGCTCAAGGGGTGATGCACCTGACCCTGCGCGATTTCCGGCCCCACGGGGCGCTCCTGCTGACCTGCGGGCAGAAAGCGCTGGCCCAGCAGTTAACCCAGCATTACCTCGACACGTACGCCGAGGGACTTAATGAATTTGTACGGGAACTGCGCTACATCACCCAATCCAGCCGGGAAACTCATTTGGGTAATGCCAGAATTTGAATTACCCAAGAATTGATGCGTGATACGTGCTGCGTGATGATTCTGAGCAAAAACCTTTCACGCATCACGCATCATAAGAGAGCGTTATGATTGAGCAAGGATTAACCGATAAATTACTCTCCCAACAACTGGACGAATATCGCCTGGAGGCGCTGTTGGGGCATGGAGGAATGGCGCGGGTGTATCGCGGTTTTGATACTCGCCTCAAACGCACGGCAGCTATTAAGGTTATTGACGCGCCCTTTCAGACCGACCCGGCTTACGCGACCCGCTTTGAGCGCGAAGCCCAGGCAATTGCCCAGTTGAAGCATCCCCACGTCGTCGGGGTGTATCGCTATGGCGAGGCCAACGGGCTGCTCTACATTGCTATGGAATACATCGAGGGCGCTGACCTGGAAACCGTTCTGGCAACCTACCACGACGATCAACAGTTCATGCCGCCGAGTGAGGTGAGCCGGATTATCAGGCCTGTTTGCCTGGCCCTGGATTATGTTCATAGCCAGGGGGTTATCCACCGCGACATCAAGCCTTCCAATATTATGCTCGACTCGCAAGGCCGGCCCATCCTGACCGATTTTGGCCTGGTGCTGCTGGATTACCAGACTCGCGGCGAAATTTTCGGCACGCCCCATTATATCGCCCCGGAGCAGGTGGTATCGTCCGCCGGGGCGGTCCCGCAGAGCGATTTGTACAGCCTGGGCGTGATTTTGTATGAAATTTTTACCGGCAAACTGCCCTTTGAAGCCGACCATCCCTATGACATCGCCATGCTTCACCTAAACCGAGCCGCCGCCGCCGCCGCGCCAGCACCGGCCCGACCTCAGCCCGGCGCTTGAGGCGGTCATTCTCAAGGCGCTGGCCAAAGAACCGGAGGGCCGCTACCCCAGCGGCGCGGCCCTGACCGACGCGCTGGAGCAGGTTTTAGCGGGCAAGGGGTCTCTGGCTCAGGCCGTGATTAAGGTCGAACCCCGGCCCAAAGTTGTCGCCAATGGTCAGCCGGGTGAACCGCCGCCCCCGCCGGTCGAAGGGGCTGTTTCGATTCATTCGGCCAAAAAAGGCCAGGTCATCACCACCCGCTACATCCTCAAAAATATCCGCTCCCTGCTGACCGAATTGACCGTCGCCCTGACCGAAGAGGAACTGCGCCGGCTCTATTTTGACCTGCCGGAGTTCAAACCGGTCCATCATCAGTTGGCCCGCAGCAAGGGCAAGGCCGAAATCATTGACCGGCTGCTGGAGTACGCCGAACAGACCTTGCAGCTTGACGATTTGCTGGCCCTGGCCCGTGAAAAAAACCGGCTCGTCTACGAAAAACATCAACCCTATTATGAGCTGGTCACGGCGGCCCGGCGCGACCTGGTGGGCCGGGATTTGGGCCGTTATCATCTGGTCGAGCGGCTGGGCCAGGGGGGCATGGCCGACGTTTACAAAGCGTATCAGGCGGCCCTGGCTCGTTATGTGGCCGTTAAAATCATTCACAGTCACCTGGCCGAGGACGAGGAATTTATCGAGCGTTTTGAGACTGAGGCTATGGCGGTCGCCGGGCTGCACCATTCCAACATTGTCCAGGTGTTCGATTTTGCCCGCGAAGATGACCTGTATTACATGGTCATGGAGTTTGTGGAAGGCTCGACTTTGGAGGCCGAGCTAAAAAATTATAAAGAGCGCCACGAACTGCTGCCGCTGGCCGAAACCGCTGCCATTTTTGAGTCTCTGGCCGACGCCATAGATTATGCCCACGAACGGGAAGTAGTCCACCGCGATTTGAAGCCGGCTAATATTATGTTTACCCCTCGCCGGCGGGTCGTGCTGACCGATTTTGGCATTGCCCGGATTATGAGCATGCCCAGCTACACCAGCAAAAATGCGGTCATCGGCACGCCGGCCTATATGTCGCCGGAGCAGGCGCAGGGTGAAACGGTAGACAAGCGGAGCGATATTTATTCGCTGGGGGTGATTTTGTACGAGATGGTCACCGGACAAATCCCCTTTGAGGGCGACCATCCCATCGCGATTGTGCTGAAACTGGTCAACGAGTCGTGGCCCCTGCCGACCAGCCTGAATCCTGACCTTTCCCCGGCGGTGGAACAGGTCATCGTCAAGGCCATGAGCAAAAACCCGGCTGACCGCTACCAGAGCGCCGGAGAGATGGCCCAGGCTCTACGGCACGCGCTGGCTTTGCCGGCGCAGCCGGCAAACGTTGAACGTTCAATGTTAAACGTTCAACCTGCCACTCCGGAAATAGAGGTAAAAATTCCGGCAGCGGACGGGACGGAATCAGACTGGTCAAATGTAGTGGAAAAGTTAGCGGCCAATCTCACGAATCTTTCCAGACCCACGGTGATAGCAAGCGGGCAGAGCTTTATCATGCAGGTTGGGACGATGAATGGCGGGCAAGTCTCGCCGAGTTGGGGCAACTCAACGCGGACGGTTGAACCAGCTGCGCCCCGGCTCGAAAGTCACCTGGCGGTGATCTTTGAGCAGTTCGATCATTTGCGCGCGGATGTGACAGCGGAAGCCCCCCCCGAAAAAAAGGCCGCCGCCCTGGAACGCCTCACAGAGCTGCGCGACGCCCTGACCACTGCTCCGCCCGATCTGGATACCGTTGCTTATGTCAAAAGCTGGTTCGGCAAAAATGTCTCTTCTCTGGCTGAGGCAGTAGCAGCGCTGATTGAGCATCCGTCGGTCGGCCATTTGATGGCCGCAGCCGGGGACACGGTGGCGGCGGAGTATCGGCGGCGGTTTGGGGAGAAGTGAACTGATCCGACTTCTATTATAACGTTTGGCGTTTAACGCGATGCGTTATATAATTTAGGAGTGATTAGGTCTTTCAAGTCCAAAGAAACTGAAAAGATTTTTAATCGCCAACATTCCCCGAAGTTACCCCAGGAAATTCAACACGTAGCTTTACGTAAACTTCGGATGCTTAATCGTGCTATAACCCTCCAGGATTTACGTGTGCCGCCAGCTAACCATTTAGAAAAACTATCCGGCGACCGTGTGAATCAGTATAGCATTCGGATTAACGACCAATGGCGAATCTGTTTTGAATGGGACAATGGGGATGTGTATGAGGTGGAGATTGTGGATTATCATTAGAGGTATAGATGAATGAGTGAGAAAGCGTTGACACCTATCCATCCCGGCGAAATATTAATGGAAGAATTTTTAAAGCCCATGAGCTTAAGCCAGAATCGTTTGGCTTTGGATATCGGGGTTCCCGCCCGGCGGATTAATGAGATTGTACTGGGCAAAAGGAGCATCACCGCCGATACCGCCCTGCGCCTGGGGCGATACTTTGGGATGTCACCCCAATTTTGGCTGGGATTACAAATGGATTACGATCTGGATATGACGGAAGACGCCCTGGCAAGCCGGCTGGAACGGGAAGTAAAACCGTACAAAATAGCAGCCTAAAATCAGGTCAGTGACCGCCGTACCGGTCGAGAAAATCCTCAAGGCCGGCTTCATACTCCGCCGCCGACAGCAAAACCCCTTCGTTATGACCACCCCGCAGCTTCAAAAACTCCTTCGGCTCACGAGCGACCCCGAAAAGCTTTTGTCCGTGACTGTAGGGTACCACCTCATCGTCGGGGCTGTGGATAATCAGCACTGGGCAGGTAATTTCCGGCAGGCGGGCCAGGGTGTTGTAATGGACTCGCGCCAGCAGCCGGATGGGCAAAAAAGGATAAGTTTGCGCCCCCATATCGGGGACAGAGGTAAAGGTCGAGAGCAAAATTACGGCTTTTGGCGAATGGGTCTGGGCGAGCCAGGCCGCCACCGCCCCGCCCAGCGACTCGCCGAAGACGACAATTTGCTCCGGCCTGAGCTGCTTTTCTTCCAGCAAATAACGCCAGGCTGCCTCGGCGTCGAGATAAGTGCCCTGCTCGCCGGGCCGGCCTTCGCTCTGACCGTACCCCCGATAATCAATGATAAACGTGCTCCACCCCAGGCGGTGAAACAGCGCCAGCGACTCAAGCCGGTGCGAAATATTGCCGCCGTTGCCGTGAAAGAACAGGATGACTCCCCTACTCGACTCCGCCGGAACAAACCAGCCGGACAGCTTGACCCCGTCCGCGCTTTCAAGCCAAATCTCTTCATAAGGTAAGCCGGCCTGCGCCGGCGTCGCCAGCCAGCTTTGGCTGGGAAAATAAATCAGCCGCTCCTGCCAAAAAAAAAAGCAGCGCAGCCACGCCGAGATAACCAATAATGAACAGGCCGACAATTGCCCAAGTCATACGCAAATATGAAACAACGATTCCAAGTACAGGGTTGCGTAAATTCGTCACGATTTGATGTACCCGATTCCTCGCATGTCATTTCGAGCGCCAGCGAGAAATCTCCTCGCTCGTCATAACATTTTCGGCTGTGGCGACGAAGATTCCTCCCTCCGGTCGGAATGACATGACTTCTCTGCTTGCCTTGATTTCGTCACGAACTAATGCAAAGCTGTACTAAGACCTGGCGCAAGGATGAACTTTGCAACCATTCGCCTCCTCGCCTCCTCGTTCCCTCTACTCGCCTTGCAGCGTCACCGTCACCGTGCGGCTGCCACCGTAATCGCGGTGCTCACACAGATAAATCCCCTGCCAGGTGCCCAGGTTCAGGCGACCATTGGTGATGGGAATGGTCAAAGAACTGCCCAGCAGCGCGGCTTTGAGGTGAGCCGGCATATCGTCCGAGCCTTCGTAATTGTGGCGGTAATAGGGGGCGTTTTCGGGGACCATCTGATTAAAATGGCTCTCAAAATCAACCCGTACTGTCGGGTCGGCGTTTTCGTTGAGAGTCAGGCTGGCCGAGGTGTGGTGCAGAAAAACGTGAGCCAGGCCAATTTTAAGGCGCTGAATATCCGGCGCGTTGGCTTCGATCAAATGAGTGACCACATGAAATCCCCGCCGGAAAGGCGGCAGTCGAAACGTAGTTTGATACCAGGTCATAAAAAGCTCCTGTCAAAATTTTAGCACGCAATTCCCGCTCTAACAATTGTCCCCCGGCTTGTTTCATGCTAATCTACTCTGTTGAGGCGAGGAAGCGTGAAGCGAGGAGGCGAGGGCAAATATTTCCTCGCCTCCTCGCCTCACTTCTCATCGCCTCACAACTTTGTACATTCCAGAGGTTAGACCATGCCCTTCGCTCATCGTAAACCCCTGCCCCGGCCCGAAGCCGGACAAACGCTCTTGGCCGGGCGCGAAAAAGAAATGGGCCTCTACCGGCTCCACTACCACCGCCCGCCCGACCACCCTGAGGTACGCCTCATTACCGCCGTCTCCGGTGCGGGGGGCCTGGGCAAAACCCG
>JAAUSP010000760.1 GCA_012032575.1 Anaerolineales bacterium | reverse complement strand
GCGATTTATGGGGGTATAAGGCGGTGGGGCAGTTCGGCCGGGCGGGGTTTCGTTTGCGGCGGCGCTGCGCTCGGCGCAGATGGCTTTGCGGGGAATGGGGATCCCAAAATAGTTCAATCGCTGGGATTTTTGGGAGAAGGGAACACCAACTGCGAAGCATGTGATTGTTCTGAGATTTTCTGATTTTGAGAAATTTCGTCTGCTCAATCTATATTGGGCGACTGATTGATATATTGCTAATTATTTCCCAATTTTGACAACCCCTCAAAAACACATACTATAAGTAGCAACTTCATCGGAGGATTGTCCATGTTAGTAAAAAATCAAATTTTTACAGGTGATTGTCGAGAAATTCTTCATCAATTTCCTGAAAATTCTATTTCCGCTTGTATTACAGATCCTCCTTATAATTATGAGTTTATTGGACATAAATGGGATGCCGCTGAGGTTGAAAGGAGATTGGGACGAGTTAAGAATGGTAGTAAAACGCTAGTAAAAAACATTCCCTACGGCAGTGGTCTGGCAGGGGGTGTTCGTAATGCCCAATGGTATAAAAGAGTTAGAGAGAATATTCTTGATTACGAGCAGTGGTGCTTTGAGTGGGCAACGGAAGTCTTTCGGGTATGCAAACCTGGCGCTATTCTAGCTGCTTTCAATAGTACTCGTACCATGGCTCATGTTCAAGTTGCTCTTGAACGTGCTGGTTTTTACGCACGTGATTGCATTGTCTATCGTCGTTCCAGTGGTATTCCAAAAGGTTTAAATGTTCAAGCTAAATTAAAAGAGAAAGGCTTGCCTAACAATTCGGAGTGGGAAGGTTGGCATAGTTGTTTACGAAATGAATGGGAAGCAATCGTTGTAGTTCAGAAACCTCTTATAAATAATTATATTGATACTTTGCTTGAATATAGAATTGGGTTATTTCATACTATCAACCAAGATGGTTCTTTTCAATCAAATATAATTGAAAATATTCCCAAAGGAAAGAATGGTGAATATAATGTTCACTGCACAGTTAAACCATTAAATTTAATGGAAAAACTTATTGAGCTATTTGTACCTCTGTCAGATGAACATATCGTATTAGACCCTTTTGCTGGTTCAGGAACTACGCTTGTGGCAGCAAAGAAGTTAGGTAGAAGTTATGTAGGTATTGAGATTGTGGCAGATTATGTAGAAATTATTAAGAAGCGTTTATTAGAAATTCAAGAGGTAAATGTTACTACCGAAAAATTCTATGCTCTAAAGCTTTGGTCTGAAGATACGCTTTGATATCAAATCCTGTTTGTTCCTCAATATACACATAAGTCAGATCACCGGTAAATACATTCCACCCACCTACTCTACAAGCAGTTATTGCCGCTGGCAGGTTATCCTCTCGAACAATTAGCAATATAGGCTCATATCCATTTTCTTGTAAAAGAGGCGCATAAGCTTTAAACTTTTTCAATGTTCCGGAGTCACCCGAACCTATTCGATATTTAGTGTCAATTGCGTAGTTTCCCACGATCAAGTCACAAGGTTCATCTGCCCCAAAACGTGGAGGTGGACTAAAATCCCTGTGAGTTTGCCTAAAAACTTCAACAACCAAACGTTGCCAGCACATTCCCAATTCTCTTCCCCAATATTGACGGTTTTCACGTTTCAATTCTGGTGTTATATTAAATACATTCATTAAAGCATCCGATTCATTATTCTCCTCGTTGTAAATCTTGTCGGAGAACGAGGCTTTGTACTGATTCAAAATCCCACTGAGACCTATTATTAACGTTTCTGAGTTGGTCATTTGTCTTCCTTTAGGCATTCGTTCAGCTCTACACTCAATGCTTCTGCTATGCGATTTGCGTTCAGTAAAGTAATGTTTCGTTCGCCTCTTTCGACAGCCCCAATATATGTACGGTGGAGACCTGCTAAATCAGCAAGGTCTTCTTGTGAGAGTCCCTGCTGTCGTCTCAATTTTTTGATATTCTCTGCAAAAACTTTTGTAACATTCATACCAGATATATTTAACACCAAAGATGACTATAAGGCGACAGACTATTAGTAGCATTTTAATTTGATTTACCTTGTACTTGGAGAAAAGCAGCATGACTGACTATAAGGCTATGAAAAAATCGTCATTTGTATCAACCTACGAAGCAGGTCAAGGTCTATCTTTTCCTAAAGAGTAAGACATCCTCCTAAATCACTTGCCATAAACGGTGAAGAACAGTACAATTTCGCCCACCATAAACTATCTCGGAGGCCGCCTTGAACAAAAACCCGCAGATCGAATCCATTGACCAGGTGCAGGAAACCTTACAACAGCAGAATTACATCGCCGACCGAAGTCTGGCGACCTCTATTTTCCTGGCTTTGAAACTGGGCAAGCCGCTCTTTCTGGAAGGCGAAGCCGGGGTGGGCAAAACCGAAATTGCCAAAGTGCTGGCGGCGATGCTCAACCGTGCCCTCATCCGACTGCAATGTTATGAAGGGCTGGACGTGAACACCGCCGTGTACGAGTGGAACTATACCCGCCAGATGCTCGAAATTCGCCTTCTCGAAGCCGCCGGACGGGTGGACGAACAGACGGCGCTGCGCAAGATTTTTGGCCCGGAATTTCTGCTCAAGCGACCGCTGCTGCAGGCCATCGAACAGGTCAACGGGATCGAGCCGGTGCTGCTGGTGGATGAACTCGACCGGGCCGACGAAGAATTTGAAGCCTTCCTGCTGGAAATTTTGTCCGACTTTCAGGTCACGGTGCCGGAAATCGGCACCATCAAAGCCGCGCAGCCGCCGGTGGTCATCATTACCTCCAATCGCACCCGCGAAGTCCACGACGCCCTCAAGCGGCGCTGCCTGTATCACTGGATTGATTACCCCTCCTTTGAAAAAGAGTATGGCATTGTGCTGGCCAAGGTCCCCCAAGCGCCGGAACGTCTGGCCCGCGAAGTGGTCTTTTTTGTGCAGGAACTCCGCCGTGAAGACCTCTACAAGCTCCCCGGCGTGGCCGAAACCCTCGACTGGATTGCTGCGCTGGTGGCCCTGGACCGCGAGGATTTGAGCGACGAGGTTATCAACGATACCCTGGGCGTTTTGCTGAAATATCAGGACGATATTCAACACGTTCAAGGCGCGGTGGCCCAGCGGATTATGGCCAACGCTAAGAACCGATGATGGAAGATGGAAGATAGTAGATAGCAGATAGTGGGTGGTAGATGATAGATAGACAATCCTCTATCTTCTATCTTCGATCCTCTATCTTCAATCCTCCATCCGCTATCCACATATTTTAATGAAGACGGCTAAAACAATCATCACCCCTGACAGTCAAAAAATCTCGCTCGAACCGCTGGGGCCGGGGCACGGTCACCTGCTGCGCAATATGGTCCTGTTTGGGCGCATGCTCCGGGCGCTGGGGATCAATGTGACGCCAACCCAAATTCTGGATTTGGTGGACGGTTTGCAGCATATTGACATGCGCCGCCGCCAGGATTTCAAATACACCGCTCAAACCATCCTGTCAGCCGCTTCGAGCATCTGGACCTGTTCGACCGCGCCTTTGATTTG
>JAAUSP010000759.1 GCA_012032575.1 Anaerolineales bacterium | reverse complement strand
CTTCGGGGTGGAGGGTGGGTTTGCCCTGGGGCCGCCGCCTGAATGGCTCGCAGCAGGTCGGCTTTCAAGACATCCTTCAACAAATAGCCAATGGCTCCGGCCTCGATGGCTTCGCGCACTTTTTGGTCGTCGGCAAAACTGGTCAAGACCAAAATCTGGCTGGCAAGTCCCGCACCGCGAATACGCCGGGTGGCTTCGATACCATCCAGTTCGGGCATCATCAAATCCATCAGGATGACCTCTGGCTGCAAATCGGCGGCCAGGGCAAAGGCTTCAAGCCCGTTTGCAGCCTGACCTACCACCTTAACCCCGGTTTCTTCTGACAGGAGCGTTTCCAGACCTTCACGGACAATTTCGTGATCGTCTACAATGAGCACGCGGATGGGGGATGTCATTGAGTTACGAACCTTTCTGCCGGCGATGAATTATGAGCACCAGGGAACTGAGGGAACTAAAGGAACTGCTGCGTTCCTACAAATTCCTATCTTTCCTCGGAATAGTTACCTTAACGGTAGTACCGCTGCCGTTCCCGGCAGTCATCTGGATCGAGCCTCCGAGTGCCTCAGCCCGTTCACGCATGGAAGTCAGACCAAGTCCGCCTTTAGTTTTATCAGTGCTGTCGGGCAACAGTTTGGGAGCAAAGCCAACGCCATCATCAATAATTTTCAATTGAACGATTTGCGGATCAACCAGCAGGGTCAATTCCACGGTCTGAGCGTGGGCATGTTTGACCACGTTGTTCAGGGCTTCCTGGGCGATGCGGTAAAGCGCTTCCTCCAGTTCAAGCGGCTGGCGGAGATAGCCGGCGGCATTGAGCTTGACCGGCAACCCGTCGCGGCCCAAATGAGCAATATGATTGTGCAGGGCGGCTACCAACCCGTCCCGCTGCACCTGGATAATACCCGGAATGGGGCCGGGGGGCAGCGGTTGGGGATCGGGCGGGCGCAGTTCGGCCAGCAAAGCCCGCATTTCGGCTAACGCCGATTGGCTCAGCTCGAGCAGCCGCTGGATACGCCGCTCGCCTTCCGCCGGGTCGCGCCGCCAGGCCGGGGCCACCGATTGGGCAATCAGGGTAATACTAAAGATAAGCTGGGTGACAGAATCGTGCAAATCACGCGCCAAACGCTGCCGTTCTTTTAAAACGGCAATCTGGCGGCCCCGCTCCGACAACAGATAGTGCTGGCGGCGGCTGTCAATAGCCGTAGCTAATTGGGCGGCGGTGGCCTGGTAGGGGTGCAGATCAGCCGGCTCCCAGAGATTTGGGGAGTTGTCGCTCAAAACCACCAGGCCGATACGCTGCCCGCGCACCATGAGGGGGATAAAAACCAGAGCCGGCCGGCCGGCTTCCAGTTGAACCTCGCGCAAAGCGGGCGGGATGCGGGGGTCGGTTTGGACATCGCTGACGGTAATGGTCTGACCGGCATCGAGCGGGGGGTCAAGGTCGTCGCGGCTGTAGGGGATGCGTTCTTCGAGGTGGACCAGCCCTTTTTCGCGGGTCCACTGGCCGCGCACAATCACGGCGATGCGCTGGCCCTGCTCGTCCAGCTCATACAACACCACACTACAGGCGTAGCGACCGCGGGTGGCAACCTGCTCCAGATAAGCCTGGATGACCTCGTCCACTTCCATGGCCGTGCTGATACGCTGGCTGGTCTGGTAGAGCAGTTGGGTCTGATCGAGGGCGCTCTGGATTTCGGCAAAGAGGCGGGCATTCTCGATGGCGACGCCAAGCTGGTCGGCGATAATTTCAAATCCGGCGGCGTCCTCCTGGCTCATACGCTGTTCCGATTCGATGTTGAGCGCGCCCAGCAGCCGGTCGCCGATGATGATCGGGATGGCCAGTTCGGCAGTGATGGTGTCGCCGCCGGGGATGGGCAGGTAGCGCGGGTCGCGGCGAACCTCGTTGATGAGCAGGTAACGGCGGGCCATCATCGCTGCGCCGATAATGCCTTGATCAATTTTTTGGCGGTAGCCGGCAATTTCCGGGGTGGCATAAATCCCACTGCTGGCCCGCAGGAGCAGCATATCGGGGGCGGCGGAATCAACCAACAAAAGCGCAACATTCTGGTAATAGAGATGCGCCGCAATGGCCTCGACGGTGGTTTGCAGGATTTGGGCCAGGTTGAGATTACCGGCAATCAGCCGGGCCACCCGGTTGATGATGGCCGTGCGGGCCGCCCGGCGCTTTTCGGCTTCAAACAGACGGGCGTTTTCAATGGCGACCCCCAGTTGATGGGCTACAATTTCCAAATCAGCCACGTCTTCCGGGGTAATCGGCTGGCGGGATTCGAAGTTGAGGATGCCCAACAACTGTTCTCCCACGACCACCGGCACGACCAATTCGGCATAGATGTCATCAACGCCGGGCATCGAGATATAGTTGGGGTTGCGGGCAACATCGTTGAGCAAAACGGATTGGCGGGTGCGGGCGGCGATGCCGCAGATACCGGCATGAATACTCTGCCGAAAATTGGGGGGGATGTCGGGCGCATAAAGCCCCACCGCCCTGAGCAGGATGAGCATATCGGGGTCGGCGGGGTCAATCAGGCCCAGGCCCAGGCTGTCCAGATGAAGGTCGTCACAGATGGTTTCGACGGCTTGTTGCAAAAGCTGGTCAAGGCCCAGCCCGCTGGTGATAAGCTGACCGATGCGGTTGATGGTGGCAATACGGGTGGCCCGGCGCTTTTCGGCTTCAAAGAGGCGGGCGTTCTCGATGGCAATGGCGGCGTGGCGGGCAAAAATCGTCAGGGTTTCGACATCATGCGGGGTAAAACGATGGGGCGGGGCCATGCCAATGCCAAAAAAGCCGATCATCTGCTCGCGCCAGAAGATGGGCAGGCCAATCACGGTGAAGTCGCTCAATTCTGTCCGCAGCGGCTGATCTACATCGCCGTAGCGGTTCAACACCAGAGGCTGCTGGGTCAGCCAAACCTGGCCGGCCAGTCCCACCCCCGGCGGCATTTCGGCCCCCAGTTCGGCGGGGGGCATGTCATAAATGGCTTCGGTGCGGATGACCCCGGCCTGTTCGTCTACCAGGCCAATGGTGCCGTTATCCGCGCCGATGAGTTCGCAGGCGTGGCGGACAATCCGAGTCAACAGCGGGCGCAGTTCCAGCTCGCTGCTGATGGATTCGATGACCTGGCGCAGGCTTTCCTGCTGCCGGAGGAGTTGTTCCGGGTTGGGTTCGGCGCTCATAGGGTATAGTGTAGCGCAGAGGGGGGGCGGGAGTCAATTGGGATATTTGGGAGGAATGGGCAAACAACCTGCTATCTGACCAGTCGCGCCTCTACTTTAAAATAATCGGCAAATAAATAGCATTGGGCAGCATAAAATTCTCCGGCACATTTGCAGCCGTAGCCGAAATACAACCCGCCTTATCACTACACAGCCAGGCCGTATTTTCGATGAGAACGGGCCGGCAGATGCGCGGGCCGAGGGTGTAAAGAGAATCCTCTGTCGTCACCTGTACGGTTAAGGTTTTGGTGACAACTTTTGCTCTTGAGGGCCGATGGTGAGAGGAAAATGGGTTAGCAGCAGCCCGTTGCCGAGGTTGGG
>JAAUSP010000758.1 GCA_012032575.1 Anaerolineales bacterium | reverse complement strand
TCATCGGTTAGGGTATCTACGGTGATGATTGATGCGATGGCAGGAGCGAATGACTCTCCCTGGACCACAATTTCGCCGGGTCAGGGTGGGGGCGGTGATGATGGAATAGATATATGTACCGGATTGATCAAAAGTTTGACTGAATGAACCGGCGGGGAGGATGTCGCCGCTTTGCCAGGCGGTCTCTGTTGCCGCCGGGGTGGTGGCCGGCAAAGTTTCGCTGCCAGCGGGTTTGTTGCTCTGGCTGCTTGCGTCACTAAAAATAAGGGGCAGGTAAATCGTTTGGGAACCTGCCGTAGCGCTGATGCCTTCCAGATTTTGGGTACTGTTGGTCTGGTTGGTCCAGCGGATGGTTACCCCAGGGGAGACGACTAGAACCGGAGGAAAGATACCCTCATCGGTAATAAACACGTCGAGGGTTGTTTCTTCGGTGGAAACTGGCTCAGTTTGAAGTGACGGCGGCTGGTTGAGCCAGGATGACGGCTCGCCTGGATTCGACTGGGCTGAGGCCAGCGAATTCATAAAGAGGACCAGCAGCAGCAGGCTGAAAGTGGTCAAAAATCTCCGGTATCTAGACATGTTAAAGAACCCTCCCCAATCATATTACAATTCAACTATTAAAGACAAAGCAATAACGGAGGGTGAGCGACCCTCCGGGCAAGGAGATATTCGAGGTAAAGGTCGGTAAATAAAGCAGCCTTCGGGATTCTGGCTCTGGTTAGAGAAGCTGATGTTTGGGAATTGGTGAGATAATGGTATTTGGCGACAAATGCTACTCTAACACAGAACTTTTAGAATTTCCATAAGAAAGTAGTATGAATCAGGTTAGAATCTGAGCGAATTGCCAAGTTTGGAAATTGTAAAGTTTTTAGTAAAATGGGGTATCAAATTAGAAAGCAAAGGGGTTAAAAATTTTGTTGGGTGTCTGCTATGTCAACATCAAAATCAATCCATGTCAATCAATCCCTGGCAGAAGCGCTCTGGAAAATTTATCACCGGCCTGAGTTGTCGGCCCCTCTGGCTGAAGCCAAAAATTTACCCTGGAATGACCCCCATTTTTCCGAGTTGATGCTCCGCGAGCATCTGGACGAAGCGCATGGGGCGGCCACTCGTATTGCCGCCGAGCGAGCCGTCCAGCTTGAGTGGCTATGGACGAAGCTGGATTTGTCGGTGGGAATGCGGGTGCTGGATGTAACCTGTGGACCGGGCTTGTATGCAGTTGAACTGGCCCGGCGCGGCTGCGCTGTCACCGGGGTGGATTTCAGCCCGGCGGCGATTGCTTATGCTCAGGATTTGGCCCGCAGTGAGGGCCTGGCCGCCCGCTGCACCTTTATTGAGCGGGATGTGCGTCAGATGGATCTGGTCGAGGCCGAGTTTGATACCGCGCTTTTTTTGTACGGGCAACTGGCCGTCTTTACCAAAGCCGAAGCGCAAACGCTGCTGCATCACCTGGCCCAAACGCTCAAGCCGGGTGGAAAACTGTGCCTCGAATTGCTCAATCAAGACCGGGTGGACAAAACCCGCAGCGACTGGTGGTTTACCGACGACACCGGCCTGTGGGGCGACCAGCCTTTTCTGCACCTGGGCGAGCGAACCTGGTACGAGGAAGAGGCAATGTCGCTGGAGCGGTTTTTTATCGTGCATTTGGAAACAGGCCAGTTGACCGAAATCTCCCTGAGTGACCAGACCTACTCCGTAGAAACCATGACCCGGATGCTGGGCCAGGCCGGTTTTACCAGGGTTCAGGTTTACCCCGCCTGGGATCATCTCCCCTTGTATGACGCTGACGAGTGGCTGGTTTATGTGGCTCAAAAATAAAAAGATACTTCCCTTTGACCCGTTCTTCAGGTAGAATCTTGTTCCATTAAAATACGGTCATGGCCAGGCCGCAGGCCGAAGCAATCTCCTTTCCAGGGTGGGTGACTGCTTCACCTATGGCCCGCAGTGGTCTCAGAATGGTTTCAAGCGAGCGAGTGATGAGGCAAACTATTTGGAGCGCACTTTTTAAGCCAGTTTGGGCGGCAATGCTCACTGCATTGCTGCTGGGATGTGCGGGATTACTTCTGGCGGCTACGGTTACCGCCGATGTGCGCCAGGTTTTGGGCCGGCCCGGAGAGATTTGGGCTACCGACAAGTTAGCCGTCATCCGTGCCGCCGGCAGCAGCGAGTCACCTATCTTGACCCCGGCCTGGGCAGAAGAGTCACTGCCCACCTCATCGCTTTTTGAAGTAGCCTGGGCCGACCGCTCCCTGTACCGAACCGGCCTTATTACTGCTGAACAGGCGGTGCTGGACGGGCTGCCCGGCGCGAGTGTCTATCATCTCGACGTGCAACTGAGCGATGATTTGGTCAGACTGCAAGGCCGGGAGGAAGTCCATTACACCAATCGCGAAGATAAGCCGTTGGCGGAAGTTTATTTTCGGCTGTTCCCCAACCTGGCCGATGGCTCGGCCACCGTTTCTTCAATCAAGGTGAACGGGCTGGCTGTTGAGCCGGAGTATGAACTGGAGCAGAGCGCCATGCGCGTACCGCTTGCGCCGCCGCTGCCGCCGGGAGAGTCGCTGGTTTTTCAACTGGAGTTTGCCGTGCAGGTGCCCGCCGAGGACGGCGGCAATTACGGCACGTTTGCTTTCAAAGATGGGGTGCTGGCTCTGGCCCATTTCTACCCGCTGATTGCCGTTTACGATGCCGAGGGCTGGAATGTCGAGATTGCGCCTTACATTGGCGATGTCATTTACGCCGATACCAGCTTTTACCTGGCCCGCGTCACCGCGCCGATTAGCCAAACCCTGGTCGCTTCGGGCCGTGAGATCAATCGGGAGCAGAATGAGACCCAGCAGACCGTCACCTTTGCTGCCGGCCCGGTGCGCGATTTTTATCTCGTGGCCAGCGACCGCTACACCGTGACCAGCCGCACTGTGGGCGAAACGACAGTCAACAGCTACGCCCCTACCGAACTGGCTGCGGGCGGCGAAATTGTCCTCGATCAGGCCGAAGCGGCCCTGCAAAGCTTTAACACCCGCTTTGGCCCCTATCCCTTCACCGAGTTTGATCTGGTCAGCACCACCAATTTTGCCCTCGGCGTCGAATATCCGGGTATTGTGGCCCTGTTGATTGATTTGTACGATCCGGCGGGGCGGGTCAGAGGAGCAGCCACTACGCCTCTGCTTGAGGGTGTGGTGGCCCACGAGGTAGCGCACCAGTGGTTTTACAGCCAGGTGGGCAACGATCAGGTGGATGAACCCTGGCTGGACGAAGCCCTGGCTCAGTATGCAACGATTTTGTACTATCAGGATGTTTATGGGGATGAGGGCGCAGCGGGCTTCCGCCGCTCACTGGAGCGACGCTGGCAGCGGGTTAATCGGGCCGATATTCCCATCGGTCTCCCGGTGGCCGGTTACGATGAGAGCAGCTACGGCGCGATTGTTTACGGGCGCGGGCCGCTGTTCATCGAGCAGTTGGCCGAAACCATGGGCCAGGAAACCTTTGCCGCGTTTCTGCGCGATTACTATAAAACCCATCTCTGGGGCATCGCCACCGGCGACAGCTTCAAAC
>JAAUSP010000757.1 GCA_012032575.1 Anaerolineales bacterium | reverse complement strand
CCAGGATTTGTAGATGACGGTCTGACCCCGATAGTTCCTTATTTTGGTTTTGATTACAAATTATTTAAAACCAAAGAACTGCATTTTAAAGGTAATGTGGCGCGTATTTACCATAACCTACTCTGGACGATTTATACTGGCAACCCGGTGGTAACGATTCGCTTAAAGCAGAACAAGGTGTTGCGTTTGAACTGGGAATGGAGTATGTTAAAACATCAGGACAACACTCGTTGGGAACTGAGCTTACCGCATACTATAACAATATAAACGACTGGATAATCTGGATACCAAATTTTAAAGAATACACTGAAGCATTAAATATTGATAAGGTAATCACCCGTGGCTTTGAATACAACCTTAACCATGAAGCTCATTACTGAGACCCCAAATTGGGTACCCAAATCTCCCTCAGCTCCCAGAAAGCGGCGAATTCCAGGATTCTCACTTTGCAATTGTTGATCCACATTTGCCTGGGTAATGCCAAACTCTTCTGCCTGGAATAGCCCATAGGTTACCCATCTCACCGCGTCAAACCATCGGGAGTCATTATTAATGGTGACTGGTCCAAGGGGTTCTTTAGACATCACAGTTTCTAACAGAATGTGCTCATCTGGATTGGGTAGATTGGTGCGACGAGCAGCAAGCTGAGAACGGTCAGAGGTGACACCTTCACATCGACCTTCAGCATAGGCGGCATACCGGAACTGGCGCGTGATGGTTTAGAAGGTTTAGTCACGTCCTTTGGGGATGTCTCCGCTTTGATTCAATCCACCCGGTGCCTGGCTACTGCCCCAGATCTGCGAGAAAAATTAAGTCACAGCGCTCGTGACCGGGCAATAACAAAATTTGATCATAAGTTGGTAGCTGGTCAATATGAAAAGTTGTACCGAGAGATGGCTGAGGCTTTTGAAAATAGAACCTCTGAAGCCAAAATATTTTCGTTAAGCATAGTTCCAGAAATAATCTTGACCAACGATTTCCTCGCTGCCGAAACAATAAAACTTAATACTGATAAGTTGAAAGATGATCAGCTTAAGAACCACACTTCTAATGAATTTGTTCCGGTTTCTGGTAGTAACCCGGTAACCGGAAGTATTGTTAATAGCTTCTCCGAGTTAACCTACTCAAAGAAATCCCATTTCAAACTCTTCAAGGGAAGTGACCTTGAACTTTACCACAGATCAATTGATCCTGCTTTGTGTGATTTAAAGGCTTATCAAGATTTGCTGGTATTCTGGTTTATCAAGAATGTAATTCCAAAGGGATCGCGAATTTTGGATATTGGAGGGGGCGAATCGCGGATCCTGGCCCATTTTAAGGATGATTTCGAATGTTGGAATCTCGACAAGTTGGAAGGGCTTGGCAATGGCCCGAGAAACATTAAGACCAATGGGTATCGTTTGGTAAAAGATTATATTGGGAATTTCAATCTAGAACTACCGAACAATTACTTTGATTTTGTATTCTCTATCTCCGCTTTGGAGCATGTTCCCGATTACGATCCGGCCTTACTCCAGAAAATTCTCGATGATATTGATCGAATCCTGAAATCTGGTGGGTACTCTCTGCATTGCTTCGATGTTGTACTCAAGGAGACTTCGGCTTGGACCAATAAATTGCTGCCTTTTTTGTTTGACCACCTCAATTACCAATAATTCGTTTTTGCCGTTCGCAACCCTCAAGAACGATCCCGATTTATATGTGATGACTGCCGAGGCTTACCAAAAATTTGGCAACCTATCACTCAAGAATCTTACTCGCAGTTTGGTAAACCCCTGTCGTACAATATTTTGTGGCAAAAGGCTCCTTTGCTAACCTCAAATCCGGGTCAAAATAGTCAGGCGCACAAATCAATAAATGTAAAACAACCAGCGCCTCACCCACTTTCCAAAAAATTTCAATTGTCACTCCCTCGTTCAACCAGGCCCAATACCTGGAAGCTTGTATCGACTCTATTCTCAGCCAAAATTATCCTAACCTCGAATACATCATTATGGACGGCGGCAGCACTGATGGCTCAGTGGAAATTATCAAAAAATATGAAAAGTATTTGGCTTACTGGCAGAGTCAACCGGATGGTGGACAGTATCAGGCTATCAATGCCGGCTTCAAGCGATCAACTGGCGAGATCATGGGTTGGCTCAATTCGGATGACAAATTACATTCTCAGTCCCTTTTCAAAGTTGCTTATATTTTTTCAACGCATTTTGAAGTAGATTGGATTGAAGGTTTAATGGCTATCTGGAATAAAACTGGCCAATTAGAATGGGTCGAACCTAGCCCTAAACAATGGTCTCGTCAAGATTATCTAAGAGGCGATTATCGTTGGATACAACAAGAGTCCACCTTCTGGCGCAGATCACTTTGGGACAAGGCCGGTAGTGTCCTGGACACTTCCTATAAATTGGCTGCCGATTTAGAATTGTGGGCGCGATTTTTTAGGCACGGGCAGTTGTATCGGGTAGTTGATGTCCTGGGTGGTTTTCGTCGTCATGGTAATCAACGCAGTGTGCTTATGATAGACCAATATGTTCAAGAGGCTGAATGCATTATTGACCGTGAAAATGCGCTATTTCAAACTGGCAATGAAAAAACGCTTCTGCCCGGCCCACAGCCACTCACCCTAAATCAGGATAAATTTAAGCAGTTTGTTGCTAAAACTACATTATCTAAAGCGATCCAGCCGCTTTCTGATAAAGCCAACCTGTCTCTCGTCCTACCCAAAGCTACATCGAACTACCTCGTCTCCGCTATCGTCTCGACTTACAACTCCGAGCGATTTATACAAGGTCGGCTGCAAAATCTAGTAGAGCAAAGTCTTTACCAGCAAGGGCAGCTCGAAATCATTGTGATCGACTCAAACTCACCGCAGCAAGAAGGCCAGATTGTGCAGAAGTTTGCTGCAAAATATCCATATATAAAATACCATCGTACTCCGAAGCGTGAAACTGTATATGCAGCCTGGAACCGAGGGATCGAATTAGCGGAAGGCCGCTACATTATTAACGCGAACACCGACGACCGATTTGCTCCTGATGCTCTCGAACGGATGGCTGTTGAACTTGCCCAACAAGTTGACCTTCATGCTGTTTATGGAGATTGGCTTGTAACTCAAACTGAGAATGACTCGTTTGAGTCACCGACAAATAAATTCGTCTTCAATTACCCGAATTTTTACCCGCCATTGTTATTTTACTATCAAATCACCTCACATGCGGCTATGTTTAGGCGTGACACGTTTAACTTGATTGGCTATTTCGATGGAAACTTCAAAGTTTTCGGTGATCGTGATCTTATGTTTCGATTTGCAATTGCTGGCCTAAAGGCAAAAAAACTTCCTGTTATAGTTGGCTTATATCTGGAAAATCCCAGTAGTTTGGAACGCGCCTCAGAAACAGCAACCAAAGAATTTTCTTTAATTAGAGATAGATTTCGAAATCCGGAGAATCTGGCTCGCCTATTTGGTTATGAGATTGTACCAGACCCAACTACAATGGCTCAACTTTGGTATTATCCTTGGAACTCCTCCGCGTGGCCAAGTGGCAATAGTTGGGGG
>JAAUSP010000756.1 GCA_012032575.1 Anaerolineales bacterium | reverse complement strand
ATAAGGGTCATCAAACAAACTCCTGGATGAATCGGCGCTGTGGCTAAAAGTCGTCAAACATTTCCATAAAGAGGCCGCTGCTCTCGCTGTCCTCAACCTGGGCTGCCGCCGCCTGAGCCTGGCCCGAACCGCCCAATAAGGCCGCCCGAATGATGTCCTGCCGCCGCCGCCCCTGTGCCTGGGTGATCGCCTCCAGCATCTCGGCCAATTCCGGGGGGTCTTCACCAGGGATTAGACGGTGGTAGAAGGTAAAGCGATAAACTTTGCCGGATTGCCGGCGGCGGCCCGATTTACCCTTACGGCCTGACATCAAAATAACCTCAGGGATTCGTTTGATTTTGGTCGAGCGAAAATCAATTCTATTTTTCGCTCGACCGAAAATGGCAGGCGACCGGTCACGCTACTTGGAAAAAAACCAGGCCGGACGGCCAGTTTGGCCAGGCCGCGGGCATTGGCCAGCACCGGCTCGGCCATCACTGTCGCCTTGGGGAACTGTCGCAGCAGCATCTCTCGCAGGGCTAACGCTCCGCCGCCGGTCAGCAGGATGTGGTAGCTCTCTTTCGATTTGATTGTCCGGTCCAGGTAGTTGAACACCTCGGACTCCAGCGCCTTGAGCGCCTGCCGGGTCTCGACGGTGATGTCCGTCAATTGCCCTTCGACGTAGATCTCAGCCTTTTGGCCGTTGACGATCTGCTGGACCAGGTCGCTGGCCTGGTGCAGTTCCAATTCCGGCCCGTACTTGTGTTTAATGGAGCGGATGAGTCGCTCGGCGGCCCGGCGCATGCCCAGGGTGTCGCCCTCGGTGAACCGCTGGCTGATCCGCCCGCCGGAGACCAACAGCACGTCCAGGGTGTTGAAGCCCTGGTCAATCACCAGGGTCGGAGCCAACTGGCTCTGTTTACCCCGCACCCACTGACCCGATAAGTCCATGCCCCAGTCGAACCAGGTTGCCACCGGTTGAGGCACTCTGGCCCGCACATTGACCACCTCCAGGGCGCACTCGACCCCATCCACACTGAACAGATGCCGGCCAACCAGCCAGCCCTTGATGGCCTTTTCGACCTGCTCCGCCTCGCCTTCCTGAGCCAGGACCTTGACCGGCAGGGCCAGGGCGATGGCCGCCCGGTGGGCTCCGCCGTTAATGATCCGGGAGACGCCGGCATAGAAAGTGGCCCGTAGTTCCGGGCTGTCCTTGAAGCGATTGAAGTCCAGCCGGTCAATCGGCTCGGTGTAATCGCTGACGTTGGGACCAACCAGGTACTCGATGCCTTCAAAGACGACCCGGAAGGGCTGGCGGGCGCTGCGCTGGGCCGCCCGAACTACGCCGGGCAGGGCCAGCCCGTTCTGGAGCCGGCGGTTGGCTTCGCCGACCGAGGAAGGAAGCAGATAGGTCACCATCTCGCCGCTGCGCACGCAGGCGAACTTGTTGGCTGAAAAGCCGGGGTCGTAGCCAAGGTAGGTCAGCGCTTCGGTATTCTTTTGACCATTACTTACGGTCATTTTCCACATCCTTTCTTCTTGATGAAGTAAACCCCTGATTTGAGGCGCGATTTAACCACCGGACTGCTGCGGCAGCCGTGCTCAACCGCCGCAATGAGTTCGGCTTCATCATGCGCTCGACCAGGTAGAAGGCCGCCGAAGCGCTCAACAAAAAGCCGCCCAGCGACTCCAATGGCCGGCCCGTCAGCCATTCAGCCAGCCCCGCCTCAAGGTCACCTCGCTTATTGAGCACTGTATTCAATGCCTTCACCACCTCGGCGCTGGAAATGCCGGTGAAGACGTGGAGAAGATCGCTTTGCTGAGTCACACTTTTATCCTGCTCATACTGTAACCATTGTTACGTAGTACGTGGTGCGTGGTGCGAAAATACACGTACCACGCACCACGTTTCCCCACGTCTCACTTCGCCGTGTAGCGCAAATAGACATCTTCAAAATTCATGTCGGCCAGGATAGGCAGAAGGGTGAGTATGGCTTTGGCCTGGGCGGCCAGTGGTTTGTCGGCTTCGCTGGCTTTTGCTTCCAATTGATCCAAAACCTGGCTGACAGTTTGCTTTTTAAGGCTATTGACATCCAGGGTGCGGTCAACCAGGGCGATGAACTGGGGCATCAGCCCGGCGACCTGTTCCAGCGTCATGGGTTGAGCAGCGGGCAACTGGCCATTACCGTGGCCGTTGCCGGTCACTTTGCTGAGCAGTTGCGCCCCCTAGCTCGCGCACCTGCGGCGGGACAGCGTTGACTACATCATTCATGCCTTCGGCAAAAGACATCATGCGCAAAATGCTGTCGGCGGCTTCGGGTGTGCCAAACATTTTGATTTGCATGTTGGCAATGGCCGTCCCCATTGCTTGGGCGCGAGCCACCCCGATTTGGATCTGGGCGTCAATTTGCAAGCGCTGCATCTCCAACTGCTGGCTGACGTTATCAAACGCGGCCAATGCTTCGGCTTTGGCTTTTTGACCCTCGGCCTCGGCCAGCCCTTTGGCTTTAATCGCCTCGGCTTCAGCCAGACCTTTGGCCCGGATGACCTCGGCTTCGGCCCGCATGGCCTCGGCTTTGGCCCGGATAACCTCGGCTTCGGCCAAACCCTGCAACTGAGCGGCCTCAGCTTTGGCCCGCAGCACTTCGGCTTCGGCCAGACCGGCAGCGCTGGTGCGGGCCCGCTCGGCGTCGGCCCGCATCTTTTCGGCATCACTTTCGGCCAGGGCCTGGGTGCGCTTGGTTTCGGCCTGCTTCTGGGCGGCTTCAAACTCGGCCTGGGCAATTTCCTTGAGCGCGGCTGCCTGCGCTTCGGCCTCACGAATCTTTTTGAGCGCCTCAATCTCGACCGCATTTTTGCGGTCAATCATAGCCCGTTGAGCGTCGCGTTCCGCCTCGATGACCTGGATTTGGGCCTGGCGCTTGGCCTGGGCCGTCTCCTCGACCGTTTTGACATCCTGGGCGGCCTGTTCGCGCTGGGCCGCTACCGCCAGAAGTTCCTTTTCCGCTGCTTCCCGTTTTTGCTGTTCTTTGAGCACCGAGATTTGCTTGGTCTGGTCAGCCACCTCTATCGCCTGATTGCGGGCAATTTCGGCGGTCTGGAACTCCTGATTTTTACGCTCGCTCTGCACCAGCAGCGTTTGTTCCATCTCGATCTCGGCCAGTTTGATAGCCCGCTCTTTTGGCAATGCGGGCCTGTTCGGCGGCCTGTTCTTGCTCATAAATAAACTTTTCGGTGGCGGATTTTTCAGCCGCCTGGCGCGCTGGACCTCCCGTTGTTGGGTAGCGGCGGCAAAGGCCAGGTCTTGATCCAGGGTTAACTTCTCTTTAGACGTGCTGGTATCGCGCTGCTTGACCTCGACCTCGGTTTTGCGCTCGATATCGTTGCGCTCGCGCTGGGCAATCTGGATTACGTCGGCGTTGGCTCGCGCCACCTGCGCCCCAAACACGTCGTCGGTACCGAAGGAACCTTGCCGGGCGGCCTTCAGGGTTAAAATGCTGACACTTTCCAGCACCAAACCATTTTGTTCCAAATCTTCTTGACCCGTTCCTGCACCTTCTGGATAAAATTGTCCCGTTCC
>JAAUSP010000755.1 GCA_012032575.1 Anaerolineales bacterium | reverse complement strand
GGGCGGGCGGGTCTGGACGGATCGCTCTCGCCGGCGTGGTTGAGTTTGGAGCGGAGTTCGTTCACGGCAAAAAAGCAGTCACCTGGGATTTGATTGGTCAGGCTGGTCTGAATGCGACGCTGTGGCCGCCGGAAGAATTGGCCGGCTCACCCACCGCCTATCTTTTTGCTCACCAGGGCAATTTGCTGCCGTCCACCAGCGATGTACCGGCCCGGACCGAAAAATTTTACGAATTGGCCGAACAATACGAAGGACCGGAGCAAAGTGCGGCGGAATTGATGAGCAGCCTCGTTCCCGCCGGCGATTTGGCCGCGCAGTTTGCCTTGCAGCGGCTGGCAAATGTCGAAGCCGCCGATGTCACCCGGCTGAGTGTGCAGGCGTTGGGGCTTGACCGGCGCAAAGATACCGCCGGTTGGGGCGACGACTTCCACGTGAATGATGGCTATGACTCCCTGGCCACATTTTTGGCGCAAGGGCTGGAGGTCAACCTGAATACAGCCGTCACTCAAATTGATTGGGATGAGACCGGCGCGACCCTGTATGTGACCAACGAGCCGGCCATTCGGGCACGGCGGGTCATTGTGACTATTCCTCTCGGTGTGCTGCAAGCCGGGACACTCCGGTTTTGCCCGGCGTTGCCCGCTGAAAAAGAGCAGGCCATAAACGCGGTGGCGATGGGCAGTGTCGTCAAGCTGGCCTTGTGGTTCGAGCAGGCTTTCTGGCCGCCGTTTGCATTTTTGCAGACTGACGGCATGGTGTTGGCCTGGTGGCCGGTCTACAGCGAGCAAGGTGCGGTGTTGATGGGCTATACCGGCGGTCCGGCGGCCCTGGAATTGGCCGTTCTGGGCAACGAGGCGGCGGTCGAGCAGGGCTTGGCCGAAGTGTCGGCGCTGTTTGGCGCCGCTGCCAGAGAAACGTTTGTCAAAGGGCAGTTGGTGGATTGGGCAAGCGATCCCTGGGCGCGGGGAGCCTATACTTATACGCCCTGTCGGGGCCGGCAATGCCCGCGCTGAACTGGCCGCGCCCGCCGGCTCAACCCTGTTCTTTGCCGGCGAGGCCACCTGCACTAATGGTCATCCGGCCACTGTTCACGGCGCAATCGAGAGCGGCTGGCGAGCAGCGGCTGAGAGTCTGACCTTTGGTTAGCCAAATATACAGTTGTGACTCGGAGGGACGGGTGTGCTATAATTTATTGAACGAGGTGCTGCCATGATAACGAAAACTCGTGAAGCCACAATCGAAGATCTGTACGATGTGCCGGAAAGCGGCAAAGCTGAACTTGTCAATGGGGAGTTAGTGCTGATGAGTCCAACCGGGGCTAAACCAGGGTATGCGGCTGACGAAATTTTTGTGTCGCTGCGGAATTACAGCAAACGCACAAAATCAGGCCGTGCGGTGGGCGATAATAAAGGGTTTCATGTCAATTTACCTCATCGTACTTCCTTTAGCCCGGATGCGGCTTTTTACATTGGTCCCGACCCTGGGATGAAGTTTTTTGAAGGGGCGCCCATTTTCGCGGCTGAAGTGAGAAGCGAAGGGGATTATGATTTACAGGCTGAACGAGCTATGACCGACAAACGCCGAGATTATTTTGCAGCGGGGACTTTGGTTGTTTGGGATGTGGATCTGTTGAGTTATGATGTGGTCAGGGTTTATCGCGCCGGCAATCCTGATGCCCCCACTATCTATCGGCGTGGTGATGTGGCCGAAGCCGAACCGGCCCTGCCGGGCTGGACCATGCCGGTGGATGACTTATTTGCTTAAATTGCGAATTGTAAAGTACCTTGTCAACAATTAACGATTGACAATTCACAATTCACAATTCACAATTCTTCTGAGCTTATGTTAAATCTTCTCCCAAAACTCCCTCTCTACTGGGCCTATCGCAGCTTCGGCTGGCCGATGATGATGCCGTTTTCCGTTGTGGTCAGCGTGAGTTATCGCTGCAACAGCAAGTGCAAAACCTGCGATGTCTGGCGCAAGCCCAACGACGACATGACCCTGGCGGAGTGGGATAAAACCTTTGCCCAAATTGGGCGCGGCCCGCTCTATTTCACCTTCACCGGCGGCGAGCCGTTCATGCGTAAAGACACGGCCGAGATGGCTCTATCGGCCTATCAGCACTGCCGGCCCTCGGTCATCACGATCCCGACCAATGGTATTTTGACCAAACAAATCATTGACCAGGTGGACCGCCTGTGCGCCGGTGCGCCGAAAGCCAATATCGGCATTAATCTCTCGCTGGACGAGGTGGGCGAACGCCACGACGAAATTCGCATGGTGCCGGGCAACTGGGCCAAAGCGATGAAAACCTGGGCCGAACTCAAAGCGCTGCAAAAACAGCACAAGAATCTGGTGCTGACCAACCACACCGTTATTTCCAATTACAACATTGACCGCTTTTTTGAAATTTACGCCGGGCTGGAATTTTTAGAGCCGGACAGCTACATCACCGAAATCGCCGAAGAGCGGGTCGAACTGGATACCATTGACTGGGAAATCACCCCCCTGGCCGAAAAATATGGTCCCATCGCCGATTTTCTCAGCCAGAGGGCGACGCAGCGCCCGGTTAAAGGATTTGCCAAAATCACCCAGGCTTTCCGGGCCGAATATTATCAACTGGCCAAACGCATTCTCTATGAAGAACGGCAGGTCATTCCCTGTTATGCCGGCTGGGCCAGTTGTCAGCTTGCCCCTAACGGCGATGTCTGGAGCTGCTGCATCCGGGCCGAAAATGTGGGTAATTTGCGCGATCATAATTACGATTTGCGCCCCATCTGGCGCGGCCAGGCAATGGCTCAACTGCGCCACAGTATCGCCCAGGGCGAGTGCCAGTGCCCAATGGCCAACGCCTCTTACGCCAATATGGTTTTGCACGCGCCCACCCTGGCCAAAGTTGTCTCCACGGTTGTAACCTCGTAAAACTGGTTATAATCTCGGCTCAAATAACTTGCTTCATTTTGAAAAATCCCTTACCATTGCCACATTAAGCCCTATCATTGGGACTCCACTGGGAACGAGTTCGGAGGCTCAAGGTTTTTAAGATGGGGCGAGTATAAGGAGCAAACTCGACCGATGATTTGCTCTGTGCGCCGTATGGCTCGGAGCGGCGCAAATTTCATACCCCGAAGGAAGGAACGAGAATGTCTGAAGACTTTGAAAAGCAGCATGAAGATGACCACTTTTTAGACCACGTTGTGGTGCGCCATCCCAACGGCCAATCCGACAAGATTGCGCTTCCTGCCAGCGAGGAGGGCATCCTGCGCATTGGCCGCGAACTGGACAATGAGGTGGTTTTGCTTGACCCACGTGCGTCACGCTACCACGCCGAATTGCGGCGCACCGCCACCGGCATTGAAATTAAGGATATGCACAGCGCCAATGGGACGCTCATTGGCACCACCCGCCTGGAACCGGAAACGTGGACCGATCTGGCCGCCGGGCAGATGGCCCAGATAGCAGAAACCCGGCTGTTTTGGGAAAAGGCGGCCTCGGCCCAATCTACGGTCGCTATGAGTCCGGCCCAAAAACAGGTTGCGGCTGCGGCCAGCGCTGCTCCCGTGGCGGCGGCTGTGGCTGTGCC
>JAAUSP010000052.1 GCA_012032575.1 Anaerolineales bacterium | reverse complement strand
CGTCGGTGGGGGCGAAGACGGTGAAGGGGCCAGGGCCTTTGAGGGTGTCAATCAACCCGGCTTCGGTCAGGGCGGTGGCGAGGGTGGTGAAGCGGCCATCGGCCACCGCTGTGTCTACAATGTCCATTGTGTCCTGCGCCATCACCTGGCTGACGCCGGTTATCAGTAACATTAAAACCAGCATCAACGGTATGAGTCTCTTGATTTGTTTGTGCATAACATACTTCTCCTTAGCTCTTGATTAAGTGTTGAGATGGATTGACCGGTTTTTCAAACCAGTTCACTCTATATTACGCAGCCCAAATCATTTTGCATTCATCAAATCCATATTTTGTTTATGAATTTTCAAGAATTTGTACAAAAAAGCCTCTGGCCGGGGGCCAGAGGTCCGCGAGTAAATTTTTAATTTGGGAGATTGGAGATTAGAGATTGAGCAATCTCCAATCTCTAATCTCCTGAGTCAGGAAGAGAAATTACCGAGCATAATCATTTCGTTGGGTGGCTCATCGGGGCGATTGGCCGGCTCGATGGAGATGCCCATTGCCTCATAGGAGCCGATGGCTGTTTCTGTTGTCACCTGAAGCAGGCCCAGGCCGGAGTCGTCTACGGTAAATTCGCCGGCGCGTCTGAGCTGACCATCCTGAACCAGCCAGAATTGGTAAATCAGGCCTGGTTCAAGCGGCTGCAAGCCGGACACAATCAACACGGCTTTTTCCTCACCCGGATTGGCGATAAGCTGACCCTGGGCCTGGGGGATGGTTTCGGTGCCCAAGATTTTCATGGCCTGAACATCGGGCGAGGTCACTTCGGCCATGACGGCGCGCTGGGTTGAAAGCTCCTGGCCCAGATTGTTATTGACTGCCTGAAGCTGGGCGACTTGACCGTTCAGTGCCGCCAACTGCTCTCGCTGGAGCGCCAATTCAGCCTCCAATGCCGCTACCATTTCGGTCGAAATCGTGTTCTCCGGTTCCGGCTGGGCGACCATCTGGCTCTGCAAGACGGCAAGTTGTTCAGCCTGAGCGGCCAACTCCTGCTTGAGGCCGCTATTCTCGGTTTGTAAAGGCGTCACCGCCTCATTCAGCGCGGCCAGAGCCTCATTTTGGGCGGCTAAATCACTTTTGAGCTGGCTGTTTTCGGCCTGCAAGGGGGGCAACTGTTCGCCCAGGCTGGTCAGGGTTTCATTTTGTTGGGTTAGCTGCTGCCCCAGGGCCAGATTTTGCTGCTGGAGTTGAGCCATCTGACCATTCAACTGCATGGCCCAGCCGCCGGCCACCAGGGCGACGACCAAACTCAGCCCCGCCAGGGCGGGCATGGCCCCTCCCCCCAGGCTGCGCCATAATTGCTCGAAGAAGCCGGGCGCAGGCGGAACCGCCGGCGGGGCCGCGGGACGCAGTTGAGGGCGGCGGGTTTCGGCCTTGATCCGGTCGAATACCGCCATTTTAACCTGAGCTGACGGCATCACCGGCTCGACCGCATAAGATAAAACCGCTGCCGCCTGATAATCTTGATCTAATTGGGCCTGCGCCGCCGGATTTGTTGCCACATAAGCTTCGATGTCGGCCTTTTCTTCGTCGGTTAGCACGCCCAAAGCATAAAAGGGAAACAGTTCTTCAAGGTGCTCTGCCATGATTTTACTCTTCGAATCCTTGCTCTTGCAACGCCTCGCGCAGCTTTTGCAGCCCCAACCTGGCCCGGGTATGGACCGTGCCCAGAGGGACGCCGATTTTTTCGGCAATTTCCTGCCGGGTCAGCCCCCAGAAAAAGGCCATTTCTACCACCTCGCGTTGAGCCGCAGGTAGAATACTCAGGGCCTGGCGCACCTGCACGTGTTTGATGCTCGTCCAGGCCGATTCGGTCACATCTGCCTGAGGGTCGGGATTGTTCTCAAGCTGCTGTTCTTCCTTATCATTAAAAATAGGTTGAGGGCGGACCTTGACTCGCCGCCAGGTGTCAATCGCTAAATTACGGGTAATTCCGAATAGCCAATTGGGAAACGCGCCCTGCTGCTCGCAAAAAGAGTCGGCATTGCGCCAGACCCGCCAAAACGTTTCCTGGACAACTTCTTCCGCGCTGGCCCGGTCGCCCAGCATTTTAACAGCCAGCCCCATCACCGCCGGGGCATACTGTTCGTACAGTGTTTCAAGCGCAGCCGCATCGCCGTTGGCTACCCGTCTCATAAGCTGCTCGTTATTCAAATTGGTGTGCCTCATCATCCAAGCTGTGTTCAGTATACTCAAGGAATGATAAAACTCAAAGTCAGATTGCCAGGGTTAGAGGCCATGATGAGTTTAGCGATAAACGCACTATTCATGTATACGTATGAGATTGATGATTGCATTTATCGGAGAAGGCGGAAAGCAGGGGGGACGGCTAGGGCAGCCAGGTGGGCCGATTGCCGGGGGTAATAATTTCCTGGGTTCGCTCGGTTTGCGTATCCAGCAGCCAGACACCGGGCTGAGCGCCCAACTCTTTGAGCGGATAACGCTGGTAGAGCAAATAACGGCTGTCGGGCGACCATTCCGGCAGGCCGTGGTGAATTTCAGTGTCATTAGTCAGATAACGGGTCTCGCTGCCGTCGGGCCGCATCAGCCAGATCTGTTTGCCCATCGAAGCGCCGGCAACTTTGCGGGTAAAAGCAATCCAGCCCCCATCCGGCGACCAAATGGGCGAGCCGTCTTCGACATTGGCATTCTGCCCGCTCAAATCGGTTAACTCGCCGCTGGTCGGGTCGGCCCGGAGCAGATGCACCGCAAATCCTTCTTCCTGCCGTTGAATATCGGCCACCAGCAGCCCGTCGCCCTGGGGACTCCACACCGCCAGCCCACCCATGCGGCTGGGGATCAGAAAGCTGCGATTGTCATTGATATTGTAGACCTGCACCCCCTGCTGGCTGGGGGCCACGAAGCTCAACCAGTTGCTATCGGGCGACCAGCGCGCACCGTAGCCCAACGCCTGCTGGTTTTCAAAAACCGGCACGGTGTCGCCCGTCGCCGGATCGAGCCACCACAGGCGGGGCGGGCCGGGGGCTGCGCCGGGAACCAGCATAACCCGCCGCTCATAAACCAGGCGGCTGTTATCCGGCGACCAGGCCGCGCCGTTGCACGCGGCTTCGGGGCAGGCCAGCAAGGGGCGAGACTGGCTGCCGTCAGTCGCCACCTCCCATAAATCGCTCCCGCCATCCTGGCGCAGCGCCGAGTAGATAAGGGTGGTCGCATCCGGCGACAGGCTGTAATCCCACACCCCCAACTTCTCCTGGGTCAACTGGCTGGGCTGGCCGCCTTCCGGGCTGATGACAAACAACTGGTCATTATTTTGAGCATCGGGGGCCACATAGAGAATACGGGGCCGGCCGGTGCGAAACTGCCAGGTCAGGCCGTTGTTAAGCGGCCGGCCCTGTTCGCTTTTGAGGTCGGCGGCTAACATCACGGTATAGGTGGTATCGGGGGACAGCGCTTGCGAGGGCACAAAAGCTACGGTGGATTCTTGCCAGCGCAGCGTGCCGCTCACCGGCGGGCTAATCGAGAGCGGAAAACCGGAACCGATGGGGGCAATACTCTGGTCAAACGTAACCTGCATCCGGGCACGGGTAGACACTCCGGTGGCGCCATCAGCCGGGCTAACCGAAACGACCTGCACCCCAATTTGATCGCCGCGCCAAACCAGCAGCAAAATCAAAACGAGCAGCCCCAGCAGGATCGCCAGGGCCGTGCGGTCGAAGCGGCTCAGACTGAATGCCGCTGCCCTCTCCCGGCCAGGGAGAGGGGTAGGGTGAGGGTACGGTCTGCCGTCTGCCGTCTGCGGTTGCTCTTCAAGCATAGACATCTTTAGTAGGGATAGAGATACGGCTGATCCGGCACTTCGGTCGGGGTCACTTTGTCGGCAATGAGGATGGGCATGGGTTCGCCGTCAAACTCGCCGGGCTGGAGTCGGCCTGACACTTCCACCCATTGATCGCTGCTCAAACCTGGTGTTTCCGGCCAGGCGACCACCAGGCCCAGCGGGGCGGCATCGGCGGCACAGCAACTGATGACAAAACGGCTGACCATAAACTGCTCGGTTCCAAAACGTTCATCCCGGTAGACAAAACCAATCAATTTGGCTTCCTGGTCGGCAAAAGCGGCCGGGTCTTGGACCAGGCGGAAATCAATCAGCCAGTCGAGGACATTTTTCTCGGTGGTGGGCCGGGAGATAACCTGAGTGGTTTTGGGAGCAGCCGCCGAATTGACTGCGCCGACGCTGATCTCGCGGTTGCCCATCGCCGCCGCGCCCAGCGGTTTGGGTGGAACCAGCAGCCCCAGGATGACCGGCAGCGCCACCAGCAGCAGCCCGGTCCATGATAGATTGCCGTGCTGGTGACCGGCATGGTCGTGCTGGTGGTGTTCATGACCGTCATCATCATGCTCGTGCTCATGCGCCGGGGCTGTCCGATAGCGGTAACTGGCTCCGACGATAATAAAGCCAATCGCGGCCAGGAGAGTCAGCCAGGCAAAACGCTCGCTGATGTAGTAAAGCAGCGTCCCGTTATAGATGCGGCTGTATAGAAACAACCCCATCGCAATCAAGGCCAGCGCTTTCAAACTTGCTTTCATTTAGCACCCCACCGTATCTTCTCAATATGGAGGGGCGAACCCTTGCGGTCGCCCCGTAGGGCAGGCGCAAGGCCGTGCCCCTACCTTCGCCTCACCTCTCACCGCCAACTCACATTCAGGTTCAAATAAATAGCAATGACCATGGTCAGCAGCAAAGGCAGCAAAATCAGGTAGAAGACGGCCCGGCGGCGAAAAACGCCCAGGAACATCAACGAACTTTTAATATCCACCATCGGCCCAAAAACCAGAAAGGCCAGGATCGAGGCCGGGGTGAAGGTATTGACAAAAGCCAGGCCCAGAAAAGCATCCACCGTCGAGCAGACCGACAGCACAAAGGCCAGGGTCATCATCACCAGCACCGAGGCCACCGGCCCTGCCCCCAACGCCAGCAGCGCCGATTGCGGCACCAGCGTTTGCATTCCCGCCGCCAGCATCGAGCCGGCGATAAGGTAACGGGACATATCCAGAAAATCATCGCCGCCGGTAGCCAGCGCCTCCCAGATTCGTTGGCCGCGGCAGCCGGCTGGACGTGGTCGTGAGGGTCACAAGCGATTTCTTCAACCGTTTCCGGCAGCAGCACTTCTTTGGGCTGGGCCAAATAAAAAAGAAACCCCACCGCCGCAGCGATGAGAAAACTGAAGCCAAAACGGCCCCACAACATCGGTCCCCAGCCGAAGGCGGCAAAGGTGCTGGCAAAAACCACCGGATTGATCACCGGCGCGGCCAACAAAAAAGCAATGCCCATCGAAACAGGCAGGCCCTTTTGGTACAGGCGGCGCGTCACCGGCACAACCCCGCACTCGCACACCGGAAAGACCAGCCCCAGCGACGCTCCGGCCAGCGCGGCCAGCAGCGGCTGGCGCGGCGTGATCCGGTACAGCATTTTCTGGTCTACAAACACCTCGATAAAGCCGGACACCAGCGAACCGGCCAGCAAAAACGGCGCGGCCTCGATAAAAATGCTCAGGAAAATGGTCACAAAAGTCTGCAACTGGTCGCTCAGCGGGGTCGTCGAATTACGCAGCGAACTTTCCCCAATGATGAGGAGGAGCGCCAGAATCGCCAGGGCTAAAATCAGGCGGTAAACCGGCGTGAAGGTAGAGCGCTTGACCGGGCGCGAGGGCAGCGCCTCGGCGGGGTCAGTGGCGGGAAGGGGGGTGTCAAGAGTTTTCATACCGAGAACGATTATAGCCAGCGGTATGTCTTTGTCAAGCCCTTTGATATTTGACAATTCACGTTATTTTCCTACAATTTGAGATTAAGTCTCATTTATATACAGAGCAGAAAAAGCGGCGCTTCTTTTTTGTAGTAAATGAGATAAATTCTCAATTATGATGTATCTTATGATAAAACGAGGGGAAATATGAAATTCAGCAAAATAATCTTCTACCTGGGGTTGATGGTAGCAACCATTTGGCTGGCGGCTTGCGGCGCTGGCGCAGTGGCAACTCAGCCGGCTCAGAGCCAGAGTCCGGCGGGTGACAAGCTCAAGGTTGTCGCTACCTTTAGTATCCTGGGTGATTTGGTGCAAACCGTCGGGAGTGATAAAATTGAATTACGTACTTTGGTTGGCCCCGGGGGAGACACCCACACTTTTGAACCTAGCCCCAGCGACAGCGTGGCCCTGGTTGAGGCCGGGCTGATTTTTGAAAACGGCCTGGAACTCGAAAGCTGGCTGGATGATCTGTACGCGGCCTCCGGCTCTACCGCCAAACGGGTGGCTGTGACCGAAGGTATTGAACCTATCGCTATGGCTGAGGGGGGACACGAACACGAGGAATCCGGCGAGCATCACGAGCATGCCGCCGAAGGTGAGCATGAAGAACACGACGAGCACGCCGCTGAAGGTGAGCATGAGGAGCACGACGAGCACGCCGCCGAAGCGGAACACGAAGAACACGCAGAAGAAACTGACGAACACGCGGCTGAAGCCGGCCATGACGACCATGCCCACGGTGAATTCGATCCCCATGCCTGGCACGATGTGACCAACGTGATCCACGAGGTTGAGCTTATTCGCGATGCTCTGGCCGAAGCCGACCCGGCCAACGCTCAAAGCTATCAGGCCAATGCCGAAGCTTACCTGGGCCAGTTAAAAGAACTGGATAGTTGGGTGGCTGAGGAAATCAAAAAATACCGGCGGACCACCGCAAACTGGTCACTTCGCACGATACATTTGGCTACCTGGCCAAACGCTACGGCCTGGAGGTCGTCGGCAGCGGCCTGGGGGTGACGACCGAGGCCGGCGATCCTTCTGCCGCCGAGGTAGCCGGCCTGATTGAAGAGGTCAAGGCGGTGGGTGTCCCGGCCATCTTTACCGAAAATGTCTCCAACCCCAAATTGATGGAGCGGGTGGCGGCTGAAGCCGGTGTCACCCTGGGGCCGCAATTGTACACCGACGCCCTGGGCGAGCCGGGCAGCGACGGCGAGACCTATCTTAAAATGATGCGTTATAACGTCACCGCGCTGGTGACGGCGTTGAGCCAGTAGTCACGAACTTGGGGCATACCGCCAATGATAAAACCACGCACTACGCACTACGAGGTGGTGCGTGGTGCGTGGCTAAGAAACTTTGGAACATAAAGCTATTTTCAAGGAGTGTTCACGAGCCTGAGCACGCCACCCAGCGATGAAAACCCTCTCCCCGTCGCTGGCGCGACTCCCCTCTCCCTGCCAGGGAGAGGGGTTTGTGGGGAGAGGGTCTATTTTCAAGGAGTCCATCATTCCTGCTTTTCCCTATAACCGCCGCAGTTTTGCGGAACCTGTCCCCGGCGCGCCGGCTGTGGAAGCGGTGAACATCAGCGCCGGTTATCCCAACGCCGGCAGCCCGGCCCTGCGCGAAGTCAGCCTGCGGGTGCCGGTCGGAGCCAGGGTTGCCCTGGTTGGGCCGAATGGGGCTGGCAAATCCACGCTGCTCAAAGCGGCAGCCGGATTACTGCCAGTTGAAGGGGGCGAACTGCGCCTTTTCGGCCAGCCGATAGGCGTCTGCCAGCCGCGAGTAGCCTATTTACCCCAACGCAGCGAGATAGACTGGCGCTTTCCAATTAACGTCCACCGGCTGGTGCTGACCGGCCGCTATGTTCACCTGGGCTGGCTGAAACGGCCCGGTGCTCACGATAACCGCCTGGTCGAGCAGGTTTTAACCCAGCTTGGTCTGACTCACCTGGCCGGGCGACAGATTGGCCAGCTTTCCGGCGGCCAGCAGCAGCGGGCCTTGCTGGCGCGGGCGCTGGCACAGGAGGCTGACCTGCTGCTTCTCGATGAACCGCTCAATGCGGTGGATGCCGAAACCCGGGCCATTGTCACCGAGGTGCTGGCCGAACTGCAACGACAGGGTAAGACCGCCGTCGTGGCGACCCACGACCTGGGACGGCTGGAGACCGATTTTGACGGGGCCTTGTATATCAGTGAAGGCCGGGAAGTGCCCCCACCGCCGGGGGCTTTTGTCGGGTTGCCGGTGGGCCAGGAGCTGGCATGGACTGGTTGATTGATCCTTTGCAATACGCTTTTATGCGGGCCGGGCTGCTGGCGGCTCTGCTGGTCGGGTTGACCTGCGCCAGCCTGGGGGTGTATGTGGTGCTGCGCCGCATGGCCTTTATCGGCGATGCGCTGGCGCACACGGTTTTGCCCGGACTGGTGGTGGCCTATCTCAACCGTTGGAACTTGTTTGGCGGGGCAGTGGTGGCCGGCGTGCTGACGGCGCTGGGCATTGGCTGGCTCTCCCGCCGGCAGGAGGTCCGCGAGGATACGGCCATCGGTATCCTCTTCACCGGCATGTTTGCCCTCGGTATCCTGCTCATCAGCACCGTTCGCTCCTTTCGTGACCTGTCCCATATCCTCTTTGGCGACATTTTGGGCGTCACCTCCACCGATTTGGGCTTGATTGCCGGGGTGGCAGTGCTGGTGCTGCTGATCCTGACCCTGTTTCACAAAGAACTGGAATTGACTTCATTTGACCCCACCCACGCCCAGGTGATCGGGCTGCACGCCGATATTATTCGCTACGGCCTGCTGGTTTTATTGGCTTTAACCGTGGTGGTGGGTATTCAGGCGGTTGGGGTGGTGCTGACCAACGCCCTGCTCATCACCCCGGCGGCCACCGCTTCGCTGCTGACCAACCGGCTGCCGCGCATGATGGTCATTGCCACGGTGGTGGCGATGATTTCCGGGCTGGTCGGCCTGTATACCTCTTACTATTTCAGCGTCTCCTCCGGCGCAGCGATTGTCTTGACCTGCACCGCCTGTTTTGGCTTGGCCTGGTTGGGCCGGACGGTGGTGAATAGCCGGTGAACTGAGACAATTGACCTTTTGAAATACCTCTGCTACAATCCTGCCGACCACCAATCATGCCATTGAAAAAGTTCTGATAAGCTGGATAATAAAAGTTATTCGCGGCTGGCTTATTTTCTGCGTGGGCGGGCTGGCTCCTCTCACCTATAGCGCGCCCTGTCGCCTCATCGGGATGTGCCTTCGGTTAGCATTGCCCTGTTCGAGTCGCCTCCTCATTTTTCGCTCACTTCAGCCAACTCTGATCCTCTGCTCGCCTGGGTTCAGTGGGTTCGGAAAATTCAGAATTTCAATCCCTCCACCAAAACCCATTCGCTTGAGAGCTTTTCGCCCAGCCTCGTTCAGTTTTTTCAATCAAACCTCAGCAACGGTTATCTGTTGAACGTTGCTCGCGCCTGCCTCATTCTCCACACCTATCTTTTCAGTTTGATCGCGCTCTATATTTTAATCGGGCGCTCGGCTTTATTACCCCCCTTCGAAAAGCCCCCTCAATCGCTCCTGGCTTAATATTTTCAATCCAATAACTGTAATACGGTAAGCGATAGATTGGGCGTGGTCTACGCCGGATCTATTTAACTATGCTGGATGACTTCAGTATAGGCTTTGTTCGGCTGCACCCCGATGATTCTCAGGTAAATATGCTTACTTTATTGCAGACCCCTATGGTGACTAAATATTAACCAAAGGAGCCAAGATTATGTCTGTCGCCCTCGAGAAAGAAAATTTGTCCACAACAACAGCGGTTTCCACTGGCGAAGCTGCGCCGACGACCCGCTTTTATCGTGCGGTCTGGCGTTTACACTTTTACGCCGGACTGTTTGTGATCCCCTTTATGCTGATCCTGGCTATTACCGGCATCATCGTCCTGTTCAAACCCCAACTCAACTCGGTCATGTATGGCAGTTTGATGTGGGTTGAACCGGCGGGGGAGGCGCTGCCCTATACCCAGCAACTCACTGCTGCCAAATCGGCCTATCCCGATGCTGCTGTTTTCTCTTTTCGCCCGGCCGATACGCCCGACCGCAGCGCCGAGGTGGGGTTGACCACCGCCGATGAACGCAACCTGACCGTTTTTGTCAACCCCTACACCGGCCAGGTGTTGGGTGAGCGGAATGACGATACCAGCCTGCAAACTTACGCCGAGACCATTCATGGCGATATGCTATTGGGTGATTTTGGTGACCGGGTGCTTGAATTAGCCGCCAGTTGGGGCATTGTGCTGGCCATCACCGGGCTTTATCTGTGGTGGCCGCGCAAAGGATCGCTGGTGTGGGGAACGTTATTACCCCGGCTAAATACCAAAAACCAACGCCTTTTCTGGCGCGACCTGCACGCTGTGCCCGGCTTTTGGGGCGCTCTGTTGGTCATCTTTTTTATGCTGACGGGCCTGCCCTGGACCGGGTTATGGGGCGATCAGTTCTCCAAAGTGTGGAGCCAGTTTCCCCCGCAATTATGGGATGACGTGCCGACCTCAACGGTGTTGACCGGCTCGCTTAACGAAGGTGGCAGTAAAGTGGTCCCCTGGGCTGTGGAAGAGCTACCTATGCCGCAATCAGCTTCAGCGGATCATGCCCAGCACCAAGGGCAGGAGGCTCCGGTCACCGCCGAAGGTATGTCGCCCGGTTCAGCGGTCAACCTTGATACAATCATTGCCCTGGCCCACGCCAGAGGAGCCACGCCAGGTTTTTCAGTCAGCCTGCCGTCTGACGAAACCGGAGTCTACACCGTTGCCCCACCTTTTCCAACCGACGCCACCCAAGAAGTGACGCTGCATATTGATCAATACAGCGGTGAGGTCTTGGCCGATGTGCGCTGGAACGACTACGGCTTGGTACCCAAGCTGGTTGAAGCGGGGGTCTCGCTGCATATGGGCGGTTTCTTTGGTCTGGCCAATCAACTGCTGATGTTGTTTGGCTGCCTGGTAGTCATCAGCCTGAGTATAACCAGTATCGTGATGTGGTGGCAGCGGCGTCCGGCCATGCAGTTGGGTGCGCCGCCGATGCCCAAAAATATGCCCGCATTGTGGAAAGGCTTTGTGGCTATCCTGTTGGTGGCTGGTTTTGCCTTCCCTTTATTGGGCGTTTCACTGCTGGTGGTGCTGGTGCTCGACTTTCTGGTTATCAGGCGTATTCCGGCTATCAAACGCGCGCTGGGGTGAACTGGATTTATTGTGATACTTTTTGACTCTGCTGCCAAAAAACAGATAATTCTTGCCAGGGGATTTAACAACTGATGCTGCGTCATAAGGTCCTGAGGCTGTGGATCGAAAAGCTGGTTTACGGCTGGCTCATGTTTTGTGTGGGTGGGGTTGGCTCGCTGACCTATTTTGATGGTTTGCTGCCTGGACACGAACATGGGCAGCATCCTTACCACTTGAGTATTTTTGAAGAATCGCCGCATGGGCATCATCATGAGTCCCCCCTGCCCGAAATAGAGACCGAGCAGATACGCTTTTGGTTCATCAGAGGTCTCAATCCCCAGGCTGATCTTATTCTTACTGTTCAAAATCTTAACCCTGGGCTTACTCAATTTTTTGTCTCCGGACTGAGCAATGGTTATCTTTTAACCATCGCTCAGTTCAAAATTTTTACCTTTCCCGCCCTCCTGGGTTCGATTGCCCCGGCTGCACTCAGCGGGCAGTCAGTCTCATTAGCACCGCACGATAAACCCCCATCCTTTCCGTTGAACTAAACGCCAGCTTTATAAACAGTTCCGAGAGTTAAATACGTCAAACCGTGTTGCGTCTTGCGTGTTCCGTTTGACTTGAATTTTGGTTAACATTAATTGAATGGAGGATTTTTCAAATGAAATTTCGGATAACTCTCTTTGCTTTGGTTATTATCTTAACCCTGACGGCGGTTCAATACGGCCTGGCGGCTGCACCCACTCCGGAAAATGGGGCGACAAATCTGGCCGGGAGTGCTGCCATTGCCGCAACGGTGACTACGGAAAGCAGCACCGCCGAGCACGAGCACGATGCCGCGGCTGAAACCTCGACCGATCAAATGGCACCCGTAGGCGAACAGGAACAAAATATCAGGTGACAGTTACCCTCTACCTGATGGACACCGCCGGTTTTCATGCCATGGACGAGCGGATCAACCAGGAAGAAACGATTGACGCCGGCGATGCCGGGGTGGTCAATCGCGTCATCAGCCTGTTGGAAGCAACCGCCTGGCCGGCAGACCTGCAAGCCCAGGCCGACGAACTCAAAGATGCGTTGAGCCAGTACGCCGAAGCCTTAGCCAATGACGACGTGGCAGCGGCCAAACCGCTGGCTACCCAGGCCCATGACCTTCAGCATGGTTTGTCTCATGCCGCCGGGGCCTGGTTGAGCGGCGAAAGCGGCGCGCCGAGCACGGCGCAGAAGGGGAACATAGCCATAGTGACGAGCACAGTTCCGAACACGGAGGCTAGGTTTACCCGTTGTAGTTGACCGGAAAAGTTTTGCCGGGATTGGGGGATACATAAAGGAGGAGAGGAAAAATAGAATCCCCTAATCTCCTGATCCCGGCCCAAAATTTTGAACTGATGTGTCAAAAGGTGGTTTGATGTCAAAACCGTCCCCAAGAAAACAAATCCTGGCTTTTGGCCTGGTTCTCATTTTGTTGGCCGGTGTTTTGGTGGTGTTCCCGCACAATTGGCCCGCGCCCATGCCGAATATGAACGGTCTGTGCCTATGGCCGACTCGGTGATAACCGAGGCTCCTCGCCAAATCGAAGTCTGGTTCACCCAGGAACTCTTTCGCCGTAAAGAGGCCAACATTTTGGAAGTGTTTGACTCCGCCGGGACGCAAGTGGACCAGCAAGATACCCGGATTGACGACGACGACCGGGCCCACGTGATTGTCTCTCTGCCGGAAGGGCTGCCGGCAGGCCTCTATACTGTTCGCTGGCGCAACCTTTCCGCCGAAGACGGTCACGAGGGCAGCGGCGAATTTAGCTTTACCGTCAACCCGGCAGCCGAAGAGGCCAGCCCTGACCCCGTTCAACCCGCCACAACCGAAGCATCAGCCCCAACCCTCGTTCCAACACCGGCCACGCCAGCACCGGCTCCTGCCTCCTCATCCACCCCCTCGACCTCCGGCGGCCTGCCCTGCCTGGGCGGTATGATTTTGGCCGGGTTAAGTTTAGGGCTGGTTGTAACCGGGCAAGGTAAAGGTTTAACCTGAATGAACCGGGTGCTCCAGCATTATCGGCCGGGGAAAAGAAGTTCGGTCTGGCTGCTGCTTGCTTGTATCTGCCTCTGGTTCCTGAGTATGGGGCCGCCGGGGGTTAAGGCCCACGCGCTTTTGGTGCGGTCCGTCCCGGCAGCCAATGCTGAACTGGCTGCCCCTCCGGCAACCATTGAACTGTGGTTCAGCGAGCCGCTGGAAGCAGGTTTCAGCAAGGCTCGCCTGCTCAACTCCGAGGGGCAGGAAATTCCCACCGGCTCAGTCAACCTCGACCCATCCGACCCGATGCACATGACGCTGCCCCTGGGATCGTTGGAACCCGGAATTTATACCGTCGCCTGGCAAACGCTGTCGCGGGCAGACGGGCACGAATGGTATGGGTCATTCCCTCTGACTCTGTTAAACCCGGACGGCTCCCGGCCCACGGCCGCAGCCGCCACAGTGGTCAGCGGGGAGCGGGGAGAACTGCCCACTCCGGGTGAGGTTATCGCGCGCTGGCTGGTCTTGCTGGGTGGTTTTTTATTATTTGGTGTGCCCCTTTTCCAGAGTGTCGTAGCTCCCATGCAGGAACCCGCCCTGGCGCTATCCCGGCGAAACCTGGCCTTGCGGCTGATATGGCTGGGGGTAGTGGCGGTAGTGCTGGGGACGTGGGTTCAGGTTATTCTTCAAGCCGCCCGTTTGGGTGGTCTAAGCCAGTTGCCCAGCCTCTTGCTCGAGACCCGAACCGGCACATTAGCCTTTGCCCGCCAAGCTTTGGCTTTTACCGGCCTATTTGTTAGTTTGAGGTTGCCGCAACCGTGGCCGCTTCATCAACAAAAACGACCGTTGTTGTTCATCAGTGCGGCTTATAGCGGTCTGGTCATTCTGCTGCTCTTCTTTGCAGTTTCTCCAGACACGCGAATTCTGGCCCTGGTTTTGCTGGTCGGCCTGGGCGGCGCTTTACTCAGCCTGGTCTACCAGCCCGATCCCCTCACCCTGGAGCACAGAACCTGGCAGGGGATGCTGGCCCTGAGCGGCGTTTTACTGTTTACCCTTTCGCTGGGCAGCCATGCCAACGCCGGACCGGGGAGCGTTTGGGCGGTTCTGGCCGATTTTGCCCACCTGCTGGCCGCGGCTGCCTGGCTGGGTGGGTTGGCGCTGCTGCCGGGGTTGATTGGGCATACTCGCCGCCCGGCTGCCCCGGCCGATTATCCTCAAAGCCTGCTCCTCATCCGGCGCTTTTCTTCTCTGGCCAGCTTCGCCGTTTTTGTGATGATGGCAACCGGGCTTTTCAGCAGCCTGGTCCAGTTGCCGGGTTTTTCCAGTTTATGGACCACCGCCTATGGTCTGGTATTATTAACCAAGCTGATCCTGATTTCTTTTACCCTGGCGGTCGCTCTCTTAAACCATCGGCTTATCCACCATAAGGCCAGCCAGTTGACCAACCCGGCTGGCTGGCAGCGCCTCTATCAGCAAATCGGCATTGAAACGGTGATCAGTTTGGGCATTACGCTGAGTGTGGCCGTTTTGATACAGACTTCTACGCCGCGCAGTTTTGCTCCAACAACCGCTGCCGCCCCGCCGAGTGTGCCCTTTGATACGATTGCCCAGGCCGATGATCTCTCTATTCACCTGCAAGTTACACCGAACCAGGTGGGCTATAATCGGTTTGAGGCACATCTGTATCACCCCACTGGCGAGCCTATTGGCGAGGTGCAGTTGGTACGACTGCTTTTTAATTATCGTCAGGAGCAGCTTGGCCAATCCAAAGCAGATTTGCCGCGCTGGACCAGGATACCTTTGCCGCCGAAGGCGCATATTTGAATGCAGCCGGGCAGTGGGACCTGTCTATCTATGTGCGCCGCCGGGGGAGTGATGACGCCCTGACCGAAGTGACCCTGGAGGTACCGCCGCTGCTTGCCCCGGCTGCCGGCCCTAATCCATGGGGTAACCCTGTATCTACGCTGCCGGCGGGTCTGCTTATCGCCGGGGCATTGGTCGCCCTGGGGTTGATTCCCTGGTTGTGGCGTCAGCCGCTCCGGGAAATCTTTGGTCCAAAAAAGGGCAACTGAGCGATAGATTTTCGGGTTAAAGGCGTACCAAAATGGTTTGACTTTTTTTCTGAAACGTTGGATAATTACCCCCACTTGTGAAGATGGTTACTTATGCGACCTGAAAACGTATTGCTTACCTGGGCGCAAAAGTTAATTTACGGCTGGCTGATTTTTTGCGTGGGTGGATTAGCCCCGCTCACGTTCAGTACACCCCTGTCGCCTCACCGGGATGTGCCTGTGGTTAATATTGCCTTTTTCGAGTCGCCTGGCCATATTTCCCTCACCCCAGCCAACTCTGATCCCCTGACTGCCTTGGTTCAGAGGATTTGGAAAACTCAGAATTTCAATCCCCACGTCAAAACCCATGCGCTTGAGAGTTTTACACCCAGTCTGGTTCAGTTTTTTCAATCAAACCTGAGCAGCGGTTATCTGTTGGGTGTTGCTCGTACCTGCCTCGTTCTCCAAACCGCCCTCTTTTGTCTAATTGCGCTCGATGTTTTTGCCGGGCGCTCTGCTTTATTGCCTCCCTTCGAAAAACCCCCTCAAACGCTTTTTGCCTGATATTTTTCTACAACTCAATACAGGAACCCTATACCGTCGCGCTGCTTTCGTGAACTGATGTCACTTTGCCAGTGACCGTGCCTGCGGTGAGGGTTGAGCTGGTTTTGTGGAAAAATTTTGTCGCCATCCTAACGGCGGCAGGTATTCCATTTTCCTGGCTCGGTGCTTTGCCGGTGACTGTTATTGTGTGGCTCAATGGTCTGGTCATCTGGCAGACTCGCACCGGGTTGAGGGGCGTCAAAAACTATGGGATTGCAAAAATACTATTCGAGGCGAAGAGATCTCTCATGAAAAATTTAATCTCAATTATGGTTACTGTGCTGTTCGTAGCAGCTTTTATTCTCAGCGCTTGCGGAGGAGGCGCGACCCCACCACCACCACCGCCCACCCGGCCACCAACCCCGACTCCCCAGGGCAGCGCTAAAGCCGGTGCGCCTCTGTTTGCCACCACTTGCGTAGCCTGCCATGGGGCCGATGCCAAAGGTTTGCCGGGGTTGGGCAAAGATATGACCACCAGCCAATTCATCGCCGGTAAAACGGATGACGAACTGCTGGCCTTTATCAAGGTAGGCCGGCCCATCACCGACACCCTCAATACCACCGGCGTGGAGATGCCCGCCAAAGGCGCAAATCCCAACCTGACCGACGACGACCTGTACGACATTATCGCCTACATTCGTTCGCTCCAAAAAAAGTAGCGCCAGCCATGCTGTTACAAAAAGGAGGTGTTGATTTGGACAATTGATTGGGCTTAAACCAACAGGTGATCAAAATATTGAAACCAAAAAGGGGGGAATAGTGCATATTAAGGAGAGAAAAATGAAAAACTTGAATACCTATCTTTTAATTGTAATTGCCATCCTGATGGCGTTCCTGCTGATGCTTGGGGCTTCGGACTTCTCGATCAAGGGACTGACCGCAACTTCGGCCTCGGCTCAATCTACCCAGAAAAATATTGTGGTGCATCTAACGCACTATACCGATGACCTCCACGCCGCCTCGATGGCCTTGATGATCGCCGGGAATTTGCAGAAGAAAGGCGCACAAGTTACACTTCATCTTGATTTGGAAGGCGTGCGTTTGGTTGATGCCCGGCAGCCGGATTTGAAATGGGGTGAGTTTCCAGCCATTTCCGAACTCTACAATGCCTTTGTCGAGGCCGGAGGCCAGGTATTGGCCTGTCCGGCTTGTTCAAAAGCAGCCGGGGTAACGCCAGAGTCATTGCGCCCCGGAGCCAAAATAGGTAAGCCCGGTGAGGATATACCAGAGATGCTTCTCGCCGCCGATATTGTATTGGATTACTAAAAGCATAGGCAGTTTTTTAGTCAATAACCTCCGAGGTTGCTTAAACCTCGGAGGTTAGTACAGGAAGAGCAGTTGATGATGATAAGCGTTAAAGCGGGTTTTGGTCTCGTCGTTACTTTATTGGTTCTGGTTGCCGCCGGGGTGGGCTGTCAGGCTTTTGCGCCCACTTATGAGTTCAAAGGCGCCATCCTGGAACCGGCCCTGCCGGTGCCCGACTTTGAATTAAATTCAACGACGGGCCAACCCTTTCGCCTGAGCCAGGTCAAGGGCGATATTGCCTTGATTTACTTCGGCTACACCTACTGCCCCGATGTCTGCCCCTTGACCCTGGCCGATATCAAACAGGCGGTCAATAAACTGGAGCAGGGGCGGGAACGGGTCCACTTTATCTTTATCTCGGTTGACCCGGAGCGGGATACCCCGGAAGCGCTGAGCCGCTATGTGACGGCCTTTGACCCCAGTTTTATCGGCCTGACCGATGATTTTGAGAAGGTCAAAGAAGTGATGAAACCCTACGGCGCTTTCGCCGAAAAAGAAATCGTGTCCGACTCGGCGGCCGGGTATCTGGTGAGCCACAGCGCCCGTGTGTATCTGGTTAATGCTGACCAAAACCTGCTCCTCATGTATCCTTTTGGCTTTAAACCTGAAGATTTGAGCAGCGACCTGGCCCATCTGCTGAGCCAGGAAAATTCATAACACGAACCGGAGCGTTTTTAAAATGAAAAACTTGATATATGTCACCCTTCTATTAATTTTTACTACCGTGGCGGCTCAATGCGGCCCGGCAGCATCGTCCTCACCAGAAGGCGGTATAAACGTCAGCGATATTTCGGCCAGAGTTACCACCCAAAACGGGGCGGTTTTTATGACCATCAAAAACGGCGGATCCAGCGATGATGCCCTGGTTGGAGCTAAAACCGATGTCTCCAAAACGGTTGAGCTGCACGAAACCAAAATGGATGAAAATGATGTGATGCAGATGAGTCCGGTGCCCAACATCCCCATCCCGGCCGGCAGCTCAGTCACCCTCAAATCCGGCGGCTTGCATGTTATGCTGATTGACATGCAAAAGGAGTTGGCCGTGGGCGATAAAATCGGCCTGACCCTCACCTTTGAGAAAGCCGGACCGATGACCATCGAGGCCGAGGTAAAGGATGCCGCCATGGGCCAGATGGACCAGATGGACCACGGCGGCGACGCCGAACATGGCGAGCACAACCACTAAGCCAATTCCGCGAAGATAAGTATTCGATAGCCGGGTTGCGTGTTGCGTTAGCTTTAACTCACGCAACACGCAACCCACGAAGGAAATCCGTTGAAAAACAAAAAAGTGCTGCTGGGGGGCATTCTGGGCATCGGGCTGGTGAGCCTGCTGGTCTGGTTTTTTGCCACCCAGTACGAAACAATGCGCCGGATAGTTTATGTCATTCCGCCCGGCGTTGGCGCAGGAGAAGTTGCCCTCGATATTCCGGACGAAATCGTTTTAACCCTGGGTGTCAAGGATACCATCGTCATTGAGAATCAGGACGAGGTAATCCACACCTTTGGCCCGTTTATAGTGGCCCCCCATACCACGATGACCCAACGTTTCCATAATGTGGTCAACTACCAGGGCGCTTGTACGTTTCACCAGAAGCGACAAATGAGTCTGGTGGTTAACCCCGCCCCCTGGCAGCTTCATTTTTTCTACACCGAGTAGCCAATAGATGAGGCGTAGGTCCGCTTTTTTATATAGATGTTCAGATAATGTTTTTGGTAGGGGCACGACCTTGCGCCTGCCCCACCAGAGGCGACCGCAAGGGTACGCCCCTACCCAATTCAAAATGTTTTTCTGAATATTTATAGTTGAATTGACAGCCGCAGCCAACAAAGGTATAGTACGCCCCCAAAACCAGAGCAGTCAATCCCACTTAAAAGGAAAAGCCATGAAAATTGAACATATCGCCTTCAATGTATCCGACGTCGTGAAAGCAGTCGAGTGGTACGTTGAGCATTTCAACATGCAGATTTTGCGCGCCTCGACCGAGTCGCCTTATATCCATTTTCTGGCCGACAGCGCCAGGCAAACCGTGCTGGAGCTTTACACCAACCCTGCCGCCCTTATCCCCGATTACGCCGGCCTCCCCGCTTTCACTTTGCATATCGCCTTTCTGGTAGACGATATGGAAGCAGCGCGAGCGCGTCTGCTGGCAGCCGGCGCGACCGCCGACGGCGAACCCACCACCACCCCTGCCGGCGACCAACTCGCCTTTATCCGCGACCCCTGGGGCCTGACCTGGCAACTGGTCAAGCGAAATAAGCCGCTGTTGTGACCCTTCTTCACCCCCACCCCGGCCAGCCGCTGCAACTCCGGCTGGCCCGCGATTTGACCCGCGCCATTAAACGCGGCCACCCCTGGGTTTACGCCGAAGCGCTGCGCCAGCTTCCGCCGGCCTCACCCGGTGCTCCGGCGGTGCTGCTGGACAACAAAAAGGGCCGCGAGATTGGGCGCGGTTTTTACGACCCGCACAGCCCGCTGGCCCTGCGGATATGCACCACCGAACCGGACGAAAAGCTCAACGAGCGCTGGGCCCAAAAACGGCTTGAACGCGCTCTGGCGTTGCGCCGCACCCTGTTCGATGAACGCACCACCGGCTTCCGGCTGTTCAACGGCGAAGGCGACGGCCTGCCCGGCCTGATTGCCGATGTATACGGCGACATTGCCGTGCTGCAACTGGACGGGGCGGGTCCGGCCGGTTTTGGGACGCCGCCGGAATTGCGGCCTGGCTGGCTCAGGCTTTGTCGCTGCGCTGCGTTTACGAGCGTGGCGAACGAGGCCGCACTGAAGGCAAAAGTTTGGTGGGGGAAACTCCCGTTGCGCCGGTCGTTTTTCTGGAAAACGGCGTGCGTTTTGCCGTGGATGTAGTACGCGGCCAGAAAACCGGCTTCTTTTTGGACCAGCGCGACAACCGCCAGAAGATCAGAGAACTGGCCGCCGGGCGACGTGTCCTGAATCTGTTTGGCTACACCGGCGGCTTTTCAATCTACGCCGGGTTGGGCGGGGCCAGCCAGGTAACCACGGTGGACATTGCCGCGCCCGTGCTGACCGCCGCGCAGACAAATTGGGAACTCAACGACCTGCCTCCGGCCAAACACGAGACTGTACCCGCCGACGCCTTTGAATTTTTGGCCGGGGCCGCCGCCAGCCGCAGATTTTGGGATTTGGTGGTAGTTGACCCGCCCTCGTTTGCTTCTTCGCAAGCCGCCGTGCCCAAGGCGATTGCCGCTTATCAAAAGCTCATTGCCGCTGCCGCAGCGGTCACTTTGCCCAACGGTTTGCTGGCTGCGGCATCCTGTTCCAGCCACGTCAACCCGGAAGCGTTTTTGAGCGCCTGCGAGGAAGGTATTTCCCTGGCCGCCGCCGGGCAACTGTGCTTCACCTCGGCGGTCAGCCGGCCGATCACCCCACCCCGCTGGCGCTGCCGGAGTTTCGCTATTTAAAGTTTGTGCTGATGCGGGTGGAGTAAGAGGAGATTGGAGATTGGAGATTGGAGATTAGACCAATCTCCAATCTCCAATCTCTTTTTTCCGTCCTACAAGCCCGATTCCGCAAACACCGGGGCCAGCAGGTTATCCACCGGCACGTAGTCGTCGGTTAAAATGAGCGGGGGTGTTTGTTGAAGGTATTCGGCCAGTTCAGCCGGGGTGACAAACTGCTCATCCAGCGGCGAAGGCCGGGCTGTGTGGATGGGCAGGGCGCGATTGGTAGCGACCAGCACATAAGTCTGGCGGCTCAACTGACCGATCTGGCCCACCACCGGCGAGACGTAGACCTGTCCGAAGACCTGCTGCAAGGTAGAGACGTAAGCCCGCAGAAAAGCACCCCCCCGGCCATCAATAATGTTGACCAGATATAAACCGTCAGGCTTGAGGTGGGCAGCCACCTGCCGGTCAAATTCCAGGGTGGTCAGATGATAGGGCACGGAAAAGTCGTTGAAGGCATCGCCGACGATCAAATCATAGCCCTGGCCGGGCGGCAGATTGCCGATGAAGCGGCGGGCATCCTCGTTGAAGGTCACAATGGTGGTATCGGCGGGCAGGCCCAACTCGGCATAAGCCGTCTCGGTCACACCGGGGTCAATCTCGATCACCTCAACCCGGCTGCCGGAACGGGTCACTTCCAGGTAACGGGGAAAGGTGTACCCGCCCCCGCCGATGAACAGGGCCGACAGCGGACCATCCTCCGGGAAAGCCGCCTCGACCACATCGGCGTAGACTCGCTCGTAGCCGTAGCGCAGATAGGTCGGGTCGGCCGGGTCAACATAGCTGTGGACCAGCCGGTCGAGGGTGAGAACCTGTAGATTTGGCTCTTTGTCGTCGGCGCGCACTTTGATGCAGTAGTAATCGGTTTCGCGCAGGCAGCGGCTGTTCAGCCAGCCGCTCTGCCAGGCCACCACCGATGAGGCCAGAAACAGGCCCAACAGCAGCGCCGGGCTGTAACCCAGCCGGCGGCGGCGCTCAGGCCGATCAATGCCCCGATCAGCAGCAGCCCCCCGGCCACCCCCCAGACCAGCAGGCGCGTCCCGAAGGCGCTGATCAGAAAAAAGCCGGTGGCAAAGGTGCCGGCGATGCTTCCGGCGGCCCCGGCGGCGTAAATCTTGCCGACGATGTCGCCGGTGCGGTTGAGATCGGCCAGGGTCAGTTTGACCACCACCGGGCTGATAGTGCCGAGCAGGGTGCTGGGCAGTAAAAATACGGTGGAAAAAACCAGCAGCACGCCCAGAATGATGGGCAGTTCCAGCTCGCGCAGCGGGTTAATCAGGTCAATCGTCCCCAAAATACTGGCGCTGCCCAGGGCCGACAGCCCAAACAGCCAGGCCAAAACCGTCAGGCTGGCCCAGCGGTCGGCGATTTTGCCGCCGATATAATTGCCCAGGCTGATGCCGGCCAGGATGATGCCGATGATGCTGGTCCAGGTGTAAAGACTGACCCCAACCAAAGGCGCGGTCAAGCGCCCGGCCACCAGTTCCAACACCAAAATGCCAAAGTTGGACAGAAAAGACAATCAGCATGGCCGTCAGCGGGCGCAGCCGTTGCGAAGTGTTAAGTTCTGTGGTTTCGTTCATAGCGGGGGATTATAGTTGAGGGGGTGGAAAAGGGAAAAATGAGTCTTCAGGATTTGTGAGCGGGGACGGCAGACGAGACCACATAGGTTCTCTGATGGTGACGGATATTCATCCGTCACCTGCGCTGAGCCGATGTACATCGGCTGGGGTAGTTACGGATAAATATCCGTAACTATCTTAACGGATTATGTGTAATTGAGTGAGTAGCATCCTGAGTAGGTTGGAGCGAAGCGAAAACCGTATCGAAGGGTGCGGGTTGGCAACGACTCGTCGCTATGGCCGCACCCTTCGATACGCGCTGCACTGCGTTCCGCGCTACTCAGGATGC
>JAAUSP010000754.1 GCA_012032575.1 Anaerolineales bacterium | reverse complement strand
GCTAATAGTAAAACAAGCCTGACCGGTATACCTGTCTACGCCCTCACCAGTAACGAGATCATCTGGGCCTCAATAAGCAATTTTATATCAGCCTGCGAGGATAGAGAGATGAGAATGAAATTTGTCTATCACATTGTTCATGAGATCCAGTAGGTCTATCCATCATTCGCCCAACCTTGACGGCGCGGTAAAACCCTTGAGGCGTAACGGGTGGATTGAAAAACCCTTTACCCCAACCCACATTTTGAAGGTCGTTGAGCAGTTAATGAGCCAAGAAACCTTAAGCTTTATCGCCGATAATTCGCTCATCGTGCGAGAACATCTGATCACTTTGCTGGATGAATTGGCCGGGGTTGAAATTGTAGGCCAGGCTTGCAGTAGTTATGGGGATGACCTTGAATGATGATGACTTTATGATTATGTTCAACCGCCACCTTTTTCCAAAATCATCAAACGTTACCTTGTCCCCATTCTGAAAAATGAACGTCGGATTTGTTACATCCGGTGGACAACTGCTGATGATTATCAGATCAACCTGACCGGCATATTGTCGCCACAAGCCACGATGGGCAGTATCCCAACAAACCAATAAGCCAATCTTCCCCAAGTCAGTTTCAGCAACGCTTATCCCTTTCCCGCCTCGAAAATAGGCTCGTTCCCACCCCCAGGGATAACTTTTGTCATAACGCCACAGGCGCCCGTCTGGCGCAAACAAAAGCAAGCTGTTATAAATCTCCTGCTCATCTAATAACATCAAACTACCCGCCAGATGGATATGATGCCGAATCGCAGTTTCTTTTAGCCAGGTCACAGTTTTTCCACTGAGGAGTTCAGCCCGCTGAAAATTCTCGTCCGTATATCCGTAGCCGGTATTGAATAGTTCCGGTAAAACCACTAATTCAACCCCCGACGGAACAATCTGCATGATCAGTCGTTCGGCTCACTGGAGACGCTCAGATGTCGGCGCATAACCTGCATCCATTTGGATGGCTGCTATTTTTACTTGGCGTGACATTTCATCTCCTCTCAATCTGCCCAACGCCTTCCGCTTCACCTGCGCCCACCGAATCCTCACTCACCAGCAGCCTCAAAGTGCCAAAGACTCCTGCACGAAAAAGCGAGATCGGGGCGTCAGGTGCAAGCGGTGGTTAGGCGGCTTCTCGCGTTGACTAAATTTCCCAATCTTCTAATTTTAAACCCTCAACCCTACCAAATTCGTCCGTATTATGGGTTACGAGTGTTACATCATTTGCAACAGCGATGGCTGCGATGAGTAAATCATTTGGGCCGATAGGCGTACCCGACTTTTCCAACCTGGCACGAATTCGACTATATGCCTCTGCTGCATTGTCGTCAAAAGGAAGTGATATAAAACGACTCACAAACCGATGCTGTTTTGCCAAATTTTCTTCTGGCTTGGCGCTTTTCATTGCTCCATAGAACAACTCAGCTTTGACCACTGAACACAGTACGATGGTTCAAGCGTTTCAGCCTGATTTCGCTTGCTTCGCCTAACGAGGCTTACGATGATTCACTGTCGTTACCCATCTCAGTCTCTCCCTGGCCCATCAACCCATCGAGGCTGTCAGTTGACCGGGCTGGCGTGCCTTGCATGCCACTGCGGTCATTACTTACTGGCAGTGTAGGCGGGGTCAGTGACCCTGTTACGTGGGAGCAGAGAAAAGAGCGTCTCCGGGAAGGGTACTCACCTTCCAGTCAAAAACTACATGCGACTTCACGTCGCACAAAAACCGGGCGGTAGCAATTCGGCTGCAACGACCCCTACCCCGGTGGGTATTCCCCCACCGGAGAAACTGGCGGGCTGATTTGACTGGCCTGCTATGATACCTTCCGGCTGAGGCTAAAATAAGACCGATACAAGCCTTGATGGCGACCGTTTGGCGGTCTGCCTCGCGCTGCAACGTGGTTCCGGCTTCCGGGTGATTTCACCCCTGGTGGCGAGCTGGTCTCGACCCCGATCAGGAATCTACTTTAATCGTAGGGAAGCCGGTTGCTCGGCCAAATTTCAATCCTTCAGGAGATGACCATGAGCAAAAACAAAGGTCGTAAAAGTCAAGGTAGAGCTAATAAAGCCCAGGCCAAGCTGGACACGTTGGGCCTCGTTCATCCCCACGCCGCCGGGATAGACATCGGCAGCCGGGAAATCTGGGGGGCCATCCCACCTGATCGGGCTGAGGAAACGGTGCGCTGTTTTGGCACCTTCACCCCAGACCTGCACGCGCTGGCGGATTGGCTGGTTGAAAACCAGATAGACACGGTAGCCATGGAATCCACCGGGGTCTACTGGATCCCGCTGTTTGAACTGCTGGAAGCGCGTGGCATCCGGGTCTTTCTGGTCAATGCCCGCCACGTCAAACACGTCCCTGGACGCAAGTCTGATATTATAGATTGCCAGTGGTTACAAAAGCTGCACAGTTTGGGTCTCCTCACCGGCTCCTTCCGGCCCGATGCTGAGATGGTCAGCCTGCGAACCTACTTACGTCACCGGGCTGAACTCATCCAGCACCGCGCCCCTCATATCTTACATATGCAAAAAGCCCTGCAGCAGATGAACCTACAACTCCATCACGTCTTGTCAGACATCACCGGAGTGACGGGGCTGCAAATCCTCCGCGCCATCGTCGCCGGGGAGCGTGACCCCCAGGTGTTAGCCAGCTTCCGTCAGCCGGGCTGTAAAGCTGATGAGGCCACTATTGTTAAAGCCCTGACCGGCTCCTGGCGTGATGAGTATTTATTCAGTCTCAAACAATCACTCGAACTGTTCGACTTTTTTACCGCTCAGATCAACGCCTGTGATACCGAAATCGAAGACCATTTCGCCGCCGTCAAACCGCGCTGGGACGCGCCTGAAGCATTGCCCCCGCTCCCCCCGCTCAAACCTAATTCCAGAACCAAGAACAAACCCGCTCAAAGCACCCGTCAGCACTTGTTCCGCATTGTCGGGATAGACCTGGTTGCGGTCGAGGGCATTAGCGCCTCCCTGGCCCAAACCATCCTCAGCGAGATTGGCAGCGATATGTCCAAATGGCCTGATGTCAAACACTTTGCTTCCTGGCTGGGGCTGGCTCCCCACAACGATATCTCCGGCGGCAAAGTCTTACGCTCCCGCACTCTCAAAACCGATAACCGGGCCGGTCAGGCTTTCCGCCAAGCCGCTGCTTCGGTCACTCGCTCCAACTCCGCTTTTGGAGCCTTCTACCGGCGCAAACGGGTTCAACTCGGCCCCGCTCAGGCGCTCGTGGCTACGGCCCATAAGATTGCTCGGACCGTTTACTTTATGCTCAAGTATAAAGTACCTTTCGAGGACATTGGGGCCGAGGGGTATGAAACCCAACAACGAGAGCGCGAACTGGTCTACCTCCAGCGCAAAGCCGCCAAACTTGGTTTCAACCTGCTGCCCAAGGAGCAAACCCTTGAGCCAACCGCCGCTTAAGAGACAGTTTCTCAGGAACTTGCCCTACCCCGGCAGGGTATTCCCCCACCGTAGAAACCTCATGCAGTTGCGCTGCGTCCACTTTCCGCTATACTTCACTGACGTCTTCTCATAAGGTAAGACCGTCAAGCTGA
>JAAUSP010000753.1 GCA_012032575.1 Anaerolineales bacterium | reverse complement strand
CGGGGGAGGCGAGGAAGCTAATGACGATGGCGATAAGGGCGAAGGGGGCAAAGATGAGGGCAGGCAGGGTTAGATAAAAAGGAGCGATGGCCTGCCAGCCGTCTATCGGGTTGAAGGAAAAATTGCTGTAAATGTTGAAGACCTGTCCCAAACCGGGCAGCGCCCCCGACGCTTCCAGCGCTTCGATGCCTTTGGGCTGGCCGGTCCGCTTGACCAGGAAAGCGACGGCGAGGATGAGAGTGAAAACAGCAGCTTCAGCCAAAAGATGAGGCGATGAGGCGATGAGGCGATGAGGCGACAGAGCTTCTCGCGTCCTCGCGTCCTCGCGTCCTCGCCTCTTGCGCCACCAGATAGCTATTCCTGCCAACACCAACGGTGGAGCCAGCGCAACCGCCACAAAATGGGTCAGGGTTGCGCCCAGGTAGGCGAGCAGGGCAGTCCAGCGCAGCGAGGCTCTGTTTTGCACGATGCCTTCGTAAGCCAGCCACAGGGTGAGCAAAACCAGCAGTTGCAACAGCGCGTACATCCTGGCCCGGCTGCTCCACTCGATGGCGGCGGGCGCGATGGCTAACCCTGTCACAGCGATTAACCCAACGCCGGGCGAGAACCAGCGCCGCCCCAGCCAGAAGGTCAGGCCAAGCGTCGCCAGGCCAAACAACATGCTGGCGTAACGAGCCAGCCAGCGGGCCGGTCCCAGCCAGGCCGCCAGACTGCCGAGGTAGGAAAACAGCAGGCCGTGATCGTAAAACAGGCCGGAGGGCATGACCGGCAGTCCTTTTTCGCCAATCATTTTGATCGCCAGCAGGGTGACAAATTCATCCGGGTAAAGCTGAACCGTGTGGATAAAGCGCAGGCGCAGCCACAGAGCCAGCCCCAGCAGCGCAGCCAGGGCCAGATAAATCACGGTACGGTTGAGAGAAGGGAAGTTTGCTGTCACAGAAGCCCTATTTTAGCAGAAATACGTTTTTCGCTCCAATCTCAGCAAGCGCTGCGCTGCCCCGGCAAAGAACCAGCGTGAGATGAACGAAGATGTATTAAAATGCATAGTTAATGCATAGTTAATGGATATAAAATGCATATAAAATGTAATACTCAGCCCTCATGTCATTTCGAGGCCGTAGGCCGAGAAATCCTCTAATAGCGCTACATCAGCCTCGGAGATTTTCTCCCCTTCGGTGAAAATGACTAGCTGAGCAGTTACCCGGCTCAAAGGGGCCTTCAGCGGGCTTTCACCCGCCTACGGTAGCCGGGCGTTTCAACGCTCGGCGGACGCCGGTCGCAGACCGGCTTGGAGCGATAAAACCGAAGGTCCATTACCCCGGTTCAGGTGTGAAAAAAACGCATATTGTTGTATAATGGGCTTAACTCCCGTACCATCAGGAATTCCCTATCCCAGAGGCAAGACCTTATGCCCAGATATGCCAAAACAGGCCCGACCCCGGCTGAACCGCCATCTACCCTGGCCAGCCGGATCAAGGCCGGTAAAGTTGTCCCCATTATCAGCAATATGCTTGGCAACGATCTGGTGTTGGGCGGACATGCCCGGCTGGTGGCAGAATATGCCCGATTGTTTCATTTGGGCCAGCCGCACGACCTGGCTCACCTGCTGCAGTTAAAGAGCCTGACCGATAAGGCGCTGGCCAAACCCTGGGACCTGGGCGCGCATTACCTGGAGTTTGTGAAGAACCAGTTGTTTGATCTGGCCGCTGCCGCGGCGCACCGGAAGAGACCCTGGCCGAGGTTGAGGCTAACTTTGACGATCTATCCCCGGCCCAATTTTGTGCCAGCCTGGGCTATCCTGACCTTGACAACGGGGCCGACAACCCGCTCCTGCTGTTGGCCAACCTGCCCCTGCCCATCTATCTGACCACCGGCTACCATAACTTTATCGAGCTGGCTCTGCGCCGGGCGGGGAAAACGCCGCACAGCGAAATTTGCCGCTGGCACAAAACGCTGGAAAGTATTCCCGCTGTGCTGACCAAAAGCTATGAACCCAGCCCGCAGGAGCCGCTGGTTTACCATTGTATGGGTTTGATGAGTACGCCGATTCCCTGGTGTTGACCGAAGATAATTATTGGGAGTTCCTCGTGGCTATTTCCGAGCATCGCGGGCAGGAGGCCGACCGGATTGCCGGGCGGGTGCGGCAGGCCATGGCCGAGTCGGCCCTGATCTTGTTGGGTTATAATCTGCGCAGTTGGGATTTCAAAACTTTGTTTTGGGGGCTGATCAAAACCAGGCCCGTGTCCCAACCCGGCGTCTTTGTGCAACTCCGGCCCGACAGCGACGAGGAGAGTTATCTGGAACAATATCTGAGCCGGGCTGAGTTTGAAGTGGTCTGGAGTGACATCCCCAGCTATCTCAAAAAGCTTCAACCGGGATGAGTGAGGCAGCCAGATGAGTAACGCCCGTCAAAACCCCTATGTTGGCCCGCGCACCTTCACCCGTGAGGAAGGGGAGCGCTTTTTTGGCCGCGAGAGCGAAGCCCGCGATTTGCTGGCCCGGGTCATCTCCGAACGCCTGGTCTTGTTTTATGCCCAATCCGGGGCCGGCAAAAGCTCGCTGCTTAACACCCGCTTGATCCCGCAGTTGCAGGCGTCCGGCTTTGGGGTGCTGCCCGTCGGCCGGGTCAGTGGAGCCTTGCCGGGCGGGGGCAACCCGGCAGATAATATCTTTGTCTTTAACCTCTTGCTCAGCCTGGATCAGAGCCGGGGCGACCCGCAGCGTTTCAGCGGCATGACCCTGAGCCACTTTTTAGCCCGGCTGACCAGTCCCGATGGCGAGCAGTATCATTATCAGGCGGAGCACGAGGCGGAGACAGGCGAGTACGAGTCCGCGCCCTCGGTTTTGATCATTGACCAGTTTGAAGAAATTGTCACCACCCACCTGGAATATTGGCCGCAGCGGGCCGATTTCTTCCGCCAACTGGACCAGGCCATGGCCGCCGACCCGCTGCTGTGGGTGGTTCTGACCCTGCGCGAGGATTACATTGCCGCCCTGGAGCCGTATGCTTACCTGCTGACCGACAAACTGCGCGCCCGCTTCTCCATGCAGCGGATGGATTACGAGGCCGCCTTGGAGGCCATCGAGCAACCGGCCCGCCTGGGCGGACGCCCCTTTGCCCCCGGCGTCGCCCAAATGCTGGTAGACAACCTGCGCCAGCTTCGGTCACAGACCCCCCTCAGTCCCCCCGCAGCGGGGGGAAGTTCGCTCCCTGCTACCGGAGATTCTGGCGGTCAGCCGTCGGCGGTCGGCGGTCCTGGCCTCGGCCAATACGTCGAGCCGGTGCAGTTGCAGGTGGTCTGCTACCAACTGTGGCAAAATCTCACCGCCAAAGACCCGCCAAACCTGACAGGTCTTGAAGACCTGTCAGGTTTTCCGCCCCAAATCACCGCCGCCGACCTGGCGACGCTGGGCAACGTAGACACCGCCCTGGCCGAGTTTTACGAGGGGACGCTGCGGCAGACCCTCGCCTGGTTCAACCAACACTCGACCCCACCCCCGACCCCTCCCCGCAGCGGGAGGGGAGTCAGAATCTCCCCCCTCTCCGTTGCGGACGCTCTGCGCGCCGGAGGCGGGGGGCCGGGGGGTGAG
>JAAUSP010000752.1 GCA_012032575.1 Anaerolineales bacterium | reverse complement strand
AGAGGGTTCAAGGCGTCGGCACCCGCTCGACCAGCGCGGCGGCGCGCTCGATGGCCTCGACGTGGTGGGGTAATAAGTCGCGCCCGCCCTGCCCGGCGAAGATGGGCAGGTAGGGGTCTGCCACCGCTGTTTTGATCCCGCTGAGTTCTTCCATCACGGCCATGCCGCAGAACGGCACATAAACCGCCGAGTAGCCACCTTCGTGACACATCAGCAGGCGCTCCTGGCACACTTCGGCGGCAACAGCCATTAATTGGCGGGTCATGTGGCGGTAGGTTTCGCTGTCACAGAGCAGGCGGGCCAGGGGGTCCATAGCATTGGCGTCAAACCCGGAAGGGACGATAATCAACTCCGGCCGGAAGCGCCGCAGGGCCGGGATAACTACCTGCTCAAAAGCCAAAAGATAAGCGGCGTGACCGGCTCCGGGCGGAATATTGAGATTGATATTGGCCCCCAGGCCCGCGCCTTCCCCGTTTTCTTCCAGCCGGCCCGATGCCGGCGGATAGCAGTTGTCCTGGTGGATGGAGATGGTCAACACGGTTGAGTCATTGTAAAACGCTTTTTGAGTCCCGTTGCCGTGATGCACATCCCAATCTACCACAGCTACCCGCTTGAGGCCGCGCACAGCTTTGGTGTGCATCACGGTGAGGGCAGCGTTGGCAAAGATGCAAAACCCACGCCCCAGACCGGCCTCGGCGTGGTGGCCGGGCGGGCGGACCAGGGCATAAACATTTTTGACCTTGCCATCCAGAATCGCATCGGCAGCGGCGATACAGCCGCCGGTTGACAGCAGGGCAATCTCGTAACTCCCCGGTCCAAAAAAGGTCAGTTCTCCCGCATCCCCACCGTTGGCGGCGCTCATCGCTTTGACGCGGGCAATGTATTCTGGCGTATGAAAGCGGCCAATTTCCTCTTCGCTGGCCGGGCGGGGTTTGATTTGAACCAGATGGTCGAGCAAACCGCTCACCTCCAGCAGCCCGCGAAACCGGCGTTTGGTATCCGGGTTTTCAAAATGCTGGAAGGGTTGGATAAATCCTCCCGCCGGCAAGACGCCGGCCGTGGTGCCGGTGTCGTGCCACATGTACTGCTCATGCCACACAAATCCTGTTGTCACTTAGTTGTATTCCTCCCTGGAAGATGATTTTTTCAGGCATGTCATTTCGACTGGCATCGCAGGGAGAAATCCCTTTTCTACCGTGGTTTGGGGATTTCTCGCTGGCGCTCGAAATGACATACCACTAATTGGTTAAGCCCAGCTCACCTTTAAAGGCAGGTGCTTGATGCCGGTAATAAAGTTGGAGCGCAGCCGCTCCACCGGGCCGTTCAGACGCACATCGGCCAGGCGGGGCAGCAGTTCTTCAAACAACACCTTGATTTCCACCCGCGCCAGGTGCTCGCCGATGCATTTGTGCGGGCTTTTGAGGCCAAAGGCCACGTGCTCGTTGGGTGTACGCCTGATGTCGAAGCGATAAGGGTCGGGAAACTGGCGCTCGTCAAAATCGGCGGAGATAAACCAGATGACCACTTTATCCCCGGCTTTGATTTGTTGGCCGGCCAATTCGGTATTCTGGGTGGCGGTGCGGCGAAAGTGCATGGTCACGCTGCCCCAGCGCAGCATTTCTTCAACAGCCGAGGGCAAAAGGGCCGGGTTAGCGCGCAGTTCGGCCAACTGGTCGGGATGCTCCAGCAGGGCGTGCATGCCAGCGGCCATGGTGTAACGGTGGTATCGTTGCCGGCGGCAACCATTAAGGCAAAAAAGTTTTTGAACTCGTGCTCGGACAGCGGTTCGCCGTCTCGCTTGGGCAGCAACAGCATCGAGATGACATCATCGGTGGGCTGCTCGCGGCGCTGGCGGGCCTGCTCAGCCGCGTAGTCAAACAACTCCTGGCTGACCGGACTGCGGAAGGGTAATAAGCGGTAGGCATTCGTATCCACCAAATCTACAGGGTGACTGGTAAATTCGGGATCGGTGTTGCCAATGAGGGCATCGCCGCGACTGACCAGCCAGGGACCGTCGCTGTCCGGCACGCCGAGGAGTTTGCCCAGCATGCGCATGGGGAGCTGGCGGGCGATGGCTTCAACAAAATCAAATTCACTTTGTCCCCGGATCTCATCAATCATGGCCCGCGCCAACAGCCGAATGGCGTTTTCGTAAGCGGCCACTTCTCGCGGCAGAAACGGCGCCTGCACCAGACGGCGGTACGCGGTGTGTTCGGGCGGGTCCATCTCCATTAATGTCTGGCGGGCCACCAGTTCTTCGGCATCCATCTCTTCCAGCCGGATACCCTGCGCACTGGAAAACAGGCGCGGGTTGTGGCTGACATGCAGCAGGTCATCGTAACGAGTCACCGCCCAAAAGCCCGACCCTTCTTTCTCATCCCACCAACTGACCGGCTCTTCATCCCGCAGCCGTTTGAAGGTGGCGTGCGGCACACCGTTCAGGTAAGTTTCGGGGTCGGTGATGTCGGCAAAGGCTTCGCCTAAATTAATTTCGGTTTGCGATGTCAGCATGTTGGTTCTCCTTTAAAGCTGCAAGGACACGTGAGGCGAAGCGCTTCGCGTCATCGCGTCATCGCCTCACGTGTCCTCGCCTTTTTTCTAAAGGAACGGCAAATAATAATTTCGCTCCCAATCGGTGACGGCCGAGGCGAATTTTTCCCACTCGGCCCGCTTGACGGCGACAAAATTAGCTACCAAATCGCTGCCAATGGCTTCAATCAAAGGAGTATCGGCTTCCAGGGCATTGAGCGCCTGGTTCAAATCGTCCGGGGTGTGGCGGTCGGTGCCCTGATTTTCGATGCAGTCCAACTCTTCAGCCGGGGGCGGGGTGAGATCGTGGACAACTCCCAGCCGGGCCGCCTGCAAGATGGCCGCCGTCACCAGGTAGGGGTTGGCTGCGCCGTCGCTCATCCGATGCTCCAGCCGGGTAGCCGGCCCGCGGTCAACCGGGACGCGCAGGGTGACGCCCCGGTGATCGTGGCCCCAGTTGGCCCAATAGCCGGCCAATTGACCGGGGCGCAGCCGCTTGTAAGCATTGACGGTCGAGGCGCACAAGGCGGTCATGCCTTCGTGATGTTCAATGATACCGGCGATGCACTGGTGGGCCAGCCGGGACAGGCCATCGGGTGACTGAGGGTCGGCCAGGGCGTTGCGGCCATAATCATCTTGCAGGGAAAAGTTGGTATGAAACCCGCTGCCGCTGCGGCCCTCAAAGGGTTTGCCTAAAAAAGTGAGCAGCAGGCCGTGTTTGGCGGCTAACTCGCGGGCCATCAGCTTAAAGAGAAAGATATTGTCAACGGCATGCAGGGCGTCGCCGTATTCCAGGGTTAATTCAAACTGCGGAGTATCGTATTCGGAATTGATCGAGTCAATGGGCAGCCCGCAGTGGTCGGCCAGGTCCATCACCTGATCGAACAGGCCAATCGGATCAACCGCCGGCCCGGTCCCATAGACATACGCGCCGGGGGTATGCCACTCGGTCCAGCCGCCGTTGCCGTCCGGCTGCAATACATACGCTTCCAGTTCTATGCCAATCTTGAGCCGGTGGCCCAGTTTTCCCACTCATTAATGGCCCGGCGCAACGCATGGCGGGCCG